>DHCD01000010.1:22648-48623 GCA_002398105.1 Syntrophomonas sp. UBA4911
GACTCTAGTAATTCTCGGCCAGTACTTCGTAATAGCTCTGGGGATGATCACAGGCCGGGCAGCGCTCCGGGGGTTCCGTACCTTCATGGACATAACCGCAGTTGCGGCACTTCCATTTGACCGGCTTATCCTTTTTGAAGACGGTGCCATCCTTGACATTCTGCAGCAGTTTCAGGTAGCGCTTTTCATGCTCTTCTTCCACTTCGGCAATTTCCCTGAATATGTCGGCGATTTCATTGAAACCCTCTTCCCGGGCGATTTTCTCAAATTCGGGATACATGCTGGAGTGTTCTTCATTTTCACCTTGGGCGGCACTGAGCAGGTTTTCCACGGTGGGGGGGACAGAACCTCCCAGCGCTAACTTAAAGAGCCGTTTGGCATGTTCTTTCTCATTATCGGCGGTCTCGGTAAATATGGCGGCAATTTGCTTGAATCCTTCCTTATCTGCCTGACTGGCAAAGAAAGTATACTTGTTACGCGCCTGAGATTCACCTGAGAACGCTGTCCATAGGTTTTCTTCAGTTTTGGAACCTTTTAAATCCCTCATCCTGATTGCCTCCTTTTTTATTATTATATTAACCACCTCAGAGTGATCAATATGCAGTTAACCCCTGGGGATAGACATAAATAAGGCTGCTTCGCCCCTGGCGGTTAAAGGTAAATAGGGACTCCAACCATTCCAGGATTTTTTCCAGTTCTTCATCATCATTGCCGGCAGTAATTATTTCAAATACCGATGCCTTGAGCTGCATCCAATTAAGTAATTTCAACTCCTGCAGACCTTCGTCCAGAAAAGCCAGCTGGGATACGGGCATGGAAAACGGCGCTCGGGATTTACTTTTTATATGGGTTTCCATCAATCCTATAAAGGATTGCAGCTTTTTTTCTTCCTCCGGAGTTATCGCGTATTGAAACAAAACGTCATACAGGTGCTGGACTACTTTGATGGAGGTGACATTAGGCAGCAGCAAATGCTCTTCCTGGCCCATGAACTTGAGCTGAAATTCCGGGATATCCTGCATGTTTATCCTCTCCTTATTGCACTACTAATATTAAATTCTACCTTATCAGCAGCAAAAAAGACAGTTCTCATCCCCAGATTATTCACCCTGGGAAGCGAAAACAACATTTATAGCTTTATAATATACAGGAAAGGCTTAAAGGATCAAGGAGGCAGAGGTATGGATTACAAGTATTATTCCCGCAGGAAAAGGGACTGGGGACAAAGTGAGACCGAGCGCCGGAGAATCGAACAGCAAAGATTAAAATACAACCTCCTGGGCATGCTGGTTATGGCTATAATACTATTTTTGGCCCTGGACCTGTTTGATTTAGGGGAAAGAATAACCCGCTTCTTCACCGGCAACTGATTACAAAAATGACAGGAAAACAGGTTATATCAAGGATAATGTCATTAATATGAGCCTTACTGCTTCTAAGGATATATCAGAACAAAATAGACTTTTTTTCGCGGTTTGAGAAAAGCAACTCACTAAGGTTATACTTAATAAATAAACAATTATATACTCCTATGGAACGGCAATTGCCATTCTCAGGCTTAATCCTGGTATTACCAGGAGCGGGGGAACCACTTTTATTGGGGTGAATCCAGATTAAACTGGTAGGGTCGCCCTGGACCCGAATCCGGCAGCTAACCTCGCCAGCAACAGAAAGGGGAGAATGAGGATCTATTGGCCTTCTTTAAATTTTTTCCATTTCCGAAGGCGATCCCTACTATCATAAATCCTCTCATTTTTAATATGTCATATAATGCTGCCAAGGCTGATGTTAATTTTATCAGCATCAGATATCTTTTGCCCTATCTAAAAAATACGATGGGAAATCTGCTGTTCAATTTACTGCACTAATATTTATCCTGCGATGGCTGGGAGGCTTTGCTTCAGCGTATAGCCCTGCTAGTCTATTGTCTGCCTGCTGACCGCCGATCAATGAAGGAGGGAATTGCTTATGGAAATAATTAAAGTAGAACATTTAACCAAGATTTATGGCTCAGATACCAACAAGGCCCTTAAACTTCTGAACCAGGGTCAGGATAATAACACGATCAAAAAGAAAACCCGCCAGGTGGTAGGAGTCAGAGATGTCAGCTTTCACATTGAGCCGGGTGAAAGCTTCGTAATCATGGGCCTTTCGGGGAGCGGCAAGTCGACTTTACTACGCTGCCTCAATGGTTTAATCAGTGCTACCGCCGGCAAAATCTTTATTGAGGGTCAAGAGCTCACGGGGATGCCGGCGCACTCGCTGGAAAAGCTGCGCCGCCAAAAAATGAGTATGGTATTTCAACGTTTTGCCCTTTTGCCCCACCGCACCGTCCTCGGAAATGTGGATTATGGCCTGGAGATACAGGGACTGGCACGGGCTGAGCGCAGGCAAAAGTCGCTGCAAGCCATTGCCATGGTAGGGCTTAAAGGCTGGGAAGACTCCTATCCGGCCGGTCTCAGCGGCGGTATGCAGCAAAGAGTGGGGATAGCTCGGGCCCTGGCTACCGACCCGGATATTTTATTGCTGGACGAGCCTTTCAGTGCTCTAGATCCTTTGATCAGACAGGAAATGCAGGATGAATTGCTGGATATCCAAAAAAGACTGCAGAAAACCATTGTCTTTATTACCCATGATTTGGATGAAGCTCTGAAGATTGGAGACCGGATCGCCCTGATGAAGGATGGTGCAATTGTCCAGATGGGGCAGCCGGAGGATATATTATTATCTCCCGCCACCGAATATGTAGCCCGTTTTGTGGAAAACGTCAATTACTCCAAAGCTTTAACCGCAGCATCGGTAATGGTGAGGGCCCGCAATGTGGTTCACCCTAAAGACGGCCCCATGACCGCTTTACACATTATGGAAAGATTCGGAATGTCCTCTTTGTTTGTTACCGACCGCGGGGGCAAACTGCTGGGTTATGTCAATGCGGATGATGCTTCCCGGATTGCGGGTCAGGGAATCAGACAATTGGACACGATTATAAAAAAGGATGGTCCCGCAGCTTTGCCTGACACTCCATTATGTGAGCTGCTGGAAGTACTGGCCCACACCAAAGTGCCGGTAGCGGTAGTTGATGAAGACGACAGCCTGAAAGGGGTACTGGTAAGGGGATCGGTGATAGCCGGTCTGGCCGGGGAAAGGAGGGAAATCAGTGAACAGTAGCCTTATGGACAACATTCCGCGTATACCGCTGGCGGAGTGGACGGATCGCTCTATTGATTACCTGCAGGCGGAATGGGGGGAGTCGACCCAGGCATTTGCCAACGGAATGGAAGAATTGATCAAAGGGCTGCAGGGTTTTTTAATAAGCCTGCCTCCGGAATTGCTGATAATTGTTTTCATTCTGCTGGCCTGGTGGTTAGTCAGTAAAAAAGTAGCGCTGTTTACTTTATTGGGCCTGATGTTTATATACAATATCGGTCTATGGAAAGTATCAATGGAAACCCTGGCTCTGGTAATCGGTGCGGTAGCTCTGTGTATATTGATAGGAATTCCGCTGGGGATACTGGCGGCCAAAAATAAAAGCGCCCACCGGATTATTGCTCCCATACTTGATTTTATGCAGACCCTGCCCGCTTTTGTATACCTCCTGCCCGCCATTCCCTTCTTTGGCCTGGGAGTAGTCCCGGCCGTCCTGACCACTATTGTTTTCGCCATGCCTCCGGTCATAAGACTTACCGATTTAGGTTTAAAACAGGTTCCGGAAGAACTGGAGGAATTGGGGAAATCCTTTGGCTCAACTTTTTGGCAGATGTTGCTCAAGATAGAATTACCTCTGGCGCGAGCCAATATATTGGCGGGGATCAACCAATGCATCATGCTTTCACTGTCAATGGTGGTGGTAGCCGCCATGATCGGCGCTAAAGGACTGGGGGGGGTGGTATGGACAGCCATTCAGCAGCTTAAAATGGGAATGGGATTTGAAGCAGGCGTAGCCATAGTTATTCTGGCGATAATACTTGACCGTATAACCCAAAACCTTGGGGTAAAACAAGGGGGAAGGAGAAGGTAAAATGAAAAGAAGAACTGTATTTATTATCACTTTGGCAGTACTGACGGCTTTTGCCGCAGTGAGTGTCGCCGGTTGCGGCGGCGGCGACGGGAAGCAGACCGGTAAGGAGGACAACAGGCAGGTAAAGCTTCTTTACGTGCAGTGGGCCTGTGCCAGCGCCGAGACCCATGTCATGAAGGTTATTCTGGAAGATAAGATGGGCTATGAAGTGGAAATTATGGATGTTACGGCTGCAGCCATGTATGAGGGACTGGCTAATAAAAAGGCGGATGCAATTTTTACGGCCTGGCTGCCTTTAACTCATGGTGAATACATGAAACAGGTGAAAGACCAGGTGGAGGACTTGGGACCGAGTATGGAAGGGGCTAAAATCGGTCTGGTAGTACCGGATTATGTTGCTGTTGATTCCATTGCCGATATGAATGCGGTAAAGGATAAATTTGATGGCAAAATAATCGGCATTGATTCCGGCGCCGGTATTATGAAGGCTACTGAAGCGGCGCTGAAAGACTATAACCTGGATTATGAACTGGTCGAAGGCAGTGAAGGTACCATGATCGCTTCACTGAAACAGGCGATTGAGAATAATAAATGGGTAGTTGTAACCGGCTGGACTCCGCACTGGAAGTTTGCCCGCTGGGATCTCAAATATCTGGATGACCCCAAGAAGGATTACGGTGAAGCCGAAACCATTAATACCATAGTGAGAAAAGGCCTGAAGGAAGATATGCCTGATGCTTATACCCTGTTTGATAACTTTGCCTGGAGCCCGGAGGACCTGGCTTCAGCCATGGGGCTGGCTGAGGATATGGGAAACAGTGAAGAGGCGGCCCGGAAATGGGTGGAACAGAACCCGGAACTGGTCAACAGCTGGCTGCCGGATAAATATAAAGATAAATAAGGCACTACCCCCGGCCCGGGCCGGGGGTAAATTATTTTAGCCAAGGTAATTGATGCCCATGGCTTCCCGTACTTCCGCCATCGTATCCAGGGCGACGCGGTGGGCTTTTTTGGTTCCTTCCAGCAATATTTCCCGAATAGCTTGATGATCGTATTTTTCCCTTCTCTCCCGCATAGGTTCCAGCAAGCGGTTGATTTGGACGCTCAATTTCTTTTTGCAGTTTACGCAGCCTATATGGCCCTGGCGGCAATCGGATTCAATTTCCCCGGCTTCTTCGGGATTAAATACCCGATGGTATTCATAAACCGTGCAGACTTCGGGGTGTCCCAGGTCAGTTTTATGAATCCGCGCCGGGTCGGTTACGGCGTTACGGATTTTTTGCCATACCTCATCGGCAGTATCGGCTAAAAAGATGGCATTATTTAAACTTTTGCTCATCTTGGCCTTACCATCCAGTCCTATCAGCCGCGGCACATCCCCCACCAGTACCTCCGGCTCCACCAGCACCGGTTTGTAGAGGTCGTTGAAACGGCGTACTATTTTGCGGGCCAGTTCAATATGGGGAATCTGGTCTTCCCCAACTGGCACCAGGTGAGCCTTGAATATACTGATATCGGCCGCCTGGCTTACCGGATATCCCAAAAAGCCGTAAGTCATATCGCTGAACCCATGCTGGGCGGCTTCCGTCTTTACCGTAGGATTATGACGCAGAACGTTTACCGATGTGAACATGGAATAATACATGGTTAATTCGTGTATCTCCGGAATCATGCTCTGAATAAAAATGGTTGACAATTCAGGATCAATTCCTACGGCCAGGTAATCGCCGGTAATCTGAAATACATCCCGTTTCAGGTTCTCGTCTTTTTCCCAATGGGTGGTAAGAGCCTGGACATCGGCAATAATAATATAGCTCTCATATTCCTCCTGCAGTTTGACCCGGTTGGCCAGGCTGCCCACATAATGACCCAGGTGCAGGCTTCCGGTAGGCCGGTCCCCGGTCAAAATCCTCTTCTTGCCCTCAGGCATAACACTCATCCTTTCCAATGTTTGTAATTCATGTAAAACCACGATCCTCCGGCGGAGGGGCAGCGGTAACAGGTGGTAAAAGAGATAAAGGCGAGGGATGGCGAATTTGCCCGTATCCCTGCGCCATGCCATCGCTGATTATCAACATCCGGCCATACCGCAACCGATAGACCGGGCTTTTACGGAATATTACGGCTGCCCTTCCGCTCCCATAGCCGCAAAATAAAAAAAGCCCCTGTCGCTAAAGGGACGGGGCTTCCGCGGTGCCACCCTTATTGACCTTACGGTCCGCTCGACAGGCGCTGGTTGCGCTTTTCCCGGTAACGGGGGATGGCCGGCTCAGCCTAATCTGGTCAACCCATTTCAGCCTGCTACTTAAAGGTCCATTCACTCAATCTTCAGTACCGGTTTTCAGCTTCCCCGGCTCTCTGCAACTATCCAATCAAGCTACTAATCCTCATCATTGTATTATGGTATTTCCATGCGTTGCATTCTAAAATACCATATGCAAGACTTGAATGTCAAGGTGGGCCCGGTATTTTTAATTTAAGTTACTAACTTCAGTTTATAAATTATAATATGGTATAATACTACAACAGAATATTCATAGCTCAATCAGAGCTAGTGCAAAGGAGTACAGAGGATGACTGACTTTTATACCTTTTTGTGTTTTAGCATGCGGGCGGCAATGAAAAAAATCGACAAACACTTGAGCGCTCAGTTGGAACCTTATGGCGTAAGCATACCCCAGATGTTTGTTCTTACTTGTCTTTATGATGAAAACGGCATAACTTTAAAAGAGATTGGTCATCGTACCTTGATTGATAGTTCCTCTATGACGGTTTTGGTGGATAAACTGGAAAAAGACAAGCTGGTGGAGCGTCAGCTTGACCCGGAAGACCGCCGGGCCATAAGGGTTTTTATTACCGAAAAAGGCGAGGCCATAGCCGGTGACCTGGTAAACCTGGGTAAGGAATTTAATGTTCATTTATATGATTTATTGGGTGAAGGCAACCAGAAAGAGTTCATACACGGGATCAAGAACATCCTGAACGGACTGGAGTAGGTATTCATCGGGGCAAGTATTTAAGATACAGGAGAATGAAATAGAGGGATAATACCGCGGCAGCTGTTATGCCGGAATCATTAAAGAGGATGGCTATAATGATTGTCACTATTATTCCCTGCAGGCTGCTGTATATAACCGGCAGCTGTTCTTTAACCCGTTTTATGATGCTGGCCGGACGGAACACAAAATAAGAGAAAAGCAGTACCAATGCCAGTAAAACCCAACCCAAGATACTATAATTGATGAGCCGCAATTCCATTTTGGCTTTCCGGCTGATTATCTTCAGGATTTCACTGAAGCCTCCATCAAAGCCTCCGTCTCTGATCAGATTCACATTTCGACCCAGATGGGATTGTATCTGCAGTGGCTGTTGCAAATCTATTGCGGCCATAACTGCTAGCAAAACCATAGTGCCGACAACCAGCCACAATACTTTGGTAAGATTGATTTTATGCTGGGAGTAACGCATATAGGTATATCCCAGACCTATGCAGGCGGTTATGCCTCCTCCTACGTTGATGCCGAAGAGGGGATAAGAAATCAGGAAAACAACCAGGCTGAATAATAAGGCTACCATAAACAGCCTGTGCTGGGAATAGGTCTTCTGCAGCACCAAGGCAGATAAAGCTATGGTAGACCCGATTAAGACACCCATGTATTCGTTGCCTAAGCCATAGTAGCGTAAGCCGCTCATAATACGGTAACTGAGTATTGAGTGTTTAAGCATGCCCAAATCAAAGACTAAATCCAGGGCAATGGTACTTATGGTCAAAAACAGCAGTAGGCTCAGGGGACTGGTTTTAATCACCCGGGAGGCCAAAAGGCCAAAAAGGCTCAGAACCAGGCTTAACCCCAGTGAAATAAGCAGGAATAGCCAGCGGTCGAACACATCAAAATTACCCATAAGCAACAGGCTTAGAGGTATGGCCGCTGCGTATAAAAGCAGAAATTCAGCGGTTTTGGGATAGATATGTTTTAAGCGTGCGGCCAGAACCAGAAACAGCAGGAGGAATATCAAAGCAGCGTGAGTTGTAACCAGCCAGGCCTGGTTAAGATATTCAAACGCTACCCGCTGGTTTATATATTTAAGCTTGTCAATGATACTATTAGCCGGACTGGCATAAATGGTGTCCAGGATAGCAGGGTTAAAGTAATGCAGAATTGAGTTTTTCAGACTGATGCTGGAAACTATGCCTTCGCGGCGGGTAGAGTAACTGGTCAAAACTCCTTTTACCCCGGACTGGTCTATAATAAACGGGGTCAGGAACTCACCCTGCAGTGCGGCGTCATGTGACGGAGTCGGGCTTATAACGTATACGGCATCCCCGCGGTGGTCAAGCTCCGGCTGTAATTTACCGATGCAGGCATCAATTTGAATGAGCCGGTTCTTTCTTTCCACCTGCAGCTGCTGACTGGAGTACATATTGCCTACACGATCCAATCGGGCCAGATCTCCAAACTGGATTAAAATCACATCATAGGCTTGGAATTGACGGAAAGCCTCCAGGATTTTGTTGTAATCGCTGGATTGAGGAAAATTTTGAGATTTCCTGATCATTTCTCGGCCTACCAACCCATTATCCACTATACCGTTGGAATCCATAAGTATTAAAGCCCCGCTGCGGGAGAAATCTCCGGGTAAGTCGGCATTTCCGATCACTGCGGTTTTAAGTCCCATAGCATGCAACTCATCGCCCAGTTTTCCGGGCTGCCCCAACTCCCGTTTTTCGTTGTTCTTTTTGATTACTTCAATACTGCTTACCACCACATTATGATCGGCAGGTAAAAAACCGGTATTACGAAAAAAAATATCTCCAGCCTTTTCGAAATTTACTATCTCGGTGGCTTTAAAATTAAGGTCGGCATCAGAGCTGCCCACGGCCAGTTTCCCGGCTGATATGGTGCAGGGAACATTTTTGCTGGTTCTCTCCCCGGCGCTTAGAGTATTCAAAAGTCCCAACCCGCCTTCATTCTGCATGGACCAGAGCTGGGGGGTAATATCCGGATCAATATCGCTTAAGTTCAGCTTATCAATCATGTAGATAATGACGCGCTGATGTACCTTCTCTTCGTCAGTTTGGGCTAAGATAGGATCGGGACAGGCCAGGAGCAGGAATAATAGCCCCAGGATTGCCAGCAGCTTTTTACCCATGGTTTTCTACCCCCGTTCCTGATAATTGCTCCGGCTCAAGGTGAGCCAGAGACTATTCAGCAGATATAATACTATAATTGTGGCCGCGATAACACCAGTATCATTTACCAAGAAAACGGTAACGGCAGCAATAAGCAGTAATTTGGCGGCATGACTCATGACTTTGTCGTGTACGGCCAGTTGGAACCAGAGGTTGGGGAACCTGCGTTTTAATATGATCAGGGTGGCAATGAGCAATAGCAGAACCAGGCTCCAGGTGGAGTGATAAACTGTGCTTCCCAGTATACCCAGCTTAATTTTTATCATGGCCAGCAGAACGGCCAGACCGCCCCCGGAATGGAAGCTGCTTATGGCCTTGCCGGCATGGGATGGAGACGGATTGAGCATGGCGTCCAGCTGAGCTACGCCAAATACGGCCAATATGGCCAGAATAAGGATTAACAATACTTTTAAGGGCGAAATTTTATGATCGCGGACAATAATATAGAAAAAACCTATGCATACCACTGCCGTTATAAATCCCCCCATATTAGTACCGAAATGGGGGTGGCCGATGGCGACACTGACGACGATTAATGGCAATAGTCCCGCTAGTGCCTGGTGGGATGGCTTAAGGGGCAAATGCTTCAGCTTATCCAGCAGCAGTAAAGAGGATATTATGGTACAGGCCAACAATATTCCCATATAATCATTTCCAATCCCGTAAAAACGTCCCCCGGCAATGGCGTCGGAACCAAGGGGCGATACCAGCATCAAGCGGGAGCCGGTAAATGTATCGAATGCCACTAGTATGGCGGTAGTCAAAGTAAGGAACAGCAAAGCATCAAAGGGATCCTTAAATAAGAAATGGACCAGAGCTGCCAGCAACATAGCTGAAGCACAACTGAGCAGCATAACCCAGCCCAGGGAAAAATACTGGCTGAAGCTGATGAATAAGAACACCAGGGGCATACTTAAAGCACAATATACCGTATAGTTTACCGGGCGGAAGAATTCTTGGCGTCCGGCAATAAAGGCCAGGGCTCCGACTGCGATTCCCAGCACCGCAAAAAACATGAATAGATAATGCAGCGGATTACGGCTCACTCGTAATTGGGTGAACAGGTTGGCCTGTTGATCAAGTTTCTGCAGGCTGTTATCTGATTTGATAGTATTTATGCCGTGAACAGGGTAATTATGCTCCAGATAGGAAAAAATCGTAGGCTTGAGGTCGACGTTGCTGACCAGGCCCGGACGGCGGGTAGTATTGGAGGTAAGCACCCCCGGCTTTGACTCCGGTGAGTATATGATGGCTGGGGTAAGACCAAAATTGCCCGCAGTCAGCATCTCCGTGTTGGGATTAGGGGAAAGCATGATCAGCATGGTCTTTTCCATATTTATACTGCTGATAATCCTGCCCAGCAGAAGGTCGTTTCTTTCCACCGCTTTTTTGCGCTGCTCCGCCACTATATAGTCGGAGGTGTTTTCCCGATTCATTTCCACTCTGGTGGTGTCTCCCAGGTCCATGATGAGTATATCGGAGACTGTCAACAGGTCCTGCATATTATCTATTATCTGGTCATGGCTGCTCCGCAGCCCACCGGGGCTGGCCGGATCAACTTCCAGCAGTTCCTGGCTGACATTGCCCTGGGGAACGATACCTTTTTCATCCATAGCCAGTATGACCGAATTGCGGTTGACCAGCCGATGGCTATCGGAGTTCCCCAGTACCGCTATGCGATAACCTAATTCCCGGGCTTCCAAACCTATATTGCCCACCTGATAAGAAGGATTATAACTGTCGGCGTACTTTATGGTAGGTTCAATAAAGAGATTTACCACCCCTTCCTCAGGCGGATCGGCCGCCGTAAACAGAGAAAAAAGGTGAGCGGCATTCCAGGATGAAGCCGGTGAATTATCCAACCGGCCGGGTACAAAATCAACTTCCTCCCTGCTGTTATAAGACAATCCGGCTTTTTCAATAGTACCTACCCGTGTACCTGTCGCCAGAGACATGTAGGAACTGGAGGCATACCTGTTTTTGGCGCGGATATTCATTAATCCGGCCCCGCTTTTGGCCAGCAGGGCATCCAGGTTGGGGGCATGGGCATTGACCAGGTCGCCGGTACCTATGTAATCGGAAATAAGAATTATAACCTTTTTCCCATCCTGGCCGTCGCTTTGACCCAGAGCCGGAAAAGGGGGAATAAGGCAAAATATTACCAAATTGATTAAAAGTAATGGCATTATGCGCCGCAATTTATTCATAAATGGAAAATCCTCCTGACCACAGATAAAATATTAATTTCTACTACCATGATAATCTTTCCTGCATAAGTATATATTATAGTTTAAGCGGCAAGGTTTTACATCGTAATAATACGATTTAGGCGGTATGATTATTTCTAATCGGGAGGGTGTTTAAATCATTGACATGTAACAGAAATATGCTAAAATTCTACATGTATCTTTTGAGGAAGGGAGGTTTGGGATTATATCCAAAATTTGAAGGGAGGCGCATTTATTGCAGTCTTTAGGGCGACATGTGTTAGCCGAATTATATGGCTGTCGATTTGAGGTATTGAATGATATCGAAAAAGTTGAGGATATCATGGTCAATGCCGCTTTGGAGGCTGGAGCAGAGATTAGGGAGTTTGTGTTTCACAAGTTTAGCCCTCAAGGAGTAAGCGGAGTAGTTGTGATATCAGAATCTCACCTGGCAATTCATACCTGGCCGGAATTGGGATATGCCGCGGTTGATGTGTTTACCTGCGGCGAAAAAGTAGATCCCTGGGATGCCTGCAAGTATCTGGAGCTTATGTTCGGCGCCGATTATGTAAGTGCATCCGAAATAAAGAGGGGGATCATGCAAGACCAGGAGGAGCGCCTGGTGGCCAATATTTAGGAGGGATACTATTTTAGTAGACCGAAGACACTTTAAAATGCAATATAGTGTTGATTAGTGGGCCTTATTTGCTGGAAAATGCAAGTAAGGCCTTGCTTTATGCTGCAGAAGATAATATTGCTTGTCTTGACTGCCCAATTGTGACTATAATTTAAATGCTGTGGAATTTATTATCGCACCTGATGTTTAATAAACGCACTTTATAATACCCGCACTTCTATATTTACCAGAGAATGATGCCTTTTTCATAGCCGTCTGACAATCGAAGGATAATGAAAAAAGTTTCCATGAGCAGGAAACGCCATTATTCTGTAGAATGATAGTATAGGCTTAAGATTAGTTGGGGGGGGCAACTTTGCCGATGAATCTCATTTTTACCAGGGAATTGAAAGCTGAACTGGCTGATCTGGAACAGGCCTTCAAGCATAGCCATTTACCCTGGTGGGATAATATTGATAATTATGTCAATAGGTTGAAGAATGATTTTACCTGGGTTATTCTTCCGCCTGTGGTTATGAGCATATATAAATATACCGGCCATAATCGACAGCTGTCCATAGCTATGTCCAATATCTTCCGCAACTGCTATTTGGCTCACCGTATCCATGCCTTGGTTAAGGATGATGAGGAAGGGCAGCAGCATGACCGGGAGTTGCAGTTCAGCATTTTACTCGGCGATTATTTATTCGGCTATGTTTTGAAAGCGCTGGTTGATACCAGGGCTGACAGTCAGGTGGACGATTTTACCCAAATGATCGCTGAGGTCAACCAGGGAATGCTGGTCAAGCATAAATTAAGCGGGAGTTATGAAGAAGTGGCCGCAAAGACCAGAGCGCCTTTTTATGCCACGGCCTTTTTGACTGCCGCCCAACTGGCAGGTTATGATAGTGAGATTTGTAAGGCATATCACAAAATGGGCTTTCATTTTGGCATGTCGATGGAATTGGGACAAGCCCCGTCTTTAAAACAGCGGGCTCAATTCCATGTTCATGAATGCGAGAAATTTTTTGTGAAAGTAAACCAACGCAATAATATTGCCAACAGCAATCTGGAAAGGGCTATACGGGATTTGCATTGCCATTTCTACGATAGGGGAGAATTTGCAGTGGTCTGATCGCGGAACGAGTGACTGGAAGCAATAATCCACCGCTGTTGGGGGGAGTGAAAGATGGCTTATAAAGATTTACAGGAGTTTATGTACAGGCTGGAAAAGGAAGGCGAACTCAGGAAGATTACCGCAGAAGTGGATTCTGAGCTGGAAATAGCAGAGATCACCGATCGGGTAAGCAAAAACTATGGCCCGGCCTTATTGTTTGAAAATGTCAGGGGTTCAAGCATGCCTGTGCTGATGAATGCGTTTGGCAGCGAAAAACGTATGGCCATGAGTTTGCAAGTGGAACGATTAGATGATATAGCCGCCGAGATTATTGATATACTTCAGATGGCCGACAACGTGCCTCAATCAATGCTGGAAAAAGTAAAGATTTTGCCCCGTCTGGCCCAGCTATCCTCATTTATGCCCCGTATAGTCAAAGGCGGAGCCTGCCAGGAAGTAGTGGACGACAATCCTTCCCTGGATAAAATACCGGTACTGAAGTGCTGGCCCAGTGATGCCGGGCGGTTTATAACTCTGCCCCAGGTATACAGCAAAGACCCGGAAAGCGGCAAGAGAAATGTGGGCATGTACCGGCTGCAGGTTTTTGACCGCCAGACTACCGGTATGCACTGGCATATGCATCATGATGGCGCTTCTAATTACCGAAAAAATTGCAGCCGGGGACGGGTTACGGAAGTCGCGGTGGCTTTGGGCGGGGACCCGGCTATAACCTATGCCGCCACTGCTCCTCTGCCCAAGGATATTGACGAACTTATATTTGCAGGCTTCCTGCGCCGGCAGCCGGTTGATCTGGTGCGTTGCCGGACCGTGGATCTGGAAGTACCGGCAGATGCGGAAATAGTGCTGGAAGGTTATGTCGATCCGGTGGAGCGGAGAATTGAGGGGCCTTTTGGCGACCATACCGGTTATTATTCGCTGGCGGCTGAATATCCGGTTTTTCATGTTAAGTGCATAACCCACCGTAAAAATGCCGTTTATCCGGCTACCATAGTAGGTAAACCGCCGCAGGAGGATTGCTATCTGGCCCTGGCTACCGAGCGTATCTTTCTGCCGCTGCTGAAATTTCAGCTTCCCGAAGTGGTGGACATGCATTTGCCCATGGAAGGGGTTTTCCATAACTGTGTTCTGGTTTCTATAAAAAAGACTTTTCCCGGTCATGCCCGTAAAGTAATGAGCTCTTTATGGGGAATGGGGCAGATGATGTTCGCCAAGTTTATTGTGGTGGTGGATGAAGATGTTAATGTCCAGAATGTATCCGAGGTGATGTGGAAGGTCTTCAACAATGTCGACCCTCGCCGTGACACCATGATAGTGGAGGGCCCGCTGGATGTACTGGATCATTCGGCTCCGCTTCCTTTCTATGGTTCCAAGATGGGTATTGACGCTACTAAAAAATGGCCGGCGGAAGGACATAATCGGGAATGGCCGGAAGATATCAGGATGAGTGAGGAAATAATTGCTCTGGTAGACCAAAAATGGAGTGATTACGGCATTGACTAAAATCAGATATATTTTGGATATGGTGGATTTTGGGCATACGCTGTTCGGGCTCCCTTTCGCTTATTTGGGAGCGTTTCTGGCTATTGGAGGCATGCCTGCTATCTCCCAGCTGATCTGGATTACTCTGGCTATGGTAGGGGCCAGGACAGCTGCGCTGTGTCTTAACCGTCTGATCGACCTGGATATAGATCGGGCTAATCCCCGTACTTCCAGCTGGGTGCTGCCGGCAGGGAAGCTTTCCCTTAATAAGGTATGGGTTATGGTTCTGCTTTCCCTGGCTCTGCTTTTTTATTCTGCGGCAGAGCTAAATCCCCTTTGTTTTAAACTGGCGCCGGTGGCAGTTGTAATTTTATGGGCCTACTCGTATACCAAACGATTTACCTGGTGGTGTCATTTTATTCTAGGATTGGCTATTGGCATTGGGCCGATTGGCGCCTGGTTTGCCATAAGCGGAACCTTTGACCTGCAGCCCTTGGTTTTAGGCTTGGCGGTTGCCTGTTGGATTGCCGGCTTTGATACCATGTATGCCTGTCAGGATATTGAGTTTGACCGGGAGCACCATCTCTATTCCATTCCCGCCCGTTTCGGAGAGAAGGGGGCCTTGGCCTTTTCCGCCGGTTTTCATGCCTGTACCGTTATTTTTTTAGTTATGACCGGAATTATCCTTAAGCTTGGATTTTTCTATTATGGCGGCGTGTTGTTGGCGGGAATAGTTCTGACTTATGAACACCTGATTGTAAAACCGGGAGATTTGAGCCGGGTAAACTTTGCTTCTTTCAGAATAAATCACTATGTGGGGCTGCTGATTTTTATTACCACTCTGATGGACATTTTCTGGTGAAGCGGGAGACACTATAAAAATAATCCGGAGTGCGGTGCGCGGGACGGTTACCAAAAAGCTGAATCTTAGATAAATGATTGAAGCGGTATGATTGTTGTTTATGATTGTAAGCTGCACGGTGGAGAACAGCCGAAAGTGAGCGGAAAGTTTTTGTTGCACAGGGGGATAAATTATTGAAGCGGTTGATTCTAGCTATAACTGGAGCCAGCGGTGTGGTTTACGGGGTTCGCATGGCCCGGGAGCTGCTGGCCAGAGATTTCGAAGTTCATCTGATAGCCAGTGATGCTGCCTGCATTGTGCTGGACCAGGAATTGGGCTGGGATTTCACTGCCGGGCGCGAGGAGGTTTTTCACCGCCATATTCCCGGAGATAATCTGTTCTACTATAATAATGACGATATTGCAGCTCCGGTAGCCAGCGGGTCCTTCATCAACCAGGGAATGCTGGTTATGCCCTGCAGTATGTCTACTTTAGCGGCGATTGCTCATGGCAGCGCTGCTAATTTGATAACCCGGGCCGCCGATGTAATGGTCAAGGAACGGAGACAACTGGTTCTGGTTCCCCGGGAGACGCCCCTGAATACTATTCATTTGCGCAATATGCTGGCCTTATCGGAAATAGGGGTGCAAATAGTTCCAGCTATGCCGGCTTTTTATCACCGGCCTGCCGGTCTGGATGATATGGTGGCTTTTATGGTAGGCAAAGTTTTGGATTTGCTGCAGGTGGAAAATAATCTGTTTGAGCGTTACCGCTAAGACATAGATAATATCGGAATCAATACCCTTGACTTTATAATAAGATTAATTGTGCCTCAGAGGAGAGATATATGCCTGAGCTGAAATTTTTTCAACCGGTGGAAAAAGAGTTGGCCACAGTCGAGTCCTGTTTGGCTGGAAATCTTGATAGTCAACTGCATCTTATGAATCAGGCTGCAGTACATTTGATTAAAGCCGGAGGCAAGAGGATGAGACCGGCGTTCGCTCTGCTGGCGGCCAAGCTCTACCGCAACGAGTTGGACGAGGTGATTCCGGCTGCCGTAGCCCTGGAACTGATCCACATGGCTACTTTGGTTCATGACGACGTAATAGATGATTCATCCATCCGCCGGGGTACGGAAACGGTAAAGAGCGCATGGGGGAACCGGGTATCCATCTATGCCGGCAACTATATTCTGGCCCGGGCACTGTCCCTGATATCCACCTATCAGCGCAGTGATGTGCTGGATGTTCTGGCCCAGGCCAGCATGAAGATCTGTGAAGGCGAGATTATACAGATGCTGAGCTGTTATAACGTAAATCTGGGCTTGAAGAATTACCTGCGCCGAATCGAACGCAAGACGGCATTATTGATATCGGTAAGCTGCGAATTGGGAGCGATGATCTGCCATGCTCCCCCTCATGAAACTACGGCTTTGAGAAAATACGGTTATTATCTGGGTATGGGCTTTCAGATAACTGATGATATTTTAGATATTGTTGCCGATGAGAAGACTTTGGGAAAGCCTACCGGCAGTGATATACGGCAGGGGGTGATTACCTTGCCGGCGCTGTATGCCTTGAAATATGACCCCCAGAGGGAGGAACTGGCCCGGCTGCTGGCTTCACCGGAGGCCTGTGTAAAGGATACCCCGCGTATTGTTGAGATAGTCAGCGGTTCCGATGGTATTGATTACGCCTATGCGGTTACCCAGCATTTTGCTTTCAAAGCTCAGAAACAACTGGACTTGCTCCCTGATGCACCGGTAAAAGAAACCCTGTATGATCTGGCTGATTTTGTTTTGGCTCGAGAATTTTAAGAGAAAGGTGATAAAACGTGGCTTTAAGGGATTTATCGGCAGAAGATAAACAAACCATAATCGAACACCTGGAAGCATTGCGGTCATCTCTCATAATAGTGGCGGCAGCAATAATTATCGCAGCAATTTTCTGTTTCTACTATAGCGAACAGATTTTAGCCATTATCACTTTGCCTCTGCGTTCCTTAAATGAAAACTTGGTCGTAACCGCAGTGACCGAGGCCTTTTTTGTCAAACTCAAGCTGTCATTTTATTGCGGCTTTGTTTTGGCTTTCCCTATAGTCATCTGGGCCCTATGGCGGTTTTTGAAACCGGCCCTGTATCCTTCAGAAAGAAAGTACGTCTATATATTCATACCGCTCACCGTGGGATTATTTACGGTTGGAGTCCTTTTTGCCTATTTTGGGATTTTAAGCCTGGTTTTAAATTTCTTCATATATATTGTCGGTGAAAACCTGGATACTATGTTCAAAATCGACCAGTATGTATCATTTGTACTGGCGTTTACCATTCCTTTCGGCTTGGTTTTTGAATTGCCGGTGGTGGTCTTCTTCCTGAGCAAGCTGGGAATTGTACGCTACGAAGCGATGGCCCGCAATCGCAAGTATGCCCTGCTGGTTATTGTTATACTGGCGGCGGCTCTCACCCCGGGGCCGGATCCAATTTCGCAGATGTTGATGGCCGGTCCGGTTTATCTGCTCTATGAAGTAAGCATATGGGTATCCAAGTTTGCTAAACCTAGAAAGACGGGGGGTGAACCCAGCCCAGGCAGTGAGTAAAAAACGCACTGTTCCTGAATTGGGAGCATAGCGCGGCTTCTTTACAAAGCAATTACTATTTGTCATAATTACACTAAAGAATGGATAAATTGAGGGCGAGTAATGGTTAAATAGAGGAGGGAAAATCTTGTTTGGTTTAATTGGGAATTTCGGTCCCTGGGAATTGATTTTGATTCTGGTAATAGTATTAATAATAGTAGGTCCCGGAAAACTGCCCCAGGTGGGACAATCTCTGGGCAAGGCCCTGCAGAATTTCAGAAAGGCCAAAGAAGAAGAATTAGATGAACTGGAAGAAAAGAAGGATAAATAGCCGGTCTGGGTTCAGACCTTTTTTTTAACAGTAATGGACAGGGTGAAGAGATAATGCATTTATTTCCGATATTTGTTAATTTGGCCGGAAAAAGTTGCCTGGTGATAGGCGGGGGCCAGGTAGCAGAGCGTAAGGTACATGATTTACTAAACTATGATGCCAATATCAGGGTAATTAGTCCGGAAGCTGGAGAGAACATCCGCCAATGGTTCAGTCAGGGCTTGATTGATTGGCAGGCGCGGGAGTTTATTACCAGTGATCTGGACCATATTTTTATGGTTTTTGTGGCAACTAATGATATTGTGGTTAATAGGGGAATTGTCGGGCAATGCCGGCAGCGGGGGATTCTCGTAAATGCGGTTGACGACCCGCCCAATTGCGATTTTTATGTACCGGCGGTGGTACGGAGAAATTCGCTGGTAGTGGGGATTTCCACTGAAGGTAAAAGTCCCATGTTCGCCAGGAAATTGCGGGAGCAACTGGAAGAGCTTATCGGTGAAGAGTACGGACAATTTGTAGATATCCTGGGGAAACAGCGCGACTATATAAAACAGGTTATTCCTGATATAGAAAAGCGCAAGAGGGTATTTCAAACTCTGGTGGATTCCGATATTTTGGATTTGCTGAAATCGGGGGATGGAGAGAGAGTAAAGGAGCGGATGGAAGAATGTATGTCCTCTTGGCGGGACTAAGTCACAGGACGGCTCCGGTAAGCATACGGGAGAGGTTTGCTTTTTGTGGAACCAGTCTTGACCAGGCTTATGCTTACTTTAAAGATCAGCCTGAAATTGAAGGAACCGTAATACTTGCCACCTGTAACCGTACCGAAATATATGCAACCTGCCGCGATATTGAAAGCGGTATGGAGATTTTAAGGCAATTCATGGCCCGTTACAGCGGGATGACCGACCAGGAATTGACCCAATACCTTTATCAGCCTAATTGCTATGATGCTATAGCTCATCTATTCCGGGTCACAGCCGGCCTGGACTCCATGATTCTGGGAGAAGACCAGATCTTGGGCCAGGTGAAAGACGCCTATCAGGCATCGGTTGCAGCTCATGCTTCCGATGGAGTGCTCAACTCCTTGTTTTTAAAAGCTATTTATATCGGCAAGAAGGTCAGAACTGAAACGAAAATTGACCAACGGCCCTTATCGGTTCCCTTTGCCGCAGTCGAGCTGGCCCGGCAGATACTGGGTGATCTTCAGGGAAAAACGGTAATGGTAATTGGCGCCGGTGAAATGAGTGAACTAACTACCCGCTGCCTGATGGAAAATGGAATCCAATCGGTAATAGTATCCAACCGTTCTTATGACAAGGCTCTTGCTATGGCCAAGGTTTTTAACGGCCGCGCCGTTCGCTTTGACCTTCTGACGACGGAGCTGGGTCAGGCTGATATTGTTATAAGCTGTACCGCTGCCCGCCGTTATGTGGTGCGGGAGGATAATTGCGGCCAGGTGCTGCAGGCGCGGCAGGGAAAAAGAATCATCATGATTGACATTGCCGTACCCCGGGATATTGACCCGGTTTTAAATAGTATTGAAGGCGTCTTTACTTATGATATTGATGATCTGCAGAACGTGGTCAATGCCGACAATCTGGAAAAGCAAAAATCCATCCGCCAGACGGAACGCATTATTGCGGCTGAGATAAATGACTTCAGCCAATGGCTCGACAGTTTGTGTGTGGTTCCGGTAATAAAGGCTTTAAGAGCCCGAGGTGAAGACATCAAACAAAAGGAAATCAGGAAAGCTTTTAATCGCTTGGGGAAAATATCCCCACAGGAAGAAAAGATTATCAGCTCCATGGCCAACACGATTATTAGTCAGCTTCTGCATGCTCCGATGGTGAATCTGAAAGAAATGGCCGGCAAGAGTCAGGGACATTTATACGCGGAAGTGGTTAAGAATCTTTTCGGCCTGCAAATCAATTTAGAGGAGCTGAACCAATATGGCACATCTGATATTGGGAACCAGGGGCAGTAAGCTGGCCCGGTGGCAGACAGAATATGTAGCGGCTCAGCTTAAACAGGTATTTCCCGGGCTGAAGGTTGAGGTCAAAACTATCCGGACCACCGGAGACAAGATTATGGATGTCTCTCTCTCTCGTATAGGAGACAAAGGCCTGTTTACGAAAGAAATTGAAAAAGAACTGCTTGAGGGCTCAATTGATATGGCGGTACATAGCATGAAGGATTTACCCTCGGCACTGGGTAATGGCCTTTGTCTGGGTGCTGTCCTGGAAAGGGAAAATCCCGGAGATGTTTTGCTGGCGCGTCGGGGTTTGAGTTTTGCAGATTTGCCGGAAGGCGCAGTTATAGGTACTTCCAGTCTACGGCGCATAGCCCAGATAAGAAGGGCGCGTTCCGATATAAAACTGGTGGACTTGCGGGGAAATGTGGAAACCCGTATCCGCAAAATGCAGGAAGAGAACCTGGACGGAATAGTTCTGGCTTATGCCGGAGTAAAAAGATTAGGTTTTGCAGAACTTATAAGCGATTTTTTATCCTCCGACCTAATATTGCCGGCGGTCGGTCAGGGAGCTATAGCCGTAGAAGTCAGGAAAGAGGACAGCGGTAATCTGGAACTTTTGAATGAGATCAACCATGCCGATACATGTCTGGCTACCGGGGCGGAAAGATCATTTTTACGGGTACTGGAAGGCGGCTGTCAGGTGCCGATTGGATGTTATGCCAAAATTCAGGAGGACCATATTGCTATTGAAGGGTTGGTAGCTTCTCTTGACGGCAGCCAGGTATTCCGCGGCAGTAAAAGGGGAAACCGCGACCAGGCCCTGGGGTTGGGGGAACAACTGGCTATGGAATTACTGCGGATGGGTGCAGACAAGGTCCTGGATGATATTCGGAATACGGGAGAGTAGGCTGATGAACAGAAAAGCTTTAGTATATCTGGTGGGGGCCGGACCGGGTGATCCCGGACTGTTTACCCTGAAAGGGAAAAAGATACTGGAAAAGGCTGAAGTCATTATCTATGACCGTCTGGTGAGTGAGAGTATACTGGCCTTGGGCAATTCTGCAGCGGAATATATTTATGTGGGCAAAATATCGGGCCAACATGCCCTTTCTCAGGATGAGATCAATGCTTTGCTGGTCAAAAAAGCAGCTCAGGGTAAGATAGTTGTCCGGCTTAAAGGGGGAGATCCTTTTCTCTTCGGCCGGGGTGGGGAAGAAGCCCTTTATATAAGAGAACATGGATATGACTTTGAAGTTGTACCGGGAATCAGTTCAGCTATTGCCGTACCGGCCTATGCCGGTATTCCGGTCACTCATCGTGACGCTGCTTCCAGTCTGGCTATTATAACCGGTCACGAAAAGCCGGATAAAGAGGCCAGTTCAATAAAATGGAGAGAACTGGCGCAGGGTACGGATACCCTGGTTTTCCTGATGGGGATAGAGAATCTTGAATTTATCTGCCGGCAGCTGCTGGCCCATGGCAGGAGCGGCACTACTCCGGTAGCTCTGGTCAGGTGGGGCACGCTTCCCGCGCAACAGGTGCTGACCGGCACCCTGGAAGATATAAATATGAAGGTAAGGGAGACTTCGCTCCAACCGCCGGCCGTAATTGTGGTAGGAGAAGTAGTCAATCTGCGTTCTGAACTGAAATGGCTGGAATATAAACCCCTGTGGGGCAAGAGGATTGTGGTCACCAGGGCCAGGGCCCAGGCCAGCCGACTGATTGAAGCCATTAATGATCTGGGCGGAGAGGCTATTGAATTCCCTTCCATAGTGATTAAGCCAGAGGAAGATCTCAGTGCTTTGCATAACGCCTATCAGCATCTGGACAGCTATGATTGGATCATATTTACCAGTGTTAATGCGGTTGACGTATTCTTTGCCCAGATGAAAAACGCAGACCTTGATATCCGCTCCCTGCACGGCATTAACCTCTGCGCCATCGGGCCCGCTACCAGGAACAGCCTGCAGGACAAAGGCCTCAAAGTTGAGCTGGTGCCGGAGGAATATAAAGCTGAAGGTATACTGAAAGAACTTAGAAGTAAAGTCACAAAGGGCCAATGGGTACTTTTACCGCGTGCCCGGGGGGCCAGAAAAGTATTGCCGGAGACTCTCCGGCAGTGGGGGGTTCATGTAAATGAAGTGATACTCTATGAAGCTGTCCCTGATACGCGGATAGATAAGGCCAGAATGACCGAAATATTTGAAAACAGGGTGGATTACTTAACTTTTACCAGTTCCTCAACGGTCAGTAATTTTGTTAGAATGGTAGGGAAGGATAAAGTTCTGAGCCTGAATAACAGGGCCAGGGTTGCCTGTATAGGGCCGGTTACGGCGGAAACGGCCCAATCCCATGGCTTTAAGGTAGATATTACAGCCGGGGAATATACTATAAACGGTCTCCTGGCAGCAATTACAGATGACAGCCGTAATAGATGATCAAACCGGGAGAGGGAGGGTTATAAAGAATGATTGGATGTACTAAACTGCTATGCGGTACGGCAACCGTCTCTGAGGTTATAAAATACAGCGGTCAGCAAAATCTGCCCCCTCAGTTGCTCCAATTTTCCGACAGCAATCGTCCGTTGGTGGTGTGGAATGTTACCAACCGCTGTAATCTGCGCTGCCAGCATTGCTATATTAATGCCGAGGATCAGCAGTATAGAAATGAATTAACCACGGAAGAGGCCATAATATTTATTAAAGACCTGGCGGCCATGAAAGCGCCGGTATTGCTTTTTTCCGGTGGCGAACCCCTGATCCGCAAAGATATTATGGAATTGGGCCGACTAGCTGCCGAACTGGGGCTGCGGCCGGTTATATCCAGTAACGGAACTCTTATTGATGATGCTATGGCGGTAAAGATTAAAGAGGCCGGATTTCAATATGTAGGCATCAGTATTGATGGAGCCCCTGCTACTCATGATAATTTCAGAAATCGCCCGGGGGCCTTTGCCGATGCTTTGAAAGGCATTAAGGCCTGTATGAAAAACGGGGTCAAGACGGGTATACGTTTTACCGTCAACAAACTGAATCAGGCCGATCTGCCGGAGATATTTAATATTATTGAGCGAGAATCCATACCCCGCTTTTGTATGTACCATCTGGTCTATGCGGGTCGAGGAGAACAGATGGCAGAGCTTGATACCGATCAGGATGAGAAAAGAGCCGTCCTGGAAATGGTCAGCCGTAAGACCATAGAACTTCACCGTCAGGGAGTTGAAGTTGAAATATTGACCACTGATAATCATGCCGACGGCATTTACCTGTATAACTATATTAAAAAACATCAGCCCGAACGGGCCGGCGAAATCATCCGGCTCTTGCAGATGCACGGCGGCTGTTCGGCAGGAACCAAATTTGCCAATGTCGACCCCCAGGGTAATGTCCATCCCTGTCAATTCTGGCAGGATTACACCGTAGGTAATGTTCGTGAAAAACCGTTTAGTCAGATCTGGACCTCGGACGATGAGCTGATGATAAAACTGCGGAACAAAGAAAAATACGTCAAGGGGAAATGCGCCGCCTGTCATTTCAAAAGTCTGTGTTCAGGCTGCCGGATAAGGGCGCAGGCTGTGCATGGCGACCTCTGGGCGGAAGATCCGGCCTGCTATTTGAGCATTGATGAGATTTCCGGAGTGTGATCCGGAAAACCGCAGAATAGGAGTCGATAGTATGCTGGTATCATGGAATACAACCAATCAATGCAATATGTTTTGTGATCATTGCTACCGGGAAGCCGGTGCTCGGCTGGCGGAAGAACTGGATACCGGGCAGGCTGAAAAGCTCATCCGGGAAATTAAAAAAGCCGGTTTCCGCATTATGATTTTCAGCGGCGGAGAGCCTCTGATGCGGGACGATATTTATGAACTGGGAGCCTATGCCACCCAACAGGGTCTGAGAGCGGTACTGGGGACCAATGGTACCCTGATCAGCCCGGAAGTGGCGACCAAGCTGAAAGAGGCCGGTTTTATGGCTGCCGGGGTGAGTCTGGACAGCCTGGACCCAGTAAAAAACGATTCTTTCCGCAAGCTGGATCAGGCTTATGAACTTACCTTAAAGGGTATGGAAAACCTTAAAAGTGCGGGTATCCCGTTTCAGATCCATACTACCGTTATGGACTGGAATGTTAACGAATTGGAGAGTATTACTGATTTTGCCATAGAGATTGGCGCCATGGCGCATCATGTCTTTTTCCTGGTGCCGGCCGGACGGGCAGTAAATATAGAAGACGAGGCCTTGAAGGTGGCAGAATATGAAAAGACCATTGCCCGTTTAATGGAGAAGCAGAAGCAGGTCAATATTGAAATAAAACCTACCTGTGCTCCCCAATTTATGCGGGTGGCTGATAAAAAAGGGATACCGATGCGTTTTTCCCGGGGATGTCTGGCCGGTATCAGCTATTGTATAATAAGTCCCCGGGGGGATGTGCAGCCCTGTGCCTATATGGACATTCGTCTGGGTAATGTCAAAGATAGAGCTTTTGATGTCATTTGGCATGAAAACTCTATTCTGAAAGAGCTGCGCACAACTGAATACAAGGGCAAGTGCGGCGGCTGTGATTACAATGATCGCTGTGGGGGCTGCCGGGCCCGAGCCTATTATTACAGCGGCGACTATATGGCTGAAGACGAATGGTGTCTTTACCGGCCTAAAGGATGTGAAGGCCATGAATAGCCTGGACCGGGTAGATCGCAGGATGCTTGATATTATGCAGAACGAGTTCCCTTTAAGCCCCCATCCTTATCAGGATCTGGCGGTAAGGCTGAATATTAGCGAGGCTGAGGTATTGGAACGCCTGCGCCGTATGAAAAAAGACGGAGTTATCCGGCGGACCGGCGCTATCCTGGATTCACGCCAAATGGGTTATTATTCTACCCTTTGTGCCTGTAAGGTCGAAGCGGAACGTATAGATGAAGCAGCCGGGGTGATAAACGCCCATAGGGGGGTAACCCATAATTATGTCCGGGATCATCAGTATAATATCTGGTTTACTTTGACGGCTCCGTCATATGAAGAGGCCATGGCTATTATATATAACATCGAACAATCCGCCGGAGTCAAGGTTTTTTCCATGCCGACCTTAAAACGCTACAAGATAAAAGTAAGCTTAAACATGGGGGATAGCGATGAAGATCAGTGAACGGGACCGGGAGATAATTAAATTTGTTCAGGGTGATATTCCGCTGGAGTCCCGCCCTTTTTTTCCCCTGGCCCAGAGCCTTGATTTAAGCGAGGAGGAAATAATCACTCGTATCCGGCATTGGCAGGAACATGGAATAATAAGAAGGTTTGCCGCCATACTGGGCCATTACCAGGCCGGCTTTACCGCCAATGCCTTGGTAGTCTGGAAAATCAACACCGAGGATGCCGATCGGATAGGGATGAAAATGGCTTCCTATGATCAGGTAAGTCACTGCTATCTGAGGGATGTGCCCGAGGAGTTCGCATATAATTTTTTTACCATGATACATGCCGGCAGTGATAAGCAATTGGAAAAACTGGTAGAAGATATGGCTTGGCAGACGGGTATCAAGGATTATATTATTATCAGGAGTATTCGCGAACTGAGAAAAGTCAGTATGGAATATGAATTATAATTCCGC
>DHCD01000010.1:48826-55490 GCA_002398105.1 Syntrophomonas sp. UBA4911
GGTCATTAAGGGTTGGACAAGGGGTGTATTTTAGGCATATTTCCGATTATAATTAAATACCGATTTATAAGGAGAAATAAAAATGGAAAGGGAAAAATCTGAACAGCTATTCGCCCAGGCGCAGGGCCTGATACCAGGTGGAGTAAACAGTCCGGTCAGGGCTTTCAAGGCGGTAGGCATGAATCCGGTGTTTATCAAAGCGGGTAAAGGCTCTAAAATCTATGATGTGGACGGCAATGAATATATTGACTATGTAGGTTCATGGGGCCCACTGATTTTGGGCCATAGCCATCCTGAGGTAGTAGAGGCCATATGCCGGGCCGCCCAGCGGGGAACCAGTTACGGGGCTCCCTGTGAAGGGGAAGTTGAACTGGCCCAGCTTATAACTGAGGCCATACCCTCAATAGAAAAAATACGCATGGTTAATTCCGGGACCGAGGCCACCATGAGCGCCGTCAGGCTGGCGCGGGCCTATACCGGAAGAAATAAGATAATAAAGTTTGAGGGCTGTTATCACGGACATGCCGACGCCTTTTTGCTTAAGGCCGGTTCCGGTCTTTTGACCGCAGGTGTTCCCAGCAGTCCGGGTGTTCCGGAAGCGGTGGTGCAGGATACCTTGATTGCCCGCTACAATGACCTGGAGTCGGTGGAAAATTTATTTAAAGAATGGGGCCGGGATATAGCGGCGGTTATCGTTGAGCCCGTTGCCGGCAATATGGGGTTAGTGCTCCCGGAAGGGGAATTTTTAAAAGGATTGCGCCGTATTACTGAATTCAATGGCAGTCTGTTAATATTTGACGAGGTAATAAGCGGTTTCCGCCTTTGCTATGGCGGGTTCCAGAATTATTGCAACCTGACCCCGGATCTGACCACCCTGGGTAAAATAATCGGGGGCGGATTGCCGGTAGGGGCTTATGGCGGCCGGAAAGATATTATGGATCGGGTAGCTCCCAGCGGAGATGTATACCAGGCCGGAACCCTTTCCGGCAATCCTCTGGCTATGGCTGCCGGCGCTGCCACTCTGCGTATGCTTAAGGACAGCGACTGGTATGACCGTCTGGAAGTAATGACTTATGTCCTTACCACCAGGGTAAAAAGCGCTTTTGAAGAGCATGATCTTTATTATAATGTAAATCGGCTGGGTTCCATGTTTTGTGTTTTCTTTACCAATGAAGAGGTGTGCTGCTATGAAACGGTAATGAAATGCGATACCCAAAAATATGCTCAATTCTATCGTGAATTACTGAAAGAAGGGGTATATCTGCCTCCGGCTCAGTTTGAAGTCAGCTTTCTATCCTGCGCCCATGATGAGGATGATATAGAAAAAACCGTGGCTGCAGTTAACCGGGCTCTGGAACGAATCATCTAAAGCGGTGCTGAACATTTTTCTCAATTATTTACAAATACCTCTGGGAGGGATTTTGCTTGGAAGATGAGTGGGATGTATTTATACGCAAATTTGAAGCGCTTAGCAAAATTGATCTGAAATCATATAAAAGACCGCAGATGGAGCGGCGCATCAATAGTTTTATGCGCACCGTGCAGACCGATGATTATAAGAGCTTTATTGCCTTATTGAGCAGCAATCATGAAATATATCGAAAATTTTTGGATCATATAACCATCAATGTATCAGAGTTTTTTCGTAATGCCAATCACTGGGATATAATGGAAAAGCAGATTATACCGGTACTGCTTAAAGACCATAAAAAATTAAAAATCTGGAGTGCCGGCTGTTCCACAGGTGAAGAAGCTTATTCCCTGGCTATGATGTGCAATGAAAGCCGTATTGATTTAAGCGACCAGATTCTGGCTACCGATATTGATAATGAAGTGCTGGAAAAGGCGGCTTTGGGCATTTATTCGAGTAAAGCCGTGCAAACATTGCCATCTTATTATCTGGAGAAATACTTTTTACCGGAGGGAAATTTTTATTGTATAAAAGACAGCATTAAAAAGATGGTTCGCTTTCAGCAGCAGGACCTGCTTAAAGACAACTTCGGACGAGCTTTTGATCTCATATTGTGCCGTAATGTGGTAATATATTTCACTGAGGCCAGCAAGCAGGGACTTTATCGGAAATTTTGCGACGCCCTGCGCCCCGGAGGGATTCTATTTATCGGGAGCACAGAACAGATATTTCAAGCCCGGGAACTGGGCTTACAGTCGATTGCTACGTTTTTTTATCAAAAAATATAAGATTGCTACGAAATTAACAAAATCTTTATCATTTAACTTAAAAAAGCAGGAAAAATTCCATCAATATCGAACGATATTAGTGACATGCCTATTTTTTTGAACTGTTAATTATATTTTTAACCCTGGCGGTAATGTTGCCGTGGGCAAAAATATATAGATTCTTGATCATGGGGGTGATGGAGAGGGCTAGTTTTGCTTCTCGGTGGACTATTATTTGCAGTTCAGCACATTTAAAAACTATTAGTTGAAAAGGAGGAATGAACTTGAAGGTTCTAGTATGTGTTAAGCAGACATTTGACACAGAAGCCAAAATTGAATTAAAGGATGGCAAAATTGCCGACGCCGGTATTAATCTGATTATTAATCCTTATGATGAAGTAGCGGTTGAAGGTGCTATCCAGTTGAAGGAAAAGGGCGTCGCCAAGGAAATAGTGGTGGTTTCCACCGGTTCTGACAAGGCTATGGACGCGATCCGCACCGCTCTTGCCATGGGCGCAGACAGAGGTATACTGATTACCCAGGATCCAGGCGCCGATGAGTATGCCCGGGCAGTTGCTCTGGCTGCTGCTATTAAAGATGAGAATCCGGATCTGGTGCTGGCAGGTCATGTCGCTGCTGATGACGGGTCTTCTCAGGTTCCTACCCGCATTGCAGAGATTCTTGGTTTCCCCCATATCAACGTCATAACCAGCCTGGATATTGCCGGGGGTAAAGCTGTTGCCGCCAGTGAAGCTGATGGCGGAACTCAAGTAACCGAAGTTAGCCTGCCAGCAGTAATATCCAGTCAGGTAAGCTGGAACGAACCCCGTTATCCTTCCATGAAGGGTATCATGCAGGCCAAGAAAAAACCGGTGGCTACAGTTGCTGCCGCCGCTGCTGACAATAAAACAGCCATAGTTGAGTTTTCTTTACCGGCAGCCAAACAAGCCGGCATCAAGATTGAAGAAGACCCTGACGTAGCTGCTGCCAAGCTGGCCGACTGGATGAAGAACGTTGTTAAAGTAGAAATAAAATAATTAGGATAAGTTTTTACTTATTATATAAGGAGGGTAATCAATGGCAGGAACATGGGTATTTGTAGAACAAAGAGATGGAAATATCCGTAAGGTAACATTCGAAATGCTCACAGAAGCTAAAAAATACGGTGACGAAGTAAGTGCTGTGGTTTTCGGCAAGGGTGTTAAAGGCCTGGCTCCGGAATTTGCCAAATTTGGTGCGGATAAAGTATACGCAGTCGAAGGCGACGTATTTGCAGATTATAACACGGGGGCCTACGTAGCCCAGATAGTGGCTATGATTAATGAGTTTAAGCCCAATGCGGTTCTGTTTGCCCACAGCTTTAACGGCAGAGATTTTGCTTCCCGGCTGGCTCAGAAATTAGAAGCAGGGCTGGCAACCGACGTTATTGCTGCTGAAATCAGTGCCGGCAAAGGCCTATTCACGAGAGCTATTTATGCTGGTAAAGCTTTGTCCAAGGTAGAGATTACCACCAGTCCTATACTGGCAACGATTCGCCCGGGCGTATTCGGCGTGGCCGAAAGCGCTGGTGCCGGTGCAGTGGTAGAGCCCGCTGTTGCCGCCGGTGCAGGCGATGTTTATCAGATAGTTAAAGAATTCAAACCTACGGTTTCAGCTCGTCCGGAACTGACCGAAGCTGAAGTTGTTGTATCCGGCGGCCGTGGCTGCAAGGGTCCTGAAGGAATCAAAATTATTGAAGAATTCGCCGATCTGCTCGGAGCTGCAGTGGGCGGATCACGTGCTTCCATTGATTCCGGCTGGCTGGGACATGAACTCCAGGTAGGCCAAACCGGCAAGGTGGTTAACCCCAATCTCTATGTTGCTTGCGGTATTTCCGGAGCTATCCAGCATCTGGCGGGTATGTCTTCATCCAAGTTTATAGCGGCAGTTAACACCGATACTGAAGCTCCTATATTTAACGTATCCGATTTTGGTGTTGTTGGCGATTTGTTCAAGGTTGTTCCTCTTCTGGTAGCTGAACTGAAGAAATAGTTGGCCTCCGGCGGAAATGGTATTTACTGGGTATACTGGGGTATATCCAGTAAATTACCTGGTTGTGTTTTTGAGGAGGGAATGAATTGATGATTTTTGGCTTTGAAGAATTGCAGGGCGGCTATGATGTCCCGATGCGGGTGGTCGGGGCCAATATTCCCTACGAATGGCTTATTTATATTTTAATGTTTATTCCTATCGGAATTTTCCTTTATGGTTTTTATAAGAGAGCTAGAGTATGGTATCTGGCTAAGGGAGAACTGCATCGGAATGACAAAGTGGGTTCCCGTATCGTTTCCTGGCTGGTTTTCAGTTTTGCTCAGGCCAGAGTTATTCGTAAGCCATTGGCGGGTTGGATGCATGCCTTTCTGTTTTGGGGATTTTTGGTGTTGGCTCTGGCGGCAGGTGTTGATGCCGCCCATTTCTGGCTGGGTTGGCCGCATATTGAAGGGGCTTCCTATATCGGCTTCTCAGCTGTAGTTGATATACTTGGCCTGCTGGCTCTGATTGGTATTGTGGTTCTGGCAGCGATCAGATATATACAAAAACCTGAACGCCTCAATGATACCCGGTCTGAAGACGGCTGGATGATCCTGTTGATCTTTGTTATTCTGCTTACCGGTTACTTTATTGAAGGCTTAAGGATAGCCGCTCAGATTCAAATGTCGGCTACCCTGGATCAGATTGCCTACGAACAGGCGGCATCTCCTATAGGTTGGCTTTTTGCAGGCCTTTTTGGTGGTATGACTGTCGACTCCATGCTTATGTGGCACCGTATTCTCTGGTGGTTCCACATGGCTATTGCCTTTGCTTTTATAGCTCTGGTACCTTTTACCAAACTGTGGCATATTTTTGCCAGCATGTTGAACTATGCTTTCCGCGATCTCGAACCATCCGCTTGTCGTATGGTATACAATATTGAAGAAGCGACTTCCTTTGGGGTAGAGAACATTGAAGAATTTGGCTGGAAGGATTTACTGGATCTGGATGCCTGTATCCGTTGCGGAAGGTGTCAGGAAAATTGCCCGGCGTTTAATACCGGTAAAAAGCTCAATCCTAAAGTCACCCTTATCCAGGCCATGAAGACCCACCTGGATGCCAAAGCTCCTTATCTTTTAGAGGCTAAAGCCAGCGGAGCGGCTGAGGTGGAAGAGATGGCTATGACCGAAGAGGCAGAGGCTGCCAATCCTATGGAAGCCAGCCTGATTTATGATGTCGTAACTACTGATGTTATATGGGATTGCACCAACTGCCGGGCATGTATGGAACATTGTCCCATGTTTATAGAGCATATCCCCAAAATAGTTGAAATGCGCCGTAACCTGGTTATGTGGCAGGGCGATATGCCGGGTGAAGCCCAGATGGCCTTTACCAATATGGAGCGCAATTACAATCCCTGGGGGGTAGGTTGGGCTAATCGCGCCGGATGGTTGACGGAAAGAGGCGTCAGGGAAATGGTAAACCTCTTACCGGAAGACGGCAAAGAATTTGAATATTTGCTTTATGCCGGCTGTGCGGTATCCTTTGATGACAGATATAAGAGGGTCGGTGAAGCGCTGGTCAGACTGCTTGATAAGGCAGGGGTAAGCTTTGGCTATCTGGGTACCGAGGAGTACTGCTGCGGAGACTCGGCCAGAAGATTAGGCAACGAGTACCTTTATCAGACCTTGGTGCAGCAGAATCTGGAATCCTTTAACAACTATGGCGTCAAGAAGATTATAGTTGTCTGCCCCCATGGCTATACCGCCCTGAAAAACGAATATCCGCAAATGGGCGGGAACTTTGAAGTTTACCATTATACTGAAATTTTGGCTAAGCTGATAGCCGAGGGCAAGCTTAAAGCTGATAAATCCTTGACCGCCAAGATAACTTATCATGATTCCTGTTTCCTGGGACGCCATAACAGCGTATATGACGAACCGCGAAGGGTTCTTAGTGCTGCAGGATGCCATGTAGTTGAGATTGAAAAAGGCAGGAACTTTGGATTCTGCTGTGGCGCCGGCGGCGGACGCATGTGGCTGGAGGAAGAAGCGGTAGAAGGCTACAAACGTATTAACGATACCAGAACCGACCAACTGCTGGTTCCCGAGCCGGAAATGATAGTGACCAACTGTCCTTTCTGTCTGACCATGATATCCGATGGCGTGAAAGCAGCAGAGAAAGAAGAACAGACTAAAGTATTTGATGTTGCCGAAGTACTTTGGAAGGCTATGGAATAACGGCAAATCATAAAAGGGAACCCTATTAAAGGGTTCCCTTTTTTATGAATTGACGGCCTTATCCTCACCCAGGACATCCGATTTAAGCTTATGTTGCCGGAATACCGGTTGCGCTCCTATAAGAAGACGCAGAAGCGTGCATATGAGTATTCCTCCTTGGCTGCACTTGCATAGACGGTGGTGGCAGAAAGAATCTAATCGGGAAAAAGCATGCTATAAATAAATTTAATCTAATT
>DHCD01000010.1:55682-117593 GCA_002398105.1 Syntrophomonas sp. UBA4911
TTTTATAATGGAAATTATGAGTCCCGGCAGGGAAAGATGGTATGGGAATAGAAAACTACTTTCTGAGGACTTGGCAAAGGGGGAGTGTAGGTGCGGCTGGCAGTCTATCCGGGTAGCTTTGACCCGGTTACCAATGGGCATATAGACATCTTGGAAAAAACCAGCAAAATTTTTGATAAAATAATAGTCGCTGTAGTACGCAATGTAAGTAAAGAGGGGTTATTTACACTCGACGAACGAGTAGCATTTATTCGAGAAAGTAGCAGGCACCTGGGTAATATTGAAGTTGAATGCTTCAGCGGGTTACTGGCGAATTATCTCAGTGGTAAAAATGCCTGTGCCATTATCAGGGGACTGAGGACGGTAGCTGATTTTGAGTATGAGATGCATATGGCGATGATAAATAAGAAGCTCGTATCGGAATTGGATACCATCTTTGTAATGTCGGACCCCAAATATATTTTCGTAAGTTCCAGCATTATCAAAGAAGCCGCCTTACTGGGAGGGGATGTAAGCGGATTGGTTCCAGCGGTGGTGAAGAAGGGACTGGAAGAAAAACGCCAGCAGTTGAATTTGTAAAAAAATGGGACTACCGTGCCGGTAGTCCCATTTTTTATTAATAGACAGTCACTCGTACTGTTCTGATTCCCCAGTTTAGTGCCTCTTGGTGGGTAGAGAAACAGAGGTCAATCCTGTTCCCTTTAATAGCATTACCCTGATCGGCTGCTATAGCACTGCCATAGCCTTCAATATACAGTCTGCTGCCCATGGGTATTACTTGAGGGTCTACGGCGACTATGCCTTTCTTCAGCGGATAACCGAGGTAAGAAGGTTGGCCGCCATAGGGGTAATTGCATTTTGCGCAGGGACAATATCCGGTTGCTACCAATGAAATGGTTCTGGTTCCGCGGGATGGAACCGAGGCAGGGGAGCTGGAATGCAACCCTAAAGCCTTTTGGGTTTGGGGTCCCACAATACCATCTACGCCCAATCCGGCATCACGCTGGAATGTTATTACTGCAGAATGGGTTTTGGAACCGAAAATACCGTCGGCATTTCCGCACCAGTACCCTTTGGCATTGAGGGCTTGCTGTACTTCCACTACAGCATTCCCCCGGGAACCTATGGACAGATTAGGATCTGCAGCTACAGCTTGCTGGGCATTTAATAGTATTAGTCCGGTAAAAAACAACGATACCATAAAAACGGGCAAAATAATCTTTTTGCTTAGCATAAAGACTCCTTTCTAAACTGTTTTTGTTTCTGGCATAAACTGGTCAGGCATAAATAGCAGTTTAGCAAGGCAGCAAACCAAATATGGTCCAATTGTAAGCAAGAAGACTAAATGGGACAAACAGGTTATTTTTACTGTGGATGGGATAAGTTAAGCTGAGAACTTATTGTCCCGGCAAATAGTTTATAAACCATAAAGATACTAAGAGTATCTGTCTGATGGTATTATGCGCCAATGAGGGGGCAAACCCGCATAATAAGCAATGACAGTCTCCATCCTGCAAGTTAAGGATAATCAAGCTATGATCATTCCGCGATTAATTTTAAATCGTGAATACAGCGCAGTGCTAAATCCTGGTATAATTTCACGCCCATTTGGTTATAAATTCTATTTTGCTCATCCAGATCTTTGACTATCCGGGCAGGATTACCCATGGCTACTTTGGATTTAGGTACTGTGCGGCCGGGAGGAAGCACGCTGCCCGCGGCCAGAAGACTATCGCTTTCCAGTTCACAGCCGGAAGATATTATGGCGCCCATGCCGACCGTAACATTTTGCTGCACCAGGCAGGGACCGTGAACTATGGCGCTATGACCTATAAGGCTGTTTTCTTCAATTATGGCTATGGTTTCCGGTTCCGAGTGAATAATACAGTTTTCCTGGATATTGGTGCCGTCGCCGATAACGATTTTCCCATAATCACCCCTTATTACTGCGCCGGCGCCAATGTAGCATCGCTCTCCCAGTTCCACTTCACCGATTATTACCGCCTGCGGATGAATAAAACAGTCTTTTCCTATCACGGGACGCTTTCCCTCAAACTCATAAATGGGCATGCTTTAACTTCCTCCGATCATTATAGTCTTTAAACACAACAAGAGCCGTTTCCGGGATTAAGTGCGGAGTAAAGCGGCGGATTGCGGATTTAAACCGTTGCCGCATAACTTATTCCTTTTTTTATAATTATAAGACATTTTGTCATCTCTGCCTCAATATTCATTAAAAGCAGGATTCTATTTTGAAACCGGCGGATTTCTGGGTATAATTACTAGAGAAACAGATAGAAAGGTATGCTGTATGATTACGAAAGATTATTTGCTCAAAGCTATGGATAAAGATAAGATGGTGAGAATCAATATAGCCCATACTACTGCTCTGGTGGAGGAAGCTCATAGCCGTCATGACACCTCGGCAACCGCTTCGGCTGCTCTGGGACGAGTTTTAACCGCTGCACTCCTGATGGGCAGTGATCTGAAAAATGAACAGGATGCTCTTACTTTAAGGATTAACGGGGATGGACCGGGGGGGCCTATTGTGGCGACGGTTGACTCGCATGGCCATGGGCGCGGTTTCATCTCCAACCCGCATGCCGATTTACCGTCCCGCCATCCGGGAAAATTGGCGGTGGGGGAACTGGTAGGACGCAATGGATATCTGGAAGTTATCAGAGACACGGGAATGAAGCAACCCTTTATAGGCCGGGTAAACCTGGTAAGCGGGGAGATTGCGGAAGACCTGACCAGTTACTTTCTTCTGTCAGAGCAGATCCCTGCGCTGGTTGCACTGGGGGTGCTGGTCGACACCGATATAAGTGTCAAAGCGGCGGGGGGGCTGATAGTGCAGGCCCTGCCAGGGGCGCAGGATGCTGTTCTGGAAAGATTGGAAAACAATATCCTGAGCCTGAACAGTATCAGTGACATTATGGCCCGAAGTCAAGATCTGGAGTCGGTTTTGAAAACTTTGACGGGTGATAGGGGCTACGATATCATCGGACAAAGCCCCTTGGCTTTCCGCTGTACCTGTGACCGAGAACGGCTGGCGATTATACTGGCTAATCTTTCCCGGGAAGAATTGGAGAAAACAGCTGAACCGACAGGAAAACTGGAGGTAACATGCAATTTTTGCGGTGAAGTTTACCATTATGATTGGATGGAAATTGAAGATTGGAAAAAACAAAAGCCTTAGATTTTTATCTAAGGCCCGGGAGCTATATTGCCCTTTGTACTTTACCTGACCGCAAACAGCGGCTGCAAACGTACATCTTTTTAACAGTTCCATCAGCTATTACCTTAACCCGTTGTACATTTGGCTTCCACTGGCGGTTGGTTCTTATATGGGAGTGGCTATATTTTTTGCCGAAGGTTACGCTTTTCCCGCAGATTTCACATTTTGCCATTAATTCTGCCCCCTCTCAATCAAGTGCACTTAAATATTCTACCAGAAGGACTGGCAAAGGGCAAGAAGCAGGAATAAATATTGGCTTGTAGAATAAACAATTTTATTAACAGGAGGGAAAGAGCATGTACAGTATAAAAACAAATGAGCTGGGGAATATCACGGTAGAAAAAGAAGTGGTAGAAACCCTGGCTGGTCTGGCGGCTATGGACTGTTATGGGCTGGTAGGCATGGTGGCTCAGGATATCCAATCAGGCCTCAGCAGCATCCTGGGCCTTGAATCAATCCGTAAAGGGGTTTCCGTACGGAGCTCTGAGGATGGACTAATTATTGATGTATATGTTATAGTCGGATATGGTGTAAAGATCAAGGAAGTGGCCTACAATGTGATGCAGAAGGTTACCTATTTCTTGAGCAATAATGCCGGCCTCAATGTTGCTAAAGTTAATGTCAATGTCAAAGGAGTAAGGGTCCTAGGAGAGAAATAGGGGAGGATAATGCATTTTGAGTTTGGTCTATATTGATGGGAATGATCTGGTCAGAAGCATTAAAGCAGGTTGTATCAAGCTGGAACATAATCGGGACAGTGTGGATCTGCTGAACGTGTTCCCGGTACCTGATGGCGATACCGGAACCAATATGTATCTGACCTTGTTGTCGGCCGTAAAGGAAGGCGAAAAAAATCTTAATCAACCTCTCAGTAAGGTGGCCAGAGCTGTTTCGATGGGGTCTTTGATGGGAGCCCGGGGTAATTCCGGGGTTATTCTCTCCCAGATTTTCCGAGGCTTCGCCCGTACCTTGGAAGGTAAGGAAAAAGCCGGGGCGATGGATCTGGCATTGGCTCTCAAATCAGGGTCGCAGACTGCCTATGAGGCAGTTATGAAGCCGGTAGAGGGCACTATACTTACGGTAATACGAGAGATAGCCCTGGCTTGTGAAAACGAGGCACGCAAGGACAGTGATATTGTTGCCACCCTGTTGGCAGGTATAGCTACCGGTTACAGTACTCTGGAAAAGACTCCGTCTTTATTGCCTATTTTAAAAGAGGCAGGAGTAGTGGATGCAGGGGGGCAGGGGCTGATCTATTTCCTGGAGGGCGTAGTAGAAGGACTGGCTCAGGAAAAGGAGATAGAATTAAGCGGTTATCGGGAAAAGATGGCTCCAGCGGCAGGAGAGAGAGTAAATAAGGAGGATATTAAGCTTGAGTTTCAGTATTGTACCGAGGTTCTGATCAAGGGCGGGGATATGACCGTGGACGATATCAAGGATCACCTCCGGCCATTGGGAGACTCTATGCTGGTAGTTGGAGACGAGGAACTGGTTAAGGTTCATATCCATTCCAACCACCCCGGTAAGGTGCTGGAAACCTGTCTGCAATGGGGGCAATTAAGCGATATCAAGGTGAATAATATGCTGGAAGAGGTTCATGAGCATATTAACAACTGGGATAACATTTCCCTGGCGGTAAACTCCAACCCGGCCAAAAAGTTGGGCCTGGTTGCGGTAGGTGTAGGCGAGGGGATTATAGAGGTACTGAAAAGCCTGGGTGTTGATGAGGTGGTTGAAGGCGGACAGACTATGAATCCCAGTACTGAAGATCTGTTGAATGCCTGCAACGAGGTTAATGCCGAGTCAGTTATAATTTTTCCCAATAACAGCAATATAATCATGGCAGCGCAGCAGGTAGTGGAACTCTGTGATAAACAGGTGATGGTGGTTCCCAGTAAATCTGTAATGCAGGCCATCACCGCGCTGATAGCCTATGATCCGGCAGGAGAGATAGCCGAAATTGCCGCCGCCATGATAGAAGAGATGGAAGAGGTTAAATATGCCGAAGTAACCTATGCCGTTAGGAATTCAACCATAAATGGACTCACTATAAACGAGGGCGACATCATTGGTATCTTAGGTGATGAGATTACGGTCACCAGCAGCAGTCCGGAAGATGCTCTTCTGAAGCTGTTGGAGTTAATGGTGACCAAAGACAGCAGTCTGATTACCTTTTTCTATGGCGATGATACTGATGAGGCTGATGCTGTCAAGATCAGGGATGTCATAGCGGAACACTACTCTGATTGTGATGTGGAATACCATTATGGCGGCCAACCCCATTATAGTTATCTGGTATCGGTAGAGTAAAAACCGGCTGCTGTTACTGGTTATTAAAGGCAGAAAATTGGGTGTTTTCTGCCTTTTTCAAATATCCGGGAGGTTTTTATGGACAGGCTCTTACGTGACCTGCAGTATATAAAAGGAGTGGGCCCCAAAAGAAGCAGGCAATTACAGCGCTTAGGGCTTAATTCTGTTTTTGACCTGCTGTGGAATATTCCCAGGGCTTATTTTAATCGGAGCAGTACCACCCGCATTGCCGGTTTGCAGAATGGTCAACCGGCAAATATCAGGGGAAAGGTCGGTCTTACTAAAACCAGCCGCAGCCGTGGCGGCATGGTTATTTTTAAGGCTCTGGTGCAGGATCAGTCAGGAGCGGCTACAGCGGTTTGGTTTAATCAGCCCTTTATGACCGAAATCATAAAAACCGGTCAGGAGGTTTTCCTGAGCGGCAGAGCCAGATTATCGTATGAGGGCATCCAACTGCAGGTAAGCGAATACGAGGTAATCACCGATGAAGATTCCCATTCTCCGATATTACCAATATATAGTCTTACCGAAGGCCTCAGCCAGAAATTAATACGTAGTCTCACCCTCACCAGTTTGCGGGAATATATGGACTTTTATCCCGAAATTTTGAATGAAGAGTTAAAGCGGAAATATAAACTCTGCTCCATAGAATATGCTTTCAATAATATACACTTTCCCGACAGCCGGGAGGCATATCGGCAGGCCCGAAGACGGCTGGCATTGGAGGAATTGCTGCTGTTTCAGCTTCAGCTGGAAAAGGCCGAAAGGGGGGCGGCCGCCTCAGAGTATATAATACATAAGGAAAAAAGCAAACTGGTGGACAAGATCGCAGACGATCTTCCCTTCAAGCTTACCCCGGCCCAACGGCGGGTGGTGGGAGAAATATTTGCGGATATGGAAGCGCCCCGGCCCATGAATCGCCTGCTTCAAGGCGATGTGGGGGCGGGCAAAACTATAGTGGCGGCTCTGGCCATGGCTAAGGCTGTGGCCAGTGGTTTTCAAGCCGCCATTATGGCTCCTACGGAAATTCTGGCTGAGCAGCATTACCTGACGATGGATAAAATTTTTACTGCTCAAAGGGTGATCGTTGCTCACCTGACTGGAGGCACTTCTGCCGGTGAGCGCCGTTTAATACTGGAAGCAATTAAAAATGGGAAGATAGATATTCTGGTCGGTACTCATGCCTTGATTCAGGCTGATATAGAGTTTGCCTCCCTGGGGCTGGTGGTCATAGATGAACAGCACCGCTTTGGGGTGCGGCAAAGGGCGGCATTGAGCCGTAAGGGGGCGGCTCCCGACGTTTTAGTCATGACTGCCACCCCCATACCCAGAACTCTGGCTTTAACCGTATATGGTGATCTGAGCCTGTCGGTAATAGACCAGTTGCCGCCGGGGCGCAAAACGGTTAAAACCCGGCTGGTGAAGCCGGAGTATCGCCTCCGGGTTTACCGGTATGTCCAGGAGCAGGTGACCGGAGGGGCTCAGGCCTATGTGGTCTGTCCCCTGGTAGAAGAATCGGAAAAGCAGGATCTGCAGGCAGCAGTATCGCTTTATGAAGAATTGCAGGCCCGCCTGCTTCCGGATCTAAATGTGGGACTCATTCACGGCCGCCTGAAGCCGATGGAGAAAGAAATGGCCATGCGGATGTTCAAACAGGGCCAGATCCAGGTTCTGGTTTCCACCAGTGTGATTGAAGTTGGAGTAGACGTTCCCAATGCTTCTGTAATGGTTATCGAACAGGCGGAGCGGTTTGGGCTTTCTCAGCTACATCAGCTGCGGGGGCGGGTAGGCCGGGGACGGCTGCAATCCTATTGCTTTTTGATCGCCGATCCCCAGAAGGAAGAAGCGGTTCAGAGGCTCCAGGCTATAGAAAGAACTGCGGACGGATTTCAACTGGCGGAAGAAGACTTGAAGATACGGGGCCCAGGTGAGTTTTGGGGGATAAAACAGCACGGACTGGATGGGCTTAAAGCGGCTAATTTAATTAAAGACCAGAAGCTGGTGGAGATAAGCCGGCAGTTATCCCGGGAGTTTATACCCCATCATGATGATAGGTTAATCGAAAAGTATATAAATTTAAAATTTAATAAATCCAATCAGGTGGCGCCTAATTAATTGCATAAATCTGTTTAAATAAATTAACTTAAAATTATAAATGATAATACTGCGGAAAGATTTCGCAGTTTTTTTATTTATAGCTTAGGAGGTTACGAACTATGAAGGATAAGAAGCAAAAGAATACCGAGGTTGAGCGGCTTAAGTTTGAAGTAGCACAGGAATGCGGCCTTGCTGCGTCCAATAAGTCCAAGGATGACAAGAAAAAAATTAAAAAGTCTTGAAAATACTTCTAGCATATTAGAGCCGGAGCGGGAAAAAATAAGACTACACCAGGTGAAGGAGGTGAATTTTAAATGGCAACTAACAGCAATCAGATTTTGGTTCCTCAGGCCAAAGCAGCTATGGATCAGTTTAAATTTGAATCTGCTCAGGAAGTAGGTGTAAACCTGAAACAGGGTTACAATGGCGACCTCACTTCCCGCCAGGCTGGAAGCATAGGTGGACAGATGGTCAAGAAAATGATCTATGATTACCAGCAGAGGGTAGCCGGTGGACAGCAGGGCCTGGGCATGACTCAAGACCTGAACTCCATCAAGCAGCAGAATCAGCAGTACTAATATTACCTGAACTCTAATCATACTATGGTTAACAAGCGGATTTTATATATCCGCTTGTTTTCATATTAACCGCCCATGACCGGAGCGCCGTGACCAAGAATGAAAATAGACCTACGGTTTCGCTAGTTTTTGACGCGGCATTCAGGGAATTTAGAAGGAAGAACGCGGAAGAGACTTAATAAATTCCGCGTCTTTTCCATAAATCTACGTCTATTCTTTATTTAGACGATATGCTTATGGGCTATTTCCCCAATTTATAGGTTTATCGGAATTCAATAAAGGCTTATGATATAAACATAATTAAAATTAGGGAGACAATGGATAGTGGTTCAAATTGCTCAATTAGCAACCGGTTCTTATTGGCAGCACATGGGGATGAAAATCGTCGAAGGCAATGATGGAAAGAGCAGGGTTGCTCTGGAAATAACGGATGATCTGCTGCAAATCTATGGAAATGTTCATGGGGGAGTTTTAGCCGGCCTTTTGGATTCCGCCATCGCCATTGCTGTCAATCAGAAACTGGAGGATAACAAAGGCGCCTCAACGGTGGAAATGAAGCTGAATTACCTGCGCCCCGCCAATAAGGGAACACTGTACGGGGAAGGAGAAGTTATCCAAAAAGGTAATAAAATTATTGTCGGCCGGGGCGAAATCAAAGACGCCGCCGGCCGACTGGTAGCCTTGGGTACGGCTACTTTCATGGTTACCGGGCTGATCGCAAAATAAATTCCGTCCAGACAGAAGTTTAAGTTGCATACAATACCAGTTGTTCTTCAGAGATGCCGGGAAAAAGGGAACGAGCTACACCCATGGAGATGATGCGGGCGCTGTTTTCAATTATTTCATCTATTTCCTTGGGGGTAACTCCCATACTTCCGCCAAAGGGGCTTAGTATTTCCTTGATGGAGTTTAAAGAGGTATTTTCATTATATGAAGCGCCACTGTTCAGGCAGAATTTTTTTACCGCTTCATTGGCGATAACGGCGGCACTTACTATAGTAGGGCAGCCAATGGCTATTACCGGCACTCCTAGATCCTCTTGCCTGATAGCGTGACGGGCATTGCCTACTCCTGAGCCTGGCTGAATACCGGTATTTGACATCTGCACACTGGTTCCTATGCGTTCAACATTTTGTGCGGCCAGGGCATCGACTACTACCAGTAAGGCTGGCTTGACCTTTTCTACAATACCTTTGATCACTTCGAAAGTTTCCAGACCGGTAATCCCAAGTACCCCGGGCGCTATGCCGCAACTGGGTCTCATGCCCTGAACCAGAGCATCAGGGGCATAACTATGATAATGGCGGGTAATGGGGCTGTATTCAATGAATTTTGGCCCCAGGGCGTCAGCTACTGCTCTCCAGTTGCCCAGTCCAACCAGAAGCACGGTATCCTGAGGCTTAAGATAATTCCCGATCATAGCCTGCAGGCTTTTTTCCATAGTTTGAATTATTTCATCTCTGACATAAGGATCATTTATTTTCAGCGGGGGTGATTCGATAGTCACATAGGTGCCTATAGGACGGCCTAACTGGTCGGCTCCGGTTTGATTGAGGATAGTAATAGTAGTGAATTTGATATGTTCCAATTGTTCAACCTCTTCTTTGACTCCGGGTATTTCCTGATCAGCGGCACCTCGAACCAAATCGCGGGCTTCAATCGCCATATCTACATAAATATTGAAATCTTTCAGCAGCATGATTTAAACCTCCTTGGGATTATTATCTGTTGGTCCTGGCATATTTATGCATAAAATAAATGGCGACGGTTAAGTCGCCATTTGGGGAGAGGAGAATTTTGTAAAGTTGTTGGGGAGGGTTTGTTACCAGATTCTCTCTGGTAGTTATATCATTACCCAACTGAAGAGATAATATACACCATACTAAAAAAAATTTTCTATGATAAAATGATTTTAGCAAAAAAGGGGCCAGCCGAAAATCGGCGAATATATGACAGAGGAGCGGAATCGTGCGTGTAATAGCAGGAACAGCCCGGGGAAAACGCTTGCAAGCCCCGCGGGGAATGGATACCCGACCTATCACCGATATGATCAAAGAAGCTCTTTTCAATGTGATAGGGAGCAATATAGGCGGCGCCAGCCTGTTGGACCTGTTTGCCGGCAGCGGCAGTGTAGGAATAGAAGCCTTAAGCCGGGGAGCCCGTCCGGTAGTATTTATTGATAATAGCCATAACGCGGTTCGGGTTATTCGAGAAAACTTGCATAGCTGCGGTTTTGGTGAGGGATTTGAATTATATCGCAACGATGTTTTCAGGGCTATGGAAATTTTAGCGAGGCGGAAAACGAAGTTTGATTATATATACGCTGACCCTCCATTTACTGTAGAGACTATCTTTAACCCTCTTGTGGAGGCGCTGGACCGATCGTCCTTGCTGGTACCGGAGGGCAGCCTTATCGTACGCAGTCCCAAGAGGATGAGTCTAACTCTTGAATTAAGCTCGTTGAAAGAATATCGGGCAAATAATTATGGAGAATCGACCCTGCATTACTACCATTTAGTCTAAAGTTGAGAAACTAGCCCTGAAGGAGCGGCGGCAGATGAGCTCCCAGGATGAAATATTTTGCATACTAAAAATCTTTTCTAAGGAGGTAGTCGGAAAATGATGGAGATTTACCGGATACTGGATGAACTCGAGCTTATGATAAAAGACAGTAAAAAGGTGCCTCTTTCCAGTGGAAAGGTTATGATTGAAAGTTACCGGTTCCTGGATCGGGTAGACCGTATTAGGGCTATCCTGCCGGAAGAGCTGGAGACAGCTCGTCTGATCATAAGCGAAAAAGAACGCATCGTCAAAGAAGCTTGTGCCCAGGCCGATGATTATGTGGAACAGTCGCGCAATCAGGTAGCACAAATGGTGGATGATAACGAAATAACCCGTAACGCCATGCAGATGGGAGAGGAAATAGTAGCCAAGGCTGAAGAGATGGCGCGGGAGATCCGCCGCGATGCCAACGAATATGCCGACGGGGTCCTTACTCATATGGAAATTGTGTTAAAGAAAGGCCTGGAGGCTATCAGCCAGGGGAAAGATGAATTAAATGAATCTCCGAGGGAGGATTATTGATCTTGCCAACGGAGGCTTACCAACATCATCAGCCCAATTAGAATCAAACCCAAAAGCAGACAGGAAAGGGAAACATGCCAGGCGTCAAAGGAATACAGGACTTTATGATAAGGAAAAGTAAAAACCCCGATGGCCGAGCGGGGAGCGATAACGGCCTTGTAGGTGAAGACGGTTATGGTTAATGATAAGATCATTTGAATAAGGCGGGAGAGAAGATAAAAAGATAAACGTACCGGTGTGCCTGCCATGACACTCATGACTTGGGCAATAACGGAGAAACCGCTGAAGGCCAGGACAGCACTGACTGCCAGCAGCTTATATATTGGGTCGGCCTGGGCGGCCAGGACTATGGTCCGGGCACCGAGGGTAATTTCGAACATGCCCATACCGAGACCATAGGCCACTTGATAAGGAAGAGACAGGAATTCGAACATACAGGAAAACATGGCGGCTACCGTATCCATTATCCCCCAGACAGCCAGCATACGGGTTAAGACGGAAAAGATTATAACAAAGCCTGCAATAGCCAAAATGTTGTTCAGGCTATTTTTTATGGCGTCGCCCAGTAAGGTCCCCATACCCTGAGGTTTATGGTATTGCAGGAAAGCCTGCCAGGCCTCGGCCCATCGGGACTGCTGGGATCGGGTTATGCGGTTGCCGGAGGGAGACGCACGGAACCGCCACATAATACCCAGCAGGATGTTGGACAGGTAATGGGAAAAAGCCAGCAGGTATCCCATTATAGGGGAGGCAAACATGCCTACCCCTACAGCTCCAAGTATAAAAAGAGGGCTGCAATTATTAGTGAAAGAAACCAGCCTTTCAGTTTCGTCAGCAGTCAGCAGATTCTCGTCATATAGTTTACGGCTCAGGACAGCGCCGATAGGAAATCCGGAAGTAAACCCCATCACCACTACCAGAGAACTGCAGCCCGGCAGACGGAAAACAGGTCTCATTACCGGCTCCAGGATAATGCCTAGAAAATTTACAAAACCCAGATTGACCATAAGTTCGGCTACAATAAAAAAAGGCAGTAAAGCCGGCAAGAGAACTGAAAACCAGAGTTTACAGCCCATCCCGGCAGCAGTAACCGTTTCCTGCGGGTTAAGAATCATGAAAGCGGTTAGAATTAATATTATAATGAGAAAAAAGATTCGGGAATAATTGCCCAATCCAAACAACTCCAATTCGAGAGACGTGAAAAGTAAAAGGGTGAGGGGCAGAGTAATTACGCCCTCACCTTTCACCCCTTACCCCCACTATATGTTTTTAAGGTGGAAGTTTAGAAGAACAATACCTATTACCGGAGGTGACAGTTATGAGAGAACGGCCTAGGATTGCTCTGGTACTGGGTGCGGGAAGCGCCCGGGGACTGGCCCATATTGGAATATTACAGGTGTTGCAGGAAAATAGTATCCCCTTTGACTTTATTGTGGGAAGCAGCATGGGAGCAATGGTAGGAGGGATATACGCTTGTGGAGCTGATATGAAAATGCTGGGCCGTATGATAAATAATATGGACTCCAAGCTATTTTTTGACGTCCAGCTCCCGCGTCTGGGTTTTATCTCCGGCAAGAAAATAAAGGAATTGCTCAATCTGCTGACTAAGCGCAAGGAATTTAAAGATACCTGCATTCCGTTGCTGGTGGTGGCTACCGACCTGTTGTCCGGGCAGGAAGTAGTACTGGAGGAAGGTTCAATAACAGAAGCGGTTCGGGCCAGCATCTCCATCCCGGGAATTTTTCATCCGGTAAAACGGGATGGGATGATCCTGGTAGACGGCGCCGTGGTAGATCGCCTGCCGGTGGAAGTAGCCCGTGACCGGGGGGCGGACATAATTATTGCGGTGGACGTTACCTTTGGTGACGGCCGGGTAGTTAGTGTAAACAATACTATGGATGTAATTCTAACCGCTATAGATATCATGCAAAAGCAACAATTCGACTTGATATATCATAAGGCCGATATCCTTATTCAGCCGGCTGTTAGCGGATTCGGCTCCCGCGATTATGAAAAGTCACAGGAATTAATCGCACTCGGCCGGCAGGCGGCGGAAGAAAAACTGGAAGAGATACGGGAGAAAATAAGCAGGTATACATAAGGAGAAATTATACTATTATCGGCGATGTAGTAAAATCTTTTCCGGCCTGTCGCTGGGAAGGTTCCGGGTAGAGCAAAGTGTAAACATCAGTGGCCCGTACCTCCAGATCAATCATAGCGCGTAAAGTGCTTCCGGGATTCTCATCCCGGTTTTTTTTCATGTCTTTACCCCGGCTCAGGACTGGAAGTTCCGATTTATTTTTAATTTCTTGAAGGATTTTCTGCCCTTTTGCCGAAAAACCTAAAATATGTAAGTACATGGGGCCATGCTGATCAAAACCTGATATTTGTTCATTGGTAAGTTCAAAAAGTATGTACATTAAAGTACGCTTGATTCTTGTAAAGCTGTAACGTTTAGACTTTACGGATTGCAGAAGCTGATTCAGGGTACCCGAGCAGCCGGCGGCTTCTTTGAAACGGGATTCCAGGCCTTCACTGATTTCGTAGATGGTTCTGAGATCCGGTAGAGAAATAGTCCTGAGTTTAATCAGAACAGCTCTTTCCAGAGTGTCTAATGAGACCGGGCAGCGTCCAAGAGAAATCTCTCTTTCCAGTATTTTGAGGCTAGCCTGCGGCATTGAGCCACCAAGATCATTCAGGCCGTTATTGGTGAGCAGATGATTCCGGATGGCGGTAGCGCTGGCAAGAGGGGCCAAATTGGTATCGTGATAACCGGAGCCTTTGCGCTTTATCAGGATAGGAGCCAAGGTTAAGGATTCCTCTTTTATTACCCGGAGGTATTCTATAGCCAGGATGTTGTTGGGACCAGATAAAACAGCTTGTAGATCAGCAGAACGCTTCCCCATGTATTGCTGCAGAGCTTGTGACCGGGCGAGGGGAAAACTTTTGCCGCTGGCCAGGTTTTTTTTTACCAGATTGGAGTAGACTGCCGGTTCGGCAGCAAGTATTTCCGTTATGGAGTTTAATACCTGCAGGTCGTCACTTTCAGCTCCAAAGGCCAGGTGGGTGATCACGCCGCTACGCTGCAGCAGTCTAAGTGCACCTTGCGCAAAATAGTATGCGCTTCTGACCGAGAAGCAAAAAGGGAGTTCTATAACCACGTCTGCACCAGACTTTAAGGCCATTTCGGCCCGGGCCCATTTATTGCAGATAGCCGGTTCGCCTCGTTGCAGAAAATTACCACTCATCACACAGACGATGGGGCAGGAACTATTCTTCTGTTTGGCCTCGGTAATCAGATGCAGGTGACCGTTGTGGAAGGGATTGTATTCAGCCACGATGCCTATGATAGCCATGATAAACTCCTTAATGTAAAAATGTGATTTGATAAATCTTACCACTAAATTGTCTATTTATGCTAGAATTAACTAGAGATTTGCGGCCTGAAAAAGAGAACCGTTATAAAGAATATGGGAGGTAGAAGTATGAGTCTGTTAGCAGAAATTAGAGAGAAAGCTTCTAAAATGGGTAAAACCATAGTTTTGCCCGAAGGAACCGAGGAAAGAACCCTGCAGGCTATTAAAGGGATAATAGACCAGAAGATAGCCCACCCCATTCTCCTAGGTGATGAAAGTGAAATTAAAGGCCTAGCCAGTAAAATTGGCGCTGACCTGACCGGAGCAGAAATTATCAATCCGGAGCAAGCCCCCTTCTTTGATGATTTTGTGCAGACATTTTATGAAATGCGCAAAAATAAGGGAGTTGATCTGGACAAGGCTAAAAAGACTATGTTGAATCCGCTGTTTTTTGCTTCCATGATGGTTAAAGCGGGTAAAGCCGACGGAGAAGTTGCCGGCGCCGAAAATACCACCGGTAATGTGCTTAGACCGGCACTGCAGATTATCAAAACTGCTCCCGGAATAAGTTCAGTATCCGGCGCCTTTATTGTTATTGTACCCAACTGCGAATTTGGAGCTAACGGCACTTTTGTGTTTGCCGACTGTGCCGTAACTATTGACCCCACCGCCGAAGAACTGGCGGCATTTGCTAAAGCTTCCGTTGCCACCGCTACCGATTTGTGTGGAATAAAAGAACCTCATATCGGAATGCTGTCCTTCTCCACTAAAGGCAGTGCCAGCCATGCTATGGTGGATAAAGTAACTCAGGCTACTGCTATCGCCAAAGAAAAATATCCCGAATTAAAAATCGACGGAGAATTCCAGTTCGACGCCGCCATAGTTCCCAAGGTGGGAGCTTCCAAAGCCCCGGGCAGTGACGTTGCCGGGCAATGTAATGTTTTGATATTCCCGGATATCAACTCGGGTAATATCGGGTACAAAATTGCTCAGAGGCTCGGTAAAGCTGAAGCTATCGGCCCGATTCTGCAAGGTATTGCCAAGCCGGTCAATGACCTTTCCCGCGGCTGCAGTGTAGAAGATATAGTCAACGTAGTAGCCATGACTGCAGTAAGAGCCTAAGCCAGAAAATGGGGGGATCTGTACCTTAATATTTTAGGAGAATAAGGAGGTAATTGATTAAATGAAGGTTCTGGTTGTAAATGCTGGTAGTTCATCTATCAAGTATCAGGTCGTCGATATGACCGATGAAAGCGTATTGGCTGTCGGTCTGGTTGACCGGGTGGGTATCCCCGGTACTACCCTGGAGCATAAACCCGTGGGTAAGGACAAAGTGTTGATTAAGAAGGATTTGCCTGACCATACTGCAGGAATGAAACTGGTGCTTGAGGTTCTGGTCAATGAAGAATACGGATGCATTAAGAGCATGGACGAAATCGGGGCGGTAGGCCATCGGGTGGTTCATGGCGGAGAAGAATTTGCTCAATCCGTAGTGATTGATGACCGGGTGAAAAAGGTCATCAAGGATTGTTTCGACATTGCCCCCCTGCATAATCCCCCGAATATGATGGGAATTGAAGCCTGTCAGGAGCTGATGCCCAATGTAAAACATGTGGCTGTTTTTGACACCGCTTTCCACCAGAGCATGGAGCCGGCCAATTTCCTATATGCTTTACCTTATGAAGTCTATGAAAAATTCCGGGTAAGAAGATATGGTTTCCACGGAACCTCCCATTTCTATGTATCCCACCGGGCTGCCGACATGCTGGGCAAGCCTTTTGACCAGTGTAAAATCATAACTCTGCACCTGGGTAACGGAGCCAGTATGGCCGCAATCAGGGACGGCAAGGTTATTGATACTACCATGGGCTTCACTCCCTTGGAAGGTCTGGTTATGGGAACCCGCTCCGGTGACATTGACCCGGCCATCGTATTCTTCCTGATGGAAAAACTAGGCTTAAACACCACCGAAGCCAACAACTATTTCAATAAGAAATCAGGTATGCTGGGTCTGTCCGGGGTGTCCAATGATCTGAGAGATATCCTTGAGGCTGCTGCTTCCGGCAATCAGAGAGCCCAGATAGCTTTGGATGTATACTACAACCGGGTGAAAGGGTATATTGGCAACTATATGGCCAAATTAAACGGTTGCGACTGTCTGGTATTTACCGCCGGCGTAGGTGAAAATGCTATTGATATCAGGGAAAACATCTGCAAGGACCTGGATTATCTGGGTGTCAAGATGGATGTCGAAAAGAACAAAGTACGGGGTAAAGAGGTTGATGTAGCTGCCGCTGACTCCAAAGTTAAGATATTTGTTATTCCTACCAATGAAGAACTGGTTATTGCCCGCGATACTTATAATCTCGCCAAGTAAAAAGTACTTATTGATGGAGGCGGGAATTTCCCGCCTCTGTTTATTTTTAAAGATACCTATAGTAATGAATCCGGAGCACAGACTCTGGATTTTTTTATTGCTTTTTTGTATTGGCCTTAGCGGTGACAGTCGGAACGGTAAATCTTTATAAAGACCTCCGGATATCATCCATAGAGTAATGATGATGGCAGAAGACGGTTTTGATAAGTTTTCAGCCCCAAATATCAGCCTGGTTATAATAAATTTATATTTATAGCTTAACACTAATACTAATATTGAAATAACCTTCATTTTGACAATATATTTTACTTTATTTTGCTGTAGCAAGTATACTGTTTCAATCAATATGCCCGTGCCTGTAGAAACAGGCTACGGTATACCGGCTGAACCAACTCAGGATTGGCTAGGGAAGGAAGTAATAGTCTTGTTAAGGCGTCTGATTCAATGGATATTCGGTAAATCATTAAAAAATGACCGACTTAGTACGGAAAAATACAGTGTTTTATGGGGAATGCCGCTATTAGCCAGTGATGCCATATCATCAGTAGCCTATGCGGTAGAAGAGATGCTATGGGTACTTATACCGGTAGTAGGTGCAGCTTCATTTTTATGGATGCCGCGTATTGCGATTGCCATTTTAGGTCTGTTGCTTATTTTAACCTTTTCCTATCGCCATGTGGTAGAAGCTTATCCCAATGGGGGCGGAGCCTATATAGTGGCCAGGGAAAACCTGGGGCCGCTATACAGTTTGATTGCCGGAGCTTCCCTGGCGGTGGGCTATATTCTTACGGTAGCCGTCAGTGTCTGTGCCGGGACCATAGCTTTTACTTCAGCGGTTCCTGTACTCAATCCTTACCGAGTCGGCATTGCGATGATTTTTGTAATTCTTCTGGTCATAGGTAATGTGCGTGGAGTCAGGGAATCTTCACGTTTATTCAGCCTTCCTACCTATGCTTTTATACTGGCAGTTGTGGCTCTCGTAATTGTTGGGGCGGTTAAATATTACACCGGATATAATACGGTCATATCAGCTCCGGCTGCAACCCAGATACCTATTGGAACCCAGGCCGTTACTTTATTTATTTTGCTTGCCGCTTTTTCCTCGGGCTGCAGTGCTTTAACCGGAGTCGAAGCCATCAGCAATGCGGTACCCAATTTTGAAGATCCGGCTCCCCAAAAAGCTAAGCTTACTTATCTTCTGCTGGCAGCTGCTATTGTGGTCTGTTTTGGCGGAATTGCCTACCTGACCAAGCTATATCAGGTCATACCCAATCCTGAATTGACGGTTATGGCTCAAATTTCACGGGCTGTTTTCGGCCCTGGCATTATGTTTTATTTTATTCAGGCTACTACCACTATTATCCTGGCTATGGCGGCTAATACTGCTTTTGCCGGTTTTCCCACCCTGCTGTCTATTATAGCTCAGGATGGATATGCCCCAAGGCAATTGGCTTTGCGCGGGCATCGGCTCAATTATACCAATGGTATCGGTTTTCTGGCCTTTTTAGCTATTCTTTTGATTATAATTTTCAGGGCTGACACCCATTTGTTGATTGCATTATATGCAGTGGGAGTTTTCGCGGCTTTTACCCTTTCCCAAGCGGGTATGCTGGTACATTGGCTGCGGACCAAATCCGAGGGCTGGCGACATAAAGCCCTGATAAACGGTCTGGGAGCAGTTACTACTTTAATTGCTACGATTGTTGTCGGGGTCACCAAATTTACTCAGGGGGCCTGGATAGTTTTTGTGGTGGTTCCGTTAATTATTATGATTATGTATGGCATCAAACGGCATTATCAATCCGTAGCCCAACAATTAGACGTACCCAATGATTTATTGAAAACCCTGGATTTAGATAACCCGCGTCCTAATCATGTTATTATTCCCGTCGACAGCTTAAACAGCATGGTAATAAAGGCATTGCGTTATGCCAGCAGTATTACCACCCATGTTGAGGTTTTCCATGTGGAACCTTACGAGGGTGAAGCCGACAAATTAAGACGAAAATGGGGTATGCTGAACACTGAGGTCCCTTTGATTATTAAAGAGTCTCCTTACCGGGATGTAGTAGGCTCGCTTATCAAGTATATCGACTCTGAAGAACACGCCTCCAAGCCCGGTGATATAATAACCGTACTTTTGCCCCAATTTTTTGTCTATAAGTGGTACCATGTATTGCTGCATAACAATACCAGTATCTTTATAGCCCGAGCTATGCTCAATAAGCATAATGTAGTTGTATCGGTACTTCCTTTTTACCTTAAGGAATCCGTGAAGAAAAAGTCCCGGATAGGGGATAGGTAAAACAGTAACAGGGCCTTTCCGTCCCTAGCCGGCGGCAAATAATCAGAGGATTTCTTTTGGGGCGACATAATTGTTATAAATAAGCTAAAACAATGGCTTTACAATATCCTAAATCAATCAGCAACATTTAGACTTGAAGGAGATAGGAAAGATTTTATTTTCCGGCCTCTCAAAGTAGCTTGACGGGATCTATTGCAGTCCCATGGTTGACAAGGCTAAGAAAGGCAGACTATAATTAATCTGGTGTTTTTATGGGGTGATAATATGAAAATCAACCTGGAGAGGCAAAGGGCAGGCTCTCGGGACAGCCAGGAGTTTTATTTTGATATACCGGGTAATGACGGATATCTGAAGGAACTGGGAGGCAAATACCGGGATAACCTTGAAGTGAAAGGGTTGGTGGAAAAGTCGGGCGAACACTACCTGCTTCGCGGTCAGGTAAAAACAGCCTTGGAATTGCAATGCTCCCGTTGCCTGGAAAGGTTTTATTATCCGGTAGCTGTCCAGTTTCATCTTAACCTGGTGGAATCCAAATATCAGGCGGAATACTCCCGGGATGAGGATGTTGTGTTTTTCAGCTCCGATGAGGCTGAAATACAGCCGTACATAGAGGGGCTGGTATTTTCCGCAATCCCCTTGATACCCCTTTGCCGCCCTGACTGCAAAGGACTTTGCCAGCAGTGTGGTATTAACCGGAACCTGGTTCAGTGCCAGTGCCGAGATGAGAATACCGATCCCAGATGGGATAAATTAAAAAATCTCAAGGCAGGGAAGGAGGTTACTTAATGGGAGTTCCTAAAAGAAGACAATCCCATGCCCGGAAAAACAAGCGCCGCTCCGAATGGGCCAAACTTGAAAAGCCGGGTCTGGTTGAATGCCCTCAGTGTCACGAGCTGAAGATGCCGCACCGGGCATGCTTAAATTGTGGGTTCTATAAAGGCAAAAACGTTATGTAATATAAAAACTCGTCAAAAAGTAAGGTATAAAGTCTTTTAAAATAGACTGGTAGCTTACTTTTTGTTTATTATGAGGAGGTTTCAGGCATGAAAATAGCTTTAGACCTTATGGGAGGAGATAACGCACCCAAAGAATTGCTGGCGGGTGCGATTAAATGGCTTAACGAGTACGATACCGGCCAGATTATACTGGTGGGCCAACAGGAGGTGATGGCGGCGGAACTTTCCGGCTGCAGCTACGATAGTCAGAGGCTGGCTCTGGTAAATGCCAGCCAGGTCATAGAAATGGACGAATCACCGGCAACGGCGCTGCGCAAGAAAAAGGATGCTTCCATAGTAGTGGCCACCAAACTGGTCAAAGAGGGGCGGGCCGATGCCGTAGTCTCCTGTGGCAGTACCGGAGCTCAGATGGCTGCTGCCCTATTTATTTTGGGAAGGATGGAAGGGATTGAAAGACCGCCGATTGTTGTTGCCATTCCCAGCCGGGGGTCACAGCCGACCTTATTGATAGACGCCGGCGCCAATGTGGATTGCCGGCCTCTGCAGTTGGTGCAATTTGCCCGGTTGGGGCGGGCTTATGCCAGGGGCGTGCTGAACATAGAGAATCCCCGGGTTGCTTTGCTTAATAACGGCGAAGAAGAGGGCAAGGGGAATAATCTCACCACCCAGACCTATGAGATCTTGCGTCAGCAAAAGAATATTAATTTCATAGGCAATCTGGAAGGACGGGATCTGTTCAATGACCGCGGTGATATAATAGTATGCGATGGTTTTACCGGCAACGTATTGCTTAAGGCCATGGAAGGCATGGCCATGTTCCTGGCTGCAGGTATAAAGCAGGAACTGGGCACCATACCCTCAGCCTTTGCCCGGCTTGATTACACTCAGATAGGCGGGGCTCCGCTGCTGGGGATTAACGGAATCAGTATCGTCTGCCATGGCAGTTCCAGAAGGGAAGCGGTTTGTGCGGGGCTGGCAATTGCCGCCGAATGTATCAATAATAATATTATTGCCCAACAGCTGCAGGAGTTGGCGGAATTAAGCTGAAAATATTAATCTAACCGGCATCTGCTCCCTTAACCAGGTGTATAATATAATCAATTAAAATACTGGAGGTACTGGTAATGCAGGAATTTTATGCCCAGGCCAGAAAGATTCTGGCCGAGCAGCTGGAAATTGAGCTGGAGAATATTGATATGGATACTAAATTCGAGGACATAAATGCCGATTCCATTGACATTGTGGAAATGATAATGGCTTTGGAAGACATTTATGACATTGAGTTTCCCGAAGAGGATCTGGAAGAGTATCCTACCATGGGTTCATTGGTAAAAGCCCTGTACCAATATCTTAAGCAGGCGCAAAATGAGTCCTGAGAAAAACGCGGCCCGTAACTTTATAAATGATAACCAGCTCGAATTTAATAATCCCGACCAGTTAGCCATGGCATTAACCCATCCGTCTTATGCCCAGGAGAAAAATTTTATCCATAATAATCAGCGGTTGGAATTTCTGGGGGATGCGGTATTAAGCTTTGTGGTCGCCGAGTATCTGTATAATAATTACACGGACAAGGCTGAAGGCGAATTGACCAAGATCAGGGCCCGGGTGGTTTGCGAGAAATCACTGTTGAATGTAGCCCGGAAAATCAATCTGGGTAAATACGTGCTGCTGGGAAAAGGTGAAGAAATGTCGGGGGGGAGAAAGCGAAAATCCATACTGGCGGACACGGTGGAAGCGGTTATAGGCGCTATATATCTGGACCAGGGCTATAACCAGGCTCGAGACTTTATTCTGCAGCATCTGGAGGATTATATAGTTGAAGGGGCCGGGGGCGATTACTATGACTATAAATCCCGGCTGCAGGAACTGGTACAGGGGAAAAACAAGGAAAACGTGCACTATACTATCATTGAAGAAAGCGGCCCGGCCCACTGTAAAAACTTCATTGCCGGAGTATATTTCCAGGATCAGCTCCTGGCTACAGGTGAAGGCAAAAGCAAAAAGGAAGCGGAACAGAATGCTGCCGGTAAGGTGCTTAAAGACCGGGTCATGGTAGAAAACATCGGTAAGGGAAAATACAGTGCCTCAACATTATAATATTCCCTTGTTTATACCCCATCTGGGCTGCCCCTTTCAATGTATATTCTGTAATCAGAACAAGATTGCTTCCTCCCGGGGAGTACCGGCTATCAGTGACCTTACTGCCATTATTGATGAATACCTGTCCACCATGGCTGACGATAGCGAGAACATTGAGATAGCCTTTTTCGGTGGAAGCTTTACCGCCATTGACCATGAATTGCAGGGAAAATACCTGGCAGCCGTACAGCCTTACCTAAAAAGCGGCAGGATCGGCAGCATCCGCATATCTACCCGTCCCGATTATATTGATGACCGGATCCTGAGTTTCCTGGCCGGCTATGGAGTGAAGACCATTGAACTGGGAGTACAGTCACTATGCGATGAGGTTTTAAAAGCATCCGGCCGCGGCTACAGCCGTGACGATGTTTTTAAAGCCAGTCATCATATAAAAGACCGGGGGTTTAAATTGGGTCTGCAATTGATGATAGGATTGCCGGGGGATAATTATGAGCGGGACCTGGACAGCACCCGCCAGGCGGCCGCCTTGAATCCGGACCTGGTACGGATATATCCCACTCTGGTTATAGCCGATACCCCATTAGAGAGCCTTTTTCATGAACATAAATATGTGCCTTTAAGCCTTCCGGAAGCGGTTGCTGTCTGCAAAGACATGTTCCTTATTTTCCAGCAGCAGGATATTAATGTCATTCGCATGGGTCTGCAGCCGGGAGAAGAATTACGCAGCCCCGGCGCCGTAGTGGCAGGGCCTTTTCATCCATCTTTCGGGGAATTGGTCGAGCAGGAAGTATTCAAGGAGCAGGCCGGTATGGCTCTGGGCAATTACAAAGAAAAAGCCGGGCTTAAACCCGACCTGGTATTGATGGTTCATGAAAAGGACATATCCAAAATGACGGGTCCGAGAAAAAGTAATCTGTTATTTCTGAAGAATGAGTGGCAGCTGGAGAGCCTCAAAGTGAAAGCCCATCCGGATCTGGTCCGCGATACCGTGGCGGTCGCCCCGGCGTCTGATTCAAGACCGGCTTTAATTTTGACCAGAAAACAATTTTTATTATCAAAGGGTCAATGCTGATTTTATTTTCCGCCGAATCGACTTTAACCATATATTAGACCAGAGAATAGCCAACTCTGGCCTTTTTTGACGCAATTGCGGGTTTTATATGGTTTTTTGCCAAAAGGTTTTAAAAGCCCGGTGTATAATAAATATATTATTGATTTTATGATAAGGACAGGCTATGCGGCAAAAGATATTAAAGGAACTTATAGAAAACCATGACCACTATATCAGCGGCAGTGAACTGGCCGGACGGCTGGGAATCAGCCGGGTGGCGGTATGGAAACATATTGAGGCCCTGAAAGAAGAAGGATACGGGATAACCGGTGTCAGCGGCAAAGGCTACCGGTTTAGCGATATTGGAGTAATAATGCCGGAAATGGTTAAAACCAGCTTGGCCGGACAAGTGATTGGCCGCGAGATTATCTATTATCCCCGTTTGGATTCCAGCAACGAAGCCCTTAAGCGTAATCTGCAGAACCAGGCCATAGAAGAAGGTACGGTTTATGTGGCGGGAAAACAGGAGCAGGGGAAAGGACGCCGGGGGCGCCGCTGGGAATCGCCCACCGGGGGTTTATGGTTCTCTTTTTTGTTGTGCCCGAATCTGGCTATGTCCCAGACGGCCTTGCTGTCACTGACATTTGCGGTAGCCTTGGCCAGGAGCCTTGAAAATCTGGGGCCGGTATATATCAAATGGCCCAATGATATATATTATCGGGATAAAAAGATAGCCGGCATCCTTTTGGAAATGAGCGGCGAAATTGATCTGGCCGATTATCTGATTGTAGGCATTGGACTTAATCTCAATACCCAAAAAAGGGACTTCCCCGGAGCTGTTGCCTTGGATGCCACCTCTTTATTGGAAGAGGGTGGCGAGGTAATAGCGGCTAATGATATGCTAATAGCGGTATTAAAAAAACTTAACCAATATTACTGTGAGTTCTTGCATTCCGGTTTTGCCGGTATTCGGCTGGAGTTCAAATCTCTCTGTATGCATCTGGGTAAAGAAATAGAGGTTATACAGGGGGCGAGAAAGATTCGTGGCCTAAATAGTGACATTGGCGAAATGGGAAACTTAATAATAGAGAGCCCGGACGGTCAGTTAAGCATAAGCACCGGAGACGTCAGGGTGGTTAACTAACAGGGGGAGGCAAACGGGTGTATCTCAAACGACTGGAGATCAAAGGTTTCAAGTCTTTTGCCGACAGCACGGAAATAAATTTGCGGCCGGGAATAAATATAATAGTCGGCCCCAACGGCTGCGGCAAAAGCAATGTTGTGGATGCTATCCGCTGGGTGCTGGGGGAAGCCAATATTCGTCATCTGCGGGGACACAAAAGCGAAGATGTAATATTTAACGGAACTGATGTGAAAAAAGCCCTGGGAATGGCTCAGGTGGAAATAGAACTGGATAATCGCGATCAGCTTTTGCCTCTTGATTATAGTGAGATAACCCTTAACCGTAAGGTCTTCCGCAGTGGAGAAAGTGAATTCTATATCAATAAGTCCCGGGTACGCATGAAAGATGTCAGCGATCTCTTTATCGGTACCGGTTTGGGAAAAAAAGGCTATTCCATAATCAGCCAGGGTGAGTTGGAGCAGGTATTAAATGGTCAGGCTCTGGATAGACGCTTAATATTGGAAGAAGCCTCCGGCATAATAAAATACCGTCAGCAAAGGGATGAAGTTAAACGGCGTCTGGAGAATACCGGCAACGATCTGCTGCGTCTGGGTGATATAATAACCGAGGTGCGGGAGCGCAGGGAAGAACTGAGCCATAAAGCAGATAAAGCCAGGCTTTATCTGCAGCTGCAGCAGGAATGTCAGCAGCTGGAAAAGAGGACCCTGACGGCTGAAATCTTAAAGACAAGTCAGGAACTGCAGCGTAAAAGGGAGGGACTGCTGCAGTATCAGAATGAAAGTTCATTATTGCAGCAGAACCTGTCCGGGCAGGAACAACAACTGGAACAGGAAGAGCAGAGGCTGCAAGTTCTGCAGCAACAGCTCAACAGCAAGCAGAACCAGGTCTACCAGACCCAAAACGAGCTGAGTTCCCTGCAGGGGGAACTGAAACTCTGTGCCGAGAGGATGAAAAACCGGCAAGATCGTTTAGAGCAGTGCCGGGCTGACGAAATAAAATATAATGATATGCTGACCCGGCTCAACCAGGATCTGACCCTGAAACACCAGGATTATCACCTCCAGGAAGCGGACTACCGGCAGCGGGTGGGGGATTGTGAACGCCTGGAACAGGAAATAGCCGAGTTGGAACAGCAATTACATAAAGACCGGGATCTGTTTGCCCAGGGCAAGACCCAGGTCTTTGAGCAGATGCAGGAAGAAAGCCGCTTGAAAAATCAAATAAGCGAGCGGGAAGAACAGCTTAAAAAGCTGGGGGAAAGAAAAGAGCGGCTGCTGATTCGATTAGATGAGTATAAGAATAAAATCCAGCAGTATAATCGTGACTATGAAGCCTTGCAAAGCCAGATCAGCAGTTTTAAAACCTCGCTGGCAGATAATGACCGGCAGCTGGCGGAAATGGAACAGCATAGAGTTGAGCTGGAGGCAGGATATCGAAAAGTCGAGGCGGACTATGCCCAACTAAATCAGGAAGGGATAAAAATTAATAACAGCCTGCAAGCGCTAAAGGAAATGACCCGCAATCTGAGCGGGTATTCCAGCGCGGTTAAATCACTTATGAAGGCGGGCAGGGCAGGAACGCTGCAGGGAATAATGGGGATACCGGGAGAATTCATAGACGTTCCCCCGGGAATGGAAATGGCCTTAGAGATAGGTGTGGGCCGGGGACTGGAGAATATCGTAACCGATACGGTAGAACACGCCCGCCAGGCGATTGAGTTTTTAAAGACCCATAAGCTGGGCCGGGTCACATTTCTTCCTTTGGATGTTTTGAAAACCCAGCCGGTACCGGAGAAGATTCTGCAACAGCTGGAAGGGCGGCAGAGGGTAGTAGGGCTGGCTTCCCGGGTGGTAGGTTTTGATTCCCGCTACCGGGTGGCAATAGAATACTTGCTGGGGCGGGTGTTGATAGTTGAAGACATGAATACCGCTATCCATATATTTAAAAATATAAACTATCCGTTGCGTCTGGTCAGTCTGGAAGGTGATCTGGTCAATGTGAGCGGTGCGGTAAGCGGGGGAGCCAAGCCTTCGTCCCATGGCAACAGTCCGCTTATACGCCGGGGAGAAGAGAAACGTTGGCTCAAACAGCAGGAGGAAAATACCCGGGCTCAAGGCGACAAACAAAAAGAGCTGATAGCTTTACAGGGTGAATTGGAGCAATCGGTTGCGGCCATAAACGCGGTGAAGCAAAAACGGCTGGAGTGCAGTATGGCGGTGGACATAAGGGAAAAGCAAATTAAAGAGATCGCCTCCAGTATCAGTGAGGGTTCCGAACTGATAGAAGGCTTCCAGCAGGAAACCAAGGAGCTGGAACAGCAAATAGCTGAGCTGCAGAACGATATGGCCGCGATGCAGGATCAGTTAGGAGGAATGCATGGGGAGAGTGAAAAAGCCACCGCTCATTTGGAAGAAATGAGGGGACAACTGGATCTCCAGCAAAGAAACCTGGAAGTTTGCCGGGAGAGGCTTTCTTCCCAGCAAGAGCAACTGGCAATGAAAAGGAGAGAATTGGACAATATAAAGAATAACGCAGTTCAGTTTGAAAAGGTGCAGCAATCCTACCTGCAATCGGTCGAGGAAGCCAAACAATTGGGTGAGCAGATGGCAGCCCAAAACCGCCAGGAAGAACTGCGGGGGAAGGAATTGCAAAAAAAGATTGAAGAAGAGAAGGTTAAAGTTGCAGATTTAACCGGGGAAATAGCTCAGCTTAAAAAGTCTGACGACCAGGGTAGCATAAATATCCGCAAGCTGCGCCGCGATTTGTTGCCGGGAAGGGAAAAGTTAAGCGAACTGGAAAGACAGAGCCGTAACCTTGAGCTGGCCATAGCTAGATTGGAAACGGAATTATCAGCCCTTAATATAAAATGGAAGGAAAAATTCCGCGATGACATTGAATTAGGGGCAGAGATACCAGATCACGCTGAAATAAAAGCAGGCAAGCTGCGAATTGAGCAATTACAGGCTGAACTGGAGCAGATGGGGCCGGTTGACCCTGAATCCATTCACGAATATGATGAGATTCAGGAGAGATTCGCATTTCTGGATAAGCAATACCGGGACCTGCTTCAGGCCCGGGAATCTCTGCATCGCTTGCTGGGTGAGACGGAAAAACTGATGCTTAAGAAATTCTCTCATTTTTTGCAGATGGCCAATGACAGCTTTAATCGCACCTTTAAGGAAATATTTGCGGGCGGCGATGCCTGTTTACGGGTGGAAAATGGAAAAGAACACCTGGAGGCAGGGGTGGAAATAGAGGTTAAACTGCCGGGTAAACGACCCCAGCTGTTAGGCCTTTTGTCAGGCGGGGAACGGGCTTTAACCTGTATTGCCTTTATATTCTCATTGCTGCGCCTGAAACCGGCGCCTTTCTGTTTGCTGGATGAGATTGATGCTTCCCTGGATGAGATTAATTTGACCAGATTCGCTCATTTCCTACAGGGAATGGCAGCCTCAATGCAGTTTATAATTATAACTCACCGCCAGGCCACTATAGAAATCGGGGAAAATATCTATGGGGTAACCATGCCGGAGAAAGGCGTATCCTCTATATTGACGCTCAACCTGGGAGAGACGGAAAGTCTGGCTGGGTAAGTTAAAAAATAGGGAAAGTAGGATGATGCTGTGGCTTTATTTGATAGACTCAAAAGCAAAAAACAGGTTAATAGAGGGATAACGGAAGAAGAGATCATACCCCGGGATACGTCGTCTGGTGACGAAGACCCGGCCCTGCATAAAGACTTGCTTTCACCGCTTGAGCAGGAGCCAGGGGAACCATCAGGTGCCGGGACGGCTCCGGAAAATGATACGGCGCTTAAGAAGAAAGAGCAGTCCGGCCTTTTGGCCAAATTTAAACATAGCTTGAGCAAGACCCGGGATAACATAAGTGATAAGATAACCACTTTGGTCAAAAGCAACAAGAAGCTGGATGAAGAATTCTGGGAGGAATTGGAGGAAGTCCTGATAGAAGCCGATGTGGGGGTTGCTACCTCATTGGAATTGGTATCAAGGGTACGGGAGAGTGCCCGTAAAAAAAAGATAGGCGATAGTTCCGAGATAATGGGATTGATTCAGGAAGAAGTCGCAACTCTGCTGAAAGCCCACAACAGTTCCCTGGTTATAAATAGGGGAGGGCTGACGGTTATCCTGGTGGTAGGGGTCAATGGGGCCGGCAAGACCACTTCGATTGCCAAGATGGCTTATCGTTTCAAGAACGAAAATAAGAAAGTTATTCTGGCGGCCGGGGATACTTTCCGGGCGGCAGCTATTGACCAGCTGCAAATATGGGCTGACCGGATAGGGGTAGAAATAATAAAACACCAGGAAGGCTCTGATCCGGGGGCGGTAGTTTTCGACGCTTTAAGTGCGGCCCGGGCTCGTAAGGCCGATGTGCTGATTATTGATACTGCCGGTCGTCTGCATAATAAGGCTAACCTGATGAAGGAAATAGTCAAGGTCAGGAAGATAATTGAACGGGAAATACCTGAGGCTCCCCATGAAGTATTGCTGGTACTGGATGCAACCACCGGACAAAATGCCATAAGCCAGGCGCGTATCTTTGAAGAAGCCACCGGAGTCAGCGGCATCATATTGACCAAGCTGGACGGAACGGCTAAAGGGGGTATAGTCCTGGCTATCGCTCAGGAATTGAAGCTGCCGGTAAAACTGGTAGGACTGGGAGAATCAATGGAAGATCTGCGTGATTTTTCGGCAGCGGTTTTTACCGCCGCCCTTTTCGAAGAATAAAGCTGCAAGGAGGTAATTATATGTTAACTACAGCTATAATTGGGGGTACCGGGGTATACGACCCGGGGCTCCTGGATAACACCCAAGAGATCGTGCAAAAAACTCCTTATGGTACGGCAACCGTAATAACCGGAACCTATGAAGGCCGGGAGGTCGCTTTTATTCCCCGCCATGGGGGCAGACACAGCATTCCTCCCCACCTGATAAATTACCGGGCTAATATAATGGCATTACATATGCTGGGGGTCCAAAACATCATGGCTACGGCTGCTGTAGGTTCCCTGCATTTTGATTTTAAACCGGGCGGCTATGTGCTGGCCGACCAGTTTTTAGACTTTACCCGTACCCGCCAGGGCACTTTTTATGAGGGCGGAGAGAAGGGAGTGGTCCATTGCGATATGACCGTACCTTACTGCCCGCGTTTACGCCAGGCCCTGGTTCGGAGCGGTTGTGACCAGGGAATCAAAATGCAGAATGGCGGAGTCTATGTCTGTACGGAAGGGCCTCGCTTCGAGACGGCGGCCGAGATTGCTATGTTCAAACAGCTTGGGGGGCACTTGATAGGAATGACCAGTGTCCCTGAAGTATGCCTGGCCCGGGAGCTGGGTATGTGTTATGCCAACATCTCCATCGTGACTAATTTTGCCGCCGGTATTGCCCCCGGTGTTTTAACCCACAGTGAAGTACTGGATATGATGCAACAGAACATAAAAGGAGTCAAGGATATACTTATGGGCAGTATAAAATATATTCCTGATTATGAAGGGGAAAATTCGTGCGATTGCCGCAAGATTTTAAATGAGCCTGGGGTAATGAAATGATAAAAACACTTGATTTTACTGATGACGGAGTAACGATATTAGATCAGAGCTTATTGCCGGAGAAAGTGGAATATATAAAATGCCGTATGGTTGAAGATGTAGCCGGGGCCATTAAAGCCTTGAAGGTCAGAGGAGCGCCTCTTATCGGGGTTACGGCTGCTTTTGGCCTGGCTCTGGCCATGGCGGCTTATGAAAATGACAGTGATACCATGCCCCAGTATTTTGCTCAAGCCAAAGCTCAATTGGCTTCCACCCGGCCTACGGCAGTTAATCTCTTCTGGGCTCTGGAACGGATGGAGCAGGTTTTTAAAGCGGCATATAATAATGGCAGCCGGAAGCAAATCGGGGCACTGCTCAAGGATGAAGCCATTAAGATGCTGAATGAAGACATTGCGGTAAATCAGGCTATAGGGGCAAAGGGGCAGGAACTTCTGGCAGCCGGTTCGCGCCTGATGACCATATGCAATGCCGGAGCCCTGGCTACCTGCGGTTACGGTACGGCTCTGGGAGTTATCCGGGCCGCAGCCCGGCAGGGTAAAATCGACCGGGTGTGGGCCTGCGAAACCCGACCCGTGCTGCAGGGGGCCCGCCTTACGGTCTGGGAGCTGATGGAGGACAAGATCCCGGTGACATTGATAAGCGATAACATGGCCGCCTATGTTATGCAACTGGGTCAGGTCGATGCAGTCATAGTCGGCGCCGACCGTATTGCTGCCAATGGCGACACCGCCAATAAAATAGGCACTTATGGCTTGGCGGTTCTGGCCGCTTATCATCACCTGCCCTTCTATGTGGCGGCGCCGCTCTCCACCCTGGATCTGCAGACCGGGGAGGGAGTCGATATACCGATTGAGGAGCGGCCGGGAGATGAGATCCGTCAGTATCGGGGGGTTCAGCTTACTGTCCCCCAGGCTGATGTCTTTAACCCTGCTTTTGATATAACCCCCCAGCATCTGATCAGCGGGATAATCACAGAAAAAGGGGTGTTAAAGCCGCCTTATATTGAGACTTTAAAACAAATGTCGGGGAAGTGAATACTATGCAGTACCTGTCAGAGAGAGAATCAGTTCTAAACTGTGCCCGGGAAATATATGAATCCGGTATGGTTACCGGTACCTGGGGCAATGTAAGTGTCAGGACCGAAACCCGGGCGCTTATGATTATAACCCCCAGCGGGATGGATTACAGCCTGCTGGAACCGCAGGACCTGATATTACTTGACGCTACCGGGAAAGTGGTGGAAGGATCTTACCGCCCTTCGGTTGAGACTCCGATGCACCTGAGAATCTACCGGCAGCGGTCCGATGTCAACGCCGTGGTGCATGTGCACAGCCCCTATGCCGTAGCTTATGCCGTAGCCCGCCGCAGCATCCCGGTCATCCTGGAAGAGACGGCCCAGGTAGTAGGCCATGAAATTGCAGTAGCAGCCTATGCCCATTGCGGTACGCAGGCATTGGCGGACAACGTGATGCAAGCTCTGGGCAGCGACAAGAAGGCGGTTCTGCTGGCCAATCATGGGCTGGTGGCTGTGGGAAAAGACATGGCCGAAGCTTTGAAAGTATGCTACATCGTCGAAAAAACTGCCATGATTGCCCTGCACGCCAGTACTCTGGGAACCGTACAGGCCCTGTCAGATAAAGATATAGCAATCCTGAACCAGAGCTTTAAAAATTACGGGCAGAAGAAATAATTATCTGCCGAAAAAATTAAAAAAGGGGGCTTGAATCAGGTGAGGATTCTATTGGACAACATCGGTTTGATACCAATGGGCGAAGAGAAGGATTATATTGAGAACGGTTACCTCATAATAGAAGGACAATTCATAAAGGCAATGGGTCCAGGCTCCGCTCCGGCCGGTGTATATGACCGGACCATTGACGGTCATGACCGGGTGGTTTTGCCCGGCCTGGTCAACAGCCATACTCATACTGCCATGACCTTGCTGCGGGGCTATGCCGACGACATGCCCCTGATGGAATGGCTGGAAAACAAGATATGGCCCCTGGAGGCGAAACTTACTGGTGATGATGTCTATTGGGGAACCATGCTGGCCATAAGTGAGATGTTGAAATCAGGTACCGTATGTTTTGCGGATATGTATTTCTTTATGGATGCTGCCGCCCGGGCGGTGGAAAACAGCGGTATCAGAGCCGTACTATCCCGGGGTATGGTGGGAGTGGGACCGGAGAAGGAAATAGCCTTCAGTGAAAGCCGGGATATGGTGAAAAAATGGCAGGGCGCCTGCAATGGACGTATTACTTGCCGGCTGGGTCCCCACGCTCCTTACACCTGTCCCCCCGACTACCTGGAACGGGTTATGCAGTTAAGTGATGAACTGGGGGTAGGACTGCATATACATATAGCTGAAACCAGGGTTGAGCTGGAGGATATTAAAAGGATTTACGGTTCTACCCCGGTAGTTCATCTGGACAAATTGGGACTGTTCGAACGCCCGGTGCTGGCGGCTCACTGCGTGCACGTGGATGCCGCCGATATAGAAATACTGGCGGCCAAGCAGGTGGGAGTAGCGCACAATCCCGAAAGCAATATGAAACTGGCCAGCGGCATCGCCCCGATACAGCAGATGCTTAAGGCCGGGATAAAAGTGGCGCTAGGGACTGACGGAGCATCCAGCAACAACAATCTGGACATGCTGCAGGAAATGCGCAGCGCTTCTTTTCTGCAAAAAGTATATCTGCAAGATTCCACGGTCATTCCCGCCTGGCAGGCTCTGCAGATGGCTACTGCCAATGGCGCCCGGGCGCTGGGATTGGGCCATGAGATGGGACAGCTGAAGCCGGGCTATAAGGCGGACATGATAATTATAGGCTTGAAACAGCCTAATATGCTGCCGGCCTATGACCCGATCTCCAATATCGTTTATTCAGCCCAGGCGGCCGATGTGGAAACGGTAATAGTAGACGGCAATATTCTAATGGAAGACCGGGTAATAAAGACTTTCGACGAAGAAGAAGTCCTGGCCCAAGTGAAGGAATGCGCCCTGCGCTTGGTGGGGAAATAAAGAAAGAATAACGACAAAGGTGAGTGGTTAGATGGCGCCGGTTATCTCATTTGTGGGCAGGCATAACTCGGGTAAGACTACCCTGCTGGCGGGTATAGTCACTATATTGGAACAGCAGGGAATCAGAACGGCTGTGGTTAAACATGCCAGCAGCGGACTGGATTTAATGGGGAAAAGGGATTCGGATCAATTGTTTCAAGCGGGGGCCAGCATGGTTTATGCTGTCTCAACCGGATTATCATTGATTTACCGCCGGGAAAATGATATTAATCTGGAGGCCATATGCCATAAAATCGGCAGTGACTTTGACCTGATAATAAGCGAAGGTTTTAAAAAAGAGGCGTTTCCCAAGATAGAGGTGCTGAGAAAGGATATCAGCACTTCTACTCTGGATATAGATAACGTAGTAGCACGGGTTACGGATTTCCCGCTTGAGTCCTCAGTGCCTGGTTTTAGTTTCGATCAACGGCAGGATATTGCCGACTATATCCGCAAATATTTTGGCTTAAAATAACGGCGTTAATATGCACATAAAAGCACGGAACAAACAGCTAAACCGTTTATTCCGTGCTCCACAACAGTCCTTAACTTAAAGGTATTTCTTTAGTGCATTTGATTATTCTTTTTCGCCTGTTCTGCCAGCCAGCGTTCGGCAGCGAAATTTAACGGGAGGGTTCGCATTTCCTCCCAGAGATAATCCTGCACCGATACCATCCGTGAGTCAATCTCTTTGAGGTAATGCCCGCAGACTTGGCAGACTGCCATTTCAATACCTGGAAATTCTTCGCTCTTAAGATACATTTGCTGCTTGGCATCTTCACTTCCGCAATGCAGACATCCGACCCGTTTTACCGTCCATTCGAAGCTGCACGATGTACAGTACATCGTTCTGTGACCATGGGGTTGACTCAGAACCGCCAGGGTAGCGGCTTCACCGCAAACCGGACAGATGGAACTGGCGGTGGGATCATCTGAAGCTATATATCCTCGGTCAAGAGCCGGAACACCCTGCATCTTGGCCTTCTTACCGGCCAGTTGGGCCACCCCGCTTATGGACATCTGCAGACGGGATATCATTTCCGGATTCATTACGATCTGACCGTCGCGAAATTGCTTCCATAGTTTCCTAAGCTCAGCATCGGGTATTTGAACTTCGGCAATGAGGTTTAATCGTTGCCAAACTTCAATAATTGCAGCTTCCGGCAGATCCATGAGAGGCAAATACGGAGGCTTTTTACCCCAAGGAAGCGCCTCCAGCCAATAAGAACCGCGTTCTTGCTGCCATTGTTCAACTTCCTTTTGCAGAAGTTTATACATCTTATAGAATTGATTTTCTGCTTCACCTGCAATGGCTGTTTTACTTTTGCTGAGTTCCATTTAGATTCTCCCCTTAGTTTTTTTGCTTTTGGGCTAAACTAACATGGTTCAGAGATTACGTATTCTTGTTTTCTACTTTGACCTGATTGTACCACTTTTCATAATGCTCATAGGCAAATTTTTCCGGGACATAGCCGTTAAACATTCCCCCCAGGGCCTGATTGGAGTCGGGATGTAAAACGCCCAGATAAAAATGGGCCAGGAAAACCGCCATTATCAATAAGGCAAATCCGGAATGGGCGACATAAGCCCATTGCACCAACCACTGGGGCATGGAAGAGGCAAACCACATGATATATCCGCTTATAGCAATACAGAGCAAACCGGTGATCATAAGCATTGAGTTTAACTTCTCCCCGCCGTTGAACTTGCCTTGGGGAGGGAAGGGCTTGTGTCCGCCAAAGAATTCTATCGGGAAATTTTTGGCGTGGGCAAAATCGTCTTTGGTAAATTTAAAGCTGGACTTAGCCCAGGACCGCAGCTCGCGTCCGCTTGCTCCCAAGAGGAAGAAGACGAATATGGATATGGTAAATATGGCTGCCGCCCACCGATGAATATCGCGGGAGATTTGGATGCCGCCAAAGATGTTGGCAATAGGTTGCAACCAAGAATAAACTAGCGCCGCGCCGGTTAATCCCAACAATATGAAACAAACGGCGTGGATCCAGTGAAAAATACGGGTACCTGCAGTAAAACGAAATAACTTGCCCTTCATAGCTATTGACCTCCTTTCTTATCCTGGGATTCCGCTACTTCTTTGCCGCGATTACGGTAATTACCCAGGGCGAAGTTGGCAAAAACCCCGCCGACAACGGCTATAGCCGCACCGCCAATCGCAATCCCGCCCAGCGGATGGACCAGGTCTTTCCAAAGGGTCAGGGACAACGGAATGGAAGCATTAGAAGGAACTCCATAAATTTCCGGCCGATCCAGGAGAAGATAGAGATAGGTGGTGCCGCCCATAATGGCATCACCATAAAGCTGAGCTTTAGGATACTCTTTTTTCACCTCATAAAGGCGGTTCTGGGCCAGTTGTTCCATCTCGTCACGATCGCCAAAATGAAGGGCGCCAGGCTGGCAGGTGCTGACGCAGGCCGGCTTGAGCCCGTTTTCAATGCGGTCGATGCAGCCCGTACATTTGAAGGATTTATTCACGGTTTCGTCCACCTTGGGAACGCTCCAGGGGCAGTTAGCCGTGCAGTAACCGCAGCCGATGCACTTATCGTGGTCAATCAGCGTATATCCCGATTCGGTCTTATAAATCGCCTTGGAGGGACAGGCTTTCATACAAGCGGCATCAGCGCAATGATAGCACTGGTGCTTGAACATCAGCCATTGCATTTTGCCGTTCTCATATTTTTCATGCATGCTGATATAGGTCCAGGTATGGGGCGTAGTCGCTGCCTGAGACTGATAGCTGGTGATGAGCTGAGTCTTCTCGGCCTCAAGGTCGTTCCAGGCTTTGCAGGCCACTGAACAGGCTCTGCAACCGGTGCATAATGAAGTATCAACAAAAACCATTTTTTCTGTCATTGTTAAGCCCTCCTTGCATTGACAAGGCAGCATTTATACTCAGGAGTCCCTGCTCCTGGATCACATGCGTTCATTGTCACATTATTTGTACTGGGGCCGGGATTCAAGCTGGCAAAACCCCAGCTCCATGGCATCCCGATGGTCTCCGTATCTACTCCATTGATTTTCAGGGTCTGGATACGATCGGTAACCAGGGCGCGTACCGTCAGCTTGCCTCGAATAGAGGATATCTCGACTTTATCCCCTTCTTTGATTCCAAGCTTGTCACCCAGGTTTTTGCTCATCTCTGCAAAGGGTTCGGGCATAATCTCGTTCAGCCAGGGAATGTTGCGGGTAATGGCGCCTGCGCAGAAGTGCTCGCAGACCCCGTAGGTAGTGAGAACATAGGGATAATCCTTGGGATCGCCAAATTCGGTGGAGACGATTTTCGCACAGGGATTATTCTGCACCTGGGGATGCAGCAGATTGGCGGTTGGGCTTTCAATAGGCTCATAGAATTCAGGCATCGGCCCATCCACGGTCATACCAGCTCCGCGGGTTGGAACAGCCGCTATGCTGTCAGCCGGAACCGGTGAGGCAGATACCCCGCTGGTGTAGCTGGCGGTAAATAGCCGGCCCAAGCCCTCCGGATTCATACGGAACGCCTGTTTCCCTTCGGGAGTCTCAGGACCCTTGGTCTTATCTACCACATCAGGGCCGTCATTTCCGGTCCATACTCCGGCAACAGGATCCCACCAGATCAGTTTGCGTTGGGGGTCAACCGGCTGACCATTGGCATCGCAAGAAGCACGATTATACAGAACGCGGATATTGCCCGGCCAGGCAAAAGCATATTCCTTATTCAGGCCCAGACCGGTGGGATCGGCATTATCCCGGCGATCGGCCAGATTTTTGCCCGGCGGGGTTACGCCGGCATATATCCAGCAACCGGTGGAAACCGTACCAATCGGTGCATTCAGGTATTCAGCCAGGCTGGCGGTAAGCTGGCCGGTGTTGTCATTATAGCCATTGAGTTCCTGCAGCACCTTCAAGGGGCTGGCATGGTGGCCATAGTCCCAGTTGGCATTCAAAATTGGAGCATCCTTGGGATCGGTGCTCCCGGTATAAAGTTCGCGCATCTTCTTGAAGATACGATCAATAATATCCAGATCGGGCAGGCAGTCATTGAGCGGTTTCAGCGCAACCTCTTTCCATTGGATCAGGCGGGAGGAATTGGTCATGGTCCCGGCTTTTTCATAAACAAAGGCCGCCGGCAGGAAGATGACCTCGGTTTGGATTGCCTTGGTATTCAATCCCTCTTCACGCCAGAACTGGGCGGTTTCGGTATTGAATATATCAGCCACCACCAGCATCTCCAGCTTGGAAAGACCGCGGGCTACCATCTTACGGTCGGGAATAGAAACGGTTGAGTTGGAGCCAAAGTTAAAGAGCAGCTTGAATTGTCCCTTTTCCATCCAGTTGAAGAACTGGGACTGGACCGGCATGTTATTCGGATCGTTCTTGGGCAGCCAGCCGTAGCCGTAGTCGTTCTCGGCGGTGGCATTTTTGCCGAACCAGGCTTTGAGTAGCGCAACCATCGGTTTATACTGAACGGCGCCGTTTTTTACCGCAAAATCATGCAAGGTTACCTGGGCATTGGTAGGATAGGGAAGATATCCCGGCAGGTTGGCGTTGAGGTTTGCCATATCGGTCGAACCCTGAACATTGGGCTCGCCGCGTAGGGCCTGGATGCCGCCGCCGGCCTTGCCGACATTGCCTAGCAGCAACTGGATAATGGCATAGCAGCGGATGCCCTGTACACCGGTGGTATGCTGAGTCATGCCCAGAGCATAGAAAATGTTGCCCGGTTTGGCTGCGGCAAATGTATCAGCTATATCCTTGATCTTCGCTTGGGGTATGCCGGTGATCTTTTCGGCTACTTCGAAGCTATATCTGGAATAGTGGGCTTTGAGTTTCTGGAATACGCAGTCCGGATCATCCAGACTGTCTGCCTTGATGGGCTTCTTTTCTTCATCAAGCTGGTAGGCCCAGGTAGCATAATCATATTTCTTTTTGCTGGCATCGAAACCTGAGAACAAGCCGTCTTCAAATTTGAAATCTTTGCTGATCTTCAGCAGCGCATTGGTAAAGTTCAGAACATAGGGCTCATCATAGAGCTTCTGCTCAATATAGTAATTAATCATGGCCCCTAAATAGGCAATATCGGTTCCCGGACGAATCTGGGCAAAGATATCCGCTTTGGCTGCAGTACGGGTGAAGCGGGGATCGACCACAATTATCCTGGCGCCTTTAGCCTTGGCGCGATTGACCCATTTCATGGCAATGGGATGATTCTCCGCACAGTTGCTGCCGGCAATCAGGAAGCATTGGGAATTCATCATATCCTGCCAGGAATTAGTCATAGCGCCGCGTCCGAATGAAGGTGACAAACTAGCCACCGTGGGAGCATGTCAGATACGGGCCTGATGTTCGTGGAACGGTGTGCCGATCAGGCGAGCAAATTTTGTCAACAGGTAAGATTCTTCATTGTCAACCTCAGCCGAGCCAATCATGGCAAGTCCCTCGGCCCGGTTGGCCGGAACAGTTTTCTTTTCTCCGGTTTTGGCGTCGGTTATCTCGTCAGTTTTCTTCCAGGTTTTTTCCCGGATTTCTACGGTCTTCTTGGCTATACGCTCAATAGCCTCATCCCAGGAAAGTTCTTTCCACTCAGTAGCTCCTGGGGCGCGATACAGCGGTGTTTTCGGACGGTCCGGAGAATAGGCCACCTGCTCAAGGCTGGCTGCTTTGGGGCAAAGACCCCCTTCATTGATGGGATTGTCCGGGTTGCCTTCCAAGTGGACCAGTTTTCCGTCTTTAACATGCAGTAGCAAACCGCATCCACCTGAACAGAAGTGACAGATACTGGGTATCTTCGTACAGCCCGAAAGCTTCAAAGCATACCCTTTGGCTTCCGCTGCTTCAAGGTCAAATCCCAAGCCGGATGCAAGTGCGGCAATTGAAAGACCCGAAAGCTTCAGAAAACCACGACGAGTTAGATTCATCCTCTCTTCCTCCCCTCGAGTGCATAACACCCTCTCTATAATAATTATTTATGACGAGATACCATAAAACAATTATTTATAATTAAGATATCATAAACCCCTATCCCTGTCATTAAAATAAATAATTACTATTGAGCGATTTTGGCCTCACAGCAGTTTTGATATAGACTGTGGAGCAGACATTGGACCTCTTGAATCATCAAAACCTCAATCTGCAGAATACTGATATGAAAAAGTATTAGCGGCTGTTCCCATATATCTGTTTGATTTAATTTCCACCCTGTGTTAGACTAAAAATAATTAAATCAAATTCTCCGAGCTTTTAAGCCTAAAGTCAAAGGCCATGGTTTAGGAGCCTGGGTTCGAGGGGAAACACTCGAGCCTCCCCTATTGTGGAAAGGAGCAGCATCAGATTTGTCGTAGACAGATGCTATATGTCTTTGCACATAAGGATCTGTCTTTTTTTTAACTTAATACTGTTCTCCAAGCCTCTGGACCTGAAGAGTTATGGTCCCCAGGCCTATGGGTATAGCTGGAAACGGTTATGCCTCCCCGTATTTTTGGAAAGGAGACCTAATGTGGCTTATAACTGTTACTTATAAGCCAGGGAGTGGGTTGTGTCCTTTTCAGGAACACAATTTTTTTTGGTAATTAGCTTTTAAGCTTTTACATCTAAATCTTTTCTTCCCATTTCCCGCTTACTAACAAGCGGGTTCTTTTTTAGCTCTTTTAGCTTCCCCGTTCTGTTTTCCGGCCTTACTTTTAAATATCACCTTCACTCCCCGTAAGGATAACCTTCCGCTTAATAAATTCAGCATAGTTGGGCTCTTACCATATCTCCCGCTGCCCCCTGCCCGGCCTGGAGGTCCAGTAGCAAAGAAATATTTCTGATGGTGGTATTTCCTTTGCTTATAGGTTGGGCGTAAGCGCATCCCTGTTTAATGATCATTTCCCCCCGGTATAGGCTGCGACCCGGCCTAATATGCTTTATCGGACCACCTAGTTGTATTTCGAACCATTCCCGGGTAGAGAACAGGTCTCCTTTCAGTTTCAGCAGGGCCGGCTTAATTAAGGCTTCAAATAACAAACCGGCAGCATAACAATTGCCAGGCAGGTTATACAAAAGTTTGCCGTTAAAAAGCGCGGCAGATGTTTCTTTACCCGGAATAATATTTATTCCTCTGAAGAGAGGTCTGGCGTTTAAGCATTCAAATGCGTTGTAAACCAGGTCGTAAACTCCTTTACCGGTTCCTCCGCTGATGATTATCATATCGGAGACCAGCGCCGCCCGCTCTATTTCATCCCCAATTGCCTGCAGGTCATCTTCAATAATAGAATCTGACAATAATGGTATGGCGCCGGTACGGGCTATTTTACAAGATAGCAGACTTCGATTGCTGTTATATATACGCCCCGTTTTGACCGGGGCCCCGGGCAAAAGCAATTCGCTCCCGGTGTTGATAACATATATACGGGGAACCTTATGAACTAAGATCTTTTCCATCCCGCAGGCAGCTATTCTTTCCAAAATTTCTGCGTTCAGAACCTGTCCTTGGGCTGCCACTTTATCTCCCGCTTTTAATTCTTGGCCTGCCCTTTGAATATTCTCGCCCTGCTCATAGCCGCCGTTGACAATAATAAATGTTCCGTGGATTTGGACATCTTCCTGCTTAATAACTGCGGCGCCGCCTTCAGGAAGTAAAGCGCCCGTCATTATTCGGTATGTTTCCCCAATTTTGATCGGCCTGCTCTCTATTGAACCTGCTTTGATAGTGGCAGTTACCTTTAAAGTCAGCGGGGCGCCTGTTTTCAGTTTTTGCATATCCGCCCGGCCAATTACGTAACCATCCATTGAAGAACGATCAAAATTGGGTACATCAATTAAACTGGTTATATTTTCCGCATTCACTCTCATGAAGGCATCATCAATATGCAGGTACTCGCTGTCAAGTGCCTGCATATTTTCGCAGCTGATAGCAACAGCTTCTTCTAAACTCTTATATACCGACAATTTCCCTCGCCTCTTTACATATTGGGATAGGTAGTATCCGCCGATTATTTAGCCTGGAGAATAGTAATCATATGCTCTTTATTTCACATAAAATAAAACCAGCCTGGCGGGAGAGGCGCCAGGCTGGTTAAACAAGCACATAAAAGCTGCAAATACAGTTAATTTCATCCTTTCTACCTTAAGAACCCGGCAGTTTCCCGCCGCATCCATAGCTTAAAGGTCTGCGGGTAATACTGGCAAGTCCTTGAGACCAGAAAATCAAACCATATATTTGCTATTATTCTATACAAATCTATAAATTCCTTCTAAATGACATATTTACTCTTACTGCTCCGGTTAATAAGTGAATAGACGCCCTTTTGAGGACAACTGATGCTCGTTATACTCGCAATTAAAGGTGCAGATCACGCAGATTAACGCAGATTTATTAGACGCGGAAACCGCGGAATCTTTCAAGGAAGAACGCGGGTTTTACTAAAGTTTTCCTCCGCGTTCTTCCCTATAAATTCCCTGAATTCCGCGTCAAAAAACTAGCGAAACCGTAGGATTATCTTCATTCTTGTTTGCAGCCTCCGGCCATTGGGGTTAAATCAATATTATAGCCGCCGGTCCGCAATAGAGAGCAAACGAATACCATAGTTCCTCTGCAGTATATCGGCCCAAAAGTCAATAGGCAAGATGAAAAAGCCTTGTCTATTTGGCCTTCTCCGGTACCTGCAGTATAATGAACAATAGCAAACGGTTTATGAAAATGACCGCCGCATGGCGGTACCGCTGCTGGGAAAATCAGCCCTGATGAGTATTCTGTCGCTGGCTGATGCCCATATTCATATCGCCTATGAAAAACAAGGCATAAACAAGATGAAAAAGTTACCGCCTACATTTTTTAATACGGAGTGAAAAATTTGTCTTGTCAAATCGAAGTAAGCCTGGAAAGAGCAGTTGAACTTTGCTGTGCGCAGGCGCATCCACTAAATACAGAATCTATAGTACTGGAAGCGGCGTTAAACCGGGTGGCAGCCCTGGAAGTGCCGTCTCCCATCCAGGTGCCAACTTTCAGCCGTTCCCAGATGGACGGTTTTACCTTGACCGGGTCTGATTTACTGCGTCTCGGGGCCGGGGCCTGCCTGGAACTGCAAGTAGCCGCCACAGTGCCCGCCGGATGGCAGGAAACGGTGCGGTTTTTTCCGGGGCAGACCGTAAGCATCATGACCGGTGCTATGATTCCGGGTAATACCGCTGCCATCGTAAAGCAGGAGGATGTAGAGAATAAAGGGGATTATATAAAGTTGAGCGGTTCACCGGTTCAGGGTCAATACATTGATCCTCCCGGATGTGAGATTGAAGCGGGAGAAACCATAATCGGTACCGGACAGGAGATAAACCCGGGAAGCATTGAAAGACTGGCTGCGGCCGGCCTTACCCGGGTAACTGTCTATACCATACCCCGGGTTTACATAATCGGTTGCGGCAGTGAACTCTGTTTACCCGGAAAGGTTCTGCCGGAAGGGAAGATTTATCATAGCCACCGTCATTATATGCTGGCTAAAGTCCAGACGGAAAACTGTAAAGGTATTCTGGGCGAAGGAGAAGTAGTAGACGATTTGGGATTGATTACCGAGGAAATAAGGAAAGGGCTTGGGGAGGGAGACCTCTTGATAATCAGCGGGGGCACGGCTCAGGGCAAATATGATTTGGTGGCGGATGCTCTCCGGCAATTGGGGGCGGACTTCCTGTTTCGCAGCATTGCATCCAAACCCGGCCGCAATGTCAGTTGTTCATCATTAGAAGGCTGCCTGGTATTTAACCTGCCCGGCCGTCCTTCAGCGGGTGGAATCATGTTTGACTTATTACTGGCCCCGGTCCTGCGGAAGATAAGGGGATCAACTGATTGTGGCCAGCGCTGGCTAAAACTGAGATTATCTGAAAATATCGTCGGCAAGGGCGAATTAAGAAGCTTTCGCCGAGGTGAACTGGTAGCAGATGAACCGGCCCTGCTGGCTCGCCCCTTAGCTAAGCATGAAAGCGGCAGGGGGAAAATCCCCCTGCTGTTGGATATTGAACCGGGCCGGAGTAAAAAAGGCGATATCGTAAGAGCGCTGTTGCTTAATAGGGAGACATGGGACTGGATATAAACCGATTAGTCGGCCAAAAATCCGGGTTACAGCTTCTTTAACAGCAACCGGAAGGAGTACCATTCTCTTTATAGAGGGAATTAACCGTTTGGCCGTCCCATAATCTGCGTAAATTGTTGGCAGAGTTCCTGGCGCATTGCTTCCATAGCGTCAAAATCCATAGCCGGAACATAATACGATTCCAATTCATCATGGTATTCCTTGGCCTGGCGGATAAAGCCGATTGCATCCTGGATACCGCTGTGGAAGCGCTCCCGGGCGGAGATAATGCGCTGTTCAGGAGTATCAACTGCAGATTTACGCACCAGTTGATCGAAATCCAGGAAGCGGCGATGCTTGCTCCCGGGGAGCGAAGCGGCGTAATCAAAAAGGTGGCCGGAGACATCCAGCAAAGCCGACCTGGATGAAGGAAGTACGATAATATCAATATTGTCCGGGTCAAACGGATTATGATATATTTCGGCTTCAGCCGCGCTCAGATTTAAGGTTTGCCAGGTATAGCTAAACAGCTCCTTAATTCCGCTGCCCGGATTTCCTTTCACGGCGAACAGGGAATAGCCGCTATCAATAAGACTGTCAATCTTGCTGACCACACCCCCGGGGGTTATAGCAGCGGCAAAAAGGTGCCTGATCTTCTGCCCGCCGTCATCCAGGCCGGAAACGAAGTCCCGGGCCAGAGCCAGGGTATTGCGGTTAGCGGCTTCATTATCGCGGGCTTCCTGATAATAGGACTCCCACTCTTCCCAGGCCATCTTACTTTCCGCCAGGCGCTTATAGGCACGCTGGAAGCAGCGGCTGATAGTCTGAGTCAGCTCAATTACAGCCGGACGGTTTTTCCGTATGCTTTTCTGGCGCCAGTAATCGCCCAGATTTATGATTTCGTCTACTGCTCCCGGAAAACGAGGATCTACCACATGGGGAGCGGTTCCATCCAGAATGCAGATCTGGTGCCGGCCTAGGACTACTCCATCCAAGGATTCATTATCGGATGAACACCAGTGATACTCAACCTCATGACCTTGGGTCAAGAAGTCTTCCCCTATTTTTTTCATAAACGAAGATTTCCCCACCCCGGGGCCGCCTTTAAGGATTATCTTGCGTTCCACCGCAGGCGATACCATATAATCATAAAACGAATAAAAACCATAGCAGGTATTGCCGCCCGGGAAGAAATTTCTGATTTTCGACATCTGCTTCACCTTCCATCAACTGTTTCTACTTTATATATGATAGCTATGCCGCATTCCTCCCAGGATTATTATGGCAAATAAGTTTGCTGAGCAGAAAACCCGGATTTATCGTACAATATAAAGCGGAAATATTAAGGAAAGAATTCTGGTTGAGAGAGCGGGGAAATATGGATAATGCAAAGATATGGGAAATAAAAACCTGCGATTACCAGCTGGCCCGGGACCTGAGTCAAAAGTTGGGACTAAGTCCCCTGATGGCGGAGTTGTTGCTGCAACGAGGAATTTATACCTGCGAAGAGGCGCATTATTTTCTTAATGCGGGCCTGGATGATTTACAGAGCCCCTTCAGTCTAACCGATATGGAGCCGGCCGTGACCCGAATCAGGCAGGCCGCCTTGCAGGGGGAAAAGATAGCCATATATGGCGATTATGATGTTGATGGCATATGCAGCATGACCATGCTTAAGCAATGTCTGGATAGGCTGGGGGCTATTGCGGAATATTATGTCCCCGACCGGTTTAGTGAAGGCTATGGGCTTAACCGGCAGGCGGTGGAAACGATTGCCGGTCAGGGCTTTAAACTTTTAATCACTGTGGATTGCGGTATAACCGCGGTATCAGAGACCCAAACTGCTCAAAGCCTGGGGATGGATGTTATAATCAGCGATCATCATACTCCTGCAGCTCAGTTGCCTTCCGCTTTGGCAGTAATAAACCCTAAACTGGACAGCACGGAAGAACTTAAGGATTTATGCGGGGCGGGTGTGGCTTTTAAGCTCTGTCAGGCGTTGTTTCCCGACTGGGCCCTGGATAAGGATTCCGGGTGGCTGGAGCTGGCTGCTCTGGCCACCGTAGCCGATGTGGTGCCATTAAAGGGTGAAAATCGGATCCTGGTCAAGTATGGCCTGCTGAGATTGCCGGCTACTGTTAACTGCGGGTTGCAGGCCTTACTCAAGGAAAGCGGGCTTACGGGGAAAAAACTTTCTTCCTGGCATATCGGGTTTGTCCTGGCTCCGCGTCTGAATTCAGCCGGACGGCTGCAAAGTGCCCGCAGCAGTGTGGAATTGCTGCTGAACCAAAATGCGGAACAGGCAACGGAGTTGGCCGCCCAATTATGCCGCCTCAATAATGAACGCAAAATGATTGAGGAAACCGTGCATAAGGAAGCTCTGCTGCAGGTGGAAAGAGAGATTGATCTGGAGAAGAGTCAAGTGCTGGTACTGGGAGGGGAAGGCTGGCACCAGGGAGTTACCGGCATAGTAGCTTCCCGTCTATGCGAAAAATACCGGCGTCCGGTTATAATGATCAGCTGGGAAGGAGAGCAGGGGCGGGGATCATGCCGCAGCCTGCCGGGGCTGGATATCTACCAGGCCTTGTCCGCCTGCAGTTCTCATTTGCTCCAATTCGGAGGGCATCGGGCGGCTGCCGGATTAAGCATACATAGAGATAGCCTGGACAGTTTTCGCCAGGCTTTGGAACAGTGGGCAAAAGATAACGGCCAGGGAGAGGAACCCAGGGCCCGGACCGTGGCGGATGCGGAATTGGAGCCGGACGATATCAACGAGCGTCTGCTGCAGGAACTTGAAAAACTGGAACCCTTCGGAGAGGGCAACCCCTCCCCCAGTTTTGCCGTCAGGGGAGTGGAGGTGGATGCCGCCGCCCTGCTGGGCAGGAAAAACGAGCATTTCCGCGCTCGTTTGGAGCCGGGGGGAGTTGATATTATCGCCTTCAACCATTCTGATTTAATAAAGCATCCTTTGGATACCTGTTTGCAGGATATAATGTTTGAACCTGGGATCAACGAATTCCGGGGCATAAGAAGGGTGCAGCTAAAAATAAACGATATGAAAAGCAGTTGCCGGCCTGATGATAAAGGGTTAGTGAATGAGTCTGGGCAAAAGCTGCTGCAGGCTATCCAGAAAAGCATTGCCGAGGTCTATGGGGGCCGGCCGGTACTTTTTATCTTCCCCACCTACCGGAGCCTGGTCAAGTATAAACTGATGCTTTTGAGCTTTTTGCGCCGGTCACTTTTAAAGGAAATCCACGGTCATATAAATCGCCGGGAGAGGCGCGATCTTATGAATGAACTGGTCCAGGGCCAAAATCGGTTATTCCTGGTGACGACAGCTTTTGATCATTATTATCGCAGAAACTGCCGCCCACCGGAAAAATTAAGCTATGTTTTTACCTTTTATCCGGATCAGCCTGACCGGGAAATGCAGGAATATTATAAAAACTGCAGCTTGATCAGCCTGCAGGCGGACAGCCAACCCAGAATTAAAACCGGAAAAGCGGATTTTGACCCTGAACGCCGCGTGCTCCTGTATGCCAATCGTAATACCACTTTGCAGGCTTTTGCCGGCCGGGACAGCTTAAAAGTGGAAGCAGGGATAGGGGATATCCGGCAAAGAAAGGTTATACGCCGGCATTTTATGCAATCCGGAGGGATATTGCTATCTGATGGAGCCAGTACTGGTGTAACCGGGCTGGGTGATACCGACGTTTTTTTTGCGGATGCCCCCTATAGCCTTTACGAAGCCCAGATGGTGATGAATCAGCTGGCCGCAGGGGAGGATAGGGAAGCCACTATCCTTTTTAAGCGCGATGATCTGGAGTTTAACCGCCAATACCTGGAGCGCTGTTATCCCGGAACCGAACTCCTTAAAGGGGTATTGAGCTATTTTAAAACCAGGCGATATCATCCGCTGACGGCGGGGATTGACCGGTTAAGCTCTGCGATCGGGGCTTATCTGCAAAGAGATTTCAAACCGGCTGACCTCGTGGGAGTTCTTGACAGCATAGCAGATCTGGACTTGTGCGACTTCACAAAAAAAGGTAGTATTATGGCAATAAAGTTTATCAGGCCCGGCAATTCCAGGGTTGACCTGAGAAACTCGCTCTATTATCTGGAAGGTCAGGTGGAGAAGAAAGAATTCAGCCGCTGGGAAAGGAATTTGAATAATATATTATCATGGTGAGTACAATGGTTCCTGCAGTACAATTGATAATTGAAAAGGTAAAACGGTACGATGCGGATGCAGATTTCGGGCTTATCGAACGGGCTTACAACTATGCGCGAACGGCGCATACCGGGCAAAAAAGGATATCGGGCGAGCCGTATATAATCCATCCGGTGGAAGTCGCCCTGATACTGACCGAAATCGAATTGGACACTCCGTCGCTTTGTGCCGCCCTGCTCCATGATGTAGTGGAGGATACCAGTTTTACTTATGTAAATATATTAAATGATTTCGGGGAGGAAATTGCCCTCCTGGTGGATGGGGTGACCAAACTGAATCGTTTGGACTTCGCTTCCCGCGAAGATGCGCAGGCTGAAAACCTGCGTAAAATGTTTATTGCCATGGCCCGGGATATCAGGGTCATACTTATTAAACTGGCTGACCGCTTGCATAATATGAGAACCCTCAACTACCAGAACGAACGCAAGCAAAAAGAAATCGCCAAAGAGACCCTGGAGATTTTTGCCCCCCTGGCTCACCGGCTGGGAGTTTTCAAGTTCAAATGGGAACTGGAAGATTTGGCTTTTTCTTATCTGGATTCGGAAATGTATTATGAGGTTGCCAAAAGACTTAAGCGTAAACGCAGAGAAAGAGAAGACTACGTCCATGATATTATAGAGCAAATCAAAAAAGGTCTGGAACAGATAGGCATAAGAGCAGATATAGCGGGCCGGCCCAAAAATATCTACAGCATATATAAAAAAATGGTGAAACAGCAGAAGGATATAGATGAAATCTATGATAAAATAGCCATCCGGGTTATTGTGAACGAAATCAGGGAATGTTATGGAGTGCTGGGCATAATCCACACCATGTGGAAACCGTTGCCCGGACGTTTCAAAGACTATGTGGCCACCCCCAAGCCCAATATGTATCAGTCACTGCATACTACCCTGCTGGGAAAAGGGGGGGAACCCTTTGAAGTGCAAATCCGCACCTGGGATATGCATCGCACGGCTGAATATGGGATAGCTGCTCACTGGCGCTATAAGGAAGGCAGCAGCCCCAAGGAAAAGAAATTTGATGAAAAACTTTCCTGGTTGCGACGGATACTGGAATGGCAGCAGGATGTCAAAGACACCAGCGAATTTATGGAATCATTAAAGATTGACCTCTTTGATGATACCGTTTTTGTATTCACCCCCAAAGGGGCGGTAGTAGAATTGCCCAAAGGCGCCGGCCCGGTGGACTTTGCCTATCGGGTGCATACCGAGGTAGGGCATAAATGTTCCGGGGCCCGGGTTAACGGCCGCATAGTTCCCCTGGATTACCCCTTGGGTAATGGGGATATTGTCGAGATTATCACCTCCAAGAGTTCCTCCGGGCCTTCGCGGGACTGGTTGAACTTTGTCAAAACTTCTTCCGCCAAAAGCAGAATTAAACAATGGTTCAAGAAAGAAAAACGGGAAGAAAATATAATAAAAGGTCGTGACCTGCTGGAGAAAGAGCTGAAGAAGAAGCACCTGAATATAAAGGAGTTTCTTAAGGAGGACCGTTTGCAGGAAGTAGCCAAACGGGTCGGCTTTTTATCGGTTGACGACCTCTATGCCGCACTGGGGGATAATGGCGTCAGTGCTCAGCAGGTAATAACCCGGCTTAAAGAGATGTTCTTCCAGGATGCCCAGGTGGAAGACATTCTCAATATTCCGGTCAATACCAAACCGGATGCAGCCCTGGATAAGGAGACCAGTGCCCTCAAGGTCAAGGGCGTGGATGGAGTGGCTATTCGTCTGGCCCATTGCTGCAATCCTTTGCCCGGGGATAAGGTGCTGGGTTACATTACCAGAGGGCGGGGGGTTTCGGTGCATCGTCATGATTGCCCCAATCTGCAGAATTATTTGCGTCAGGAAAAGGACCGTATAATAGAAGTAGAATGGGCTGATAACCGGGGAACCTACATCGTGGAACTGGAAGTCAGGGCTTTTGACCGGCCCCGGCTGACTACCGATGTTATGAATATTATTGCCGATACCAGAATCCAAATTAATTCGGTATTCTCACGGGTAACCAGAAACCATCTGGCGGTTATGAATTTTAAATTAGAGATTAAGGATATCACCCAGCTTCAGGCTGTAATTCAGCGTATTCAACAAATTCAGGATATCCTGGAGGTTAGAAGGACTATGCCAGGCGAAATTAGGAGTGAACAGTAAATGCGGGCAGTTGTGCAAAGAACTACCGGCAGCCGGGTAATGGTGGAAGAAAAAGAAATAGCCCGGATCGGCAAAGGTTTGATGGTCCTGTTGGGTATAAAAAAAGGTGACAGTGCCGAGGATGCCGACTATATGATGAATAAAATAATAAACTTAAGGATTTTCCCGGATGAAGATGATAAAATGAATCTATCCCTTTTGGATATTGCCGGAGAGGTATTGCTGGTCAGTCAGTTCACCCTTTACGGAGATTCCCGTAAAGGAAGACGCCCCGGTTTTTCCGATGCGGAGTTGCCCGAGCTGGCCTTACCTTTGTTCGCATACTCGGTCCGGTGGTTAGCCCAGGCCGGAATAAAAGTTGCAACCGGTGAATTTGGCGCCGATATGATGGTGGAAATAGATAATGACGGACCCTGTACCATCTTATTGGATAGTGAGAAGCTGTTTTGATTAAGGAGGTTATTGGGAGATGATTTTAAGAGGGCTGGAAATAAGCAATATGGGGGTAAATTGTTATATTGTCGGCTGCGAAGAGACTAAAGATGCAGCCGTGATTGATCCCGGCGGCAATCCCCGGGGAATAAAAAAATTGCTGGACGAGGAAGGCCTTAAAGCCGTTTATATTATTAATACCCACGGTCACATTGACCATATCGGCGGCAATCAGGGCTTGCAGGAGCTGACCGGAGCTAAGATCATGATTCACCAGAAGGATGCCAAGATGCTCACCAATGCGGTGTCCAACTTTTCATTTTTGATGGGCGGCAAGGTCACCAGTCCTCCGGCTGACCAGTTTATAAAGGAAGGGGATATCATCAAAGTCGGTAATACGGTGGAACTGGAAGTCATTGAAGTGCCCGGGCACAGTCCCGGAAGCGTAGCGCTCAAGACGGGGGATATAATTTTTTCCGGAGACGCTCTTTTTTACGGTTCTATCGGGCGTACTGATTTCCCGGGAGGCTCATATAAAGAGCTCATAACCAATATCAAGGAAAAATTGCTCTGTTATGATGACGAGGTAGTGGTGTATCCTGGGCATGGTCCCGCCACCAGCATCGGCTTTGAAAGAAAAAACAATCCTTTTCTATAAAATCGCCTTTACATTGACTGAGGCTTATGCTAATATTTAAACAATATTTCAAATGCCATGAAAAAGTAAAGTAGTTGCGTGGAGTTATACAGAGAAGAGATGTCACCGGCTGTAAGCATCTCTATAACAAAGCCCGATGAAGTTCACTTTGGAGCACCCGGCTGAAACGAATGCAAGTAGGTCGTGGCGGAACTCCCGCCGTTAAAAGGGAGGGGATATCGGATAAACCTGTATCTTTTACTAAGCGGGCCTGATTAAGGCAATTTGGGTGGTACCGCGGGTAAGCGACAAGCTTCTCGTCCCATAGGGATGTGAAGCTTTTTTTATGGATGAGTGGGGTTTTAGCCTGTATCCTTATTGAGTGACTGCAAGGTAAACTGGGTGGTACCGCGGGAAGTGTTTATAAACCTCTCGTCCCATAGGGACGAGAGGTTTATATTTTATCAGGAGGTGTAACATGATTAAATTAGCCAGTCGCGAAGGCGGCGAAATGCTGGTGGCAAGAAAGAACCGGGAAGAAGTCAGCCTGACAAAGGTCAAGGGATGCATTATCGGGGGAGAACAATTGGCTGTAATAGCCGGGCCCTGTGCGGTTGAAAGTGAGGAAATATTAAAAGAAACCGCTTTCAAAGTCAGAGGATGCGGAGCGGCCTTTTTAAGGGGAGGAGCTTATAAACCGCGCACTTCGCCTTACAGCTTTCAGGGACTGGGTGAAGAGGGACTGAAGATTCTGGCCCGGGTGGGTGAGGACATGAATATGCCGGTAATTACGGAATTGATGGATAGCGAAGATATGGAATTAGTGGTTGAGTATACGGATATAATCCAGGTTGGAGCCAGGAATATGCATAATTTTGCCCTGCTCCGTAAATTGGGAAAAATAGATAAACCCGTAGTATTGAAGCGGGGACTGGCGGCCACCATTGAAGAATGGCTGCTGGCAGCCGAGTATATTCTGGCCGGGGGGAATAATCAGGTAATATTGTGTGAGCGGGGAATTCGCTCCGCCGAGCCCTGGACCCGTAATACCCTGGATCTGTCTGCAGTGGCTCTGGTTAAAGAACTGTCCCACCTGCCGGTACTGGTCGACCCCAGTCATGCCACCGGGGTACGCAGCCTGGTTACTCCGATGGCCAAGGCTGCTATCGCCGCCGGGGCTGACGGTATTATGGTGGAAGTCCATCCCCACCCGGAAAAAGCCCTGTCCGATGGTGAACAGTCCCTAACTCCTAAAGGATTCAGCCAATTGATGCGGACGATCGAACCGGTGGCCCGGGCGGTGGGAAGGAGAATACGCTAATGGCTTGCGCTGTACTGGGTCCCCGAGGAACCTTCAGTGAGGAAGCCGCTTGCAGCTATTGGGGGAAGCGGGATGATATAGTGGCGGCCGCTACCATCAGTCAGGTTTTTACGCTGGTAAGCATGGGTGCGGTAGAAGAAGCCCTGGTGCCGGTAGAAAATTCTCTGGCCGGTTCAATAAAAGAAACCATCCGGTGTCTGCAGGAGAACCGGGTCAGAATACGAGGGGAAATGAACCTTCCTATAAGGCAAGACCTGATGGCCTGTAAAAAATACCGCCTGGAGGAAATTGAATGGCTGATTACCCAGCCCGTCGCTCTTCACCAGTGCCAGGCTTTTATTGCCCGGCATCTGTCCGCGGTGCGAACTGAAATCTGTGCCAGTACCGGCAGAGCGGCTGCCATGCTGCGCCGGGAGGTCAGAAAGGCAGCCGCCATCGGCAATAGCCAGGCAGCTATGATTTACGGGCTGAAGATAATATATCCGGATATAGCCGGTGAAAATAATGTTACCCGTTTTATTCACATCGTCCAGGAAAAGAGAGAAACTAAAGGGGATAAAAGCAGCATCATTTTTTCTCTGGCGGATAGAGCAGGCGCTTTATATGAAGTTTTAGGCATCTTTGCCGGCAGGAACCTGAATCTTAGCAAGATTGAATCCTATCCCGGCCCGAATGCGCGAGCCGGTTATAACTTTTACATTGAAGTGGATACTCCGGCCGGTGAAGACCTGCAGCCGGCGCTTGAGGAAATGGAGCGATTATGCCCCCGGATAAAATACCTGGGCTCATATCCCAAAGCTCTTCCGCTAGCAGATGATAAATTGGAGGTTAAAAATGATCATACATTTTGATTACCGGCCGGAATACCTGTACGATGCCTTACATGAACTTATACGCATGGCTTATCCTGATGCCGTCCTGGTACGGGAAAAAAACGGGCAAGCGAATATGGAAATAGCGATTGCCCTGAATGAAAATACCCATATTATATCAATCCGGGGAAGCATAAAAGATGGCGCCCGGGTGACTGCCGAAGAGCGGAGCTTTGAGCTGAACGCGGCGGAAGAGGGGCGCAGAACTGAAATCAAAAAACGGGCGCGTATTTTCACTTTCCGCTTGCTGGAAGAACACCTGGGGCAGCCGGTCAATAGCTATGGTATTCTGACCGGAATGCGGCCGGTCAAACTGATTCATCGTTTTTGGGATCAGGGCATGTCTGCAGCGGATATAGGAGAGCGGCTACAGCATGAATACCAGCTGCAAAAGGAGAAAGCTGATTTGCTGGTGGAAGTGGCCGGCAATGAAAGACCCTATCTGCCGGACCCTGAGACTGCCGGCAGGCTGATAAGCGTATATATCGGCATTCCCTTTTGTCCCGGGCGCTGCAACTACTGTTCCTTCAGCGGGGCGGTGCTGCACAGCTACGATAACGAGTTAAGGCCATTTCTGGCGGCCCTGCGGAAAGAGATGGAGGTAATCGGCGTTCTGATTAACGATCTGGGATTGGCGGTGCAATCCATATATCTGGGAGGAGGCACCCCTACCGTGCTCTCTACCGAGGATATGAGCAGGTTGTTCGAACTGCTCCACGAAAGCTATATATCCTCGGCGACGGTAGAGATTACGGTAGAGGCGGGCAGACCTGACACCCTGAACCCGGCTAAGCTGCGCCAACTTGAAAGACTGGGAGTGGATCGGGTCTGTATCAATCCTCAAAGCATGAATGATTTCACCCTGCTGCAGATAGGGAGAAAGCATAATCAGGAAGGAGTGGTGCGATCGGTAGAATGGGCTCGAGAAGCAGGAATTAAAAATATTAATATGGATCTTATCGTGGGATTTCCCGGAGAAACCCTTCGGGAAAACATGTACACAGCAGAAAAAATTTTACTTTTGCATCCTGAAAATATTACCGTCCATACTCTAGCTATAAAACGCGGCTCCAAGATGGCCGAGATGGGCAAAGCTGGGGCCGGCGCCTCAAGGGTGGAAGAAGTCCGGCAGGGAGTGGACTACTTTGCCGCCGCTTTCCGGCAGGCCGGATATTTGCCTTATTATCTGTACCGGCAGAAGTATATGCGGGCCAATATGGAGAATACCGGCTACTCCCTTAAAGGGCACTTCTGTTTATACAATATCCAGATGATGGAGGAAAGGCAGACCATAATCGGGCTGGGAGGAGGTGGCGCCAGTAAATTTGTTAATCCCGGGGACTGGTCGTTAAGTTCTCTGTACAATCCGAGGAATCCCGACAGCTATGTAGAAAGCGTGGAAACCCTCATCCAGCGTAAAGTTGACAAGCTCAAGGCCTTACCTTAGAATTATTCAAGTACTAAATTCCGGAAGCCCGGTACCGGCTTCCGGTGGAATAAGAGGAGAAACCATGCAGATTAAAGCGCCTCGGGGTACATACGACATTCTGCCGCCCGACACCGGGAGATGGCACTATGTGGAAAAGATACTGAGGGAAACCGCTGAGATTTTCGGCTATCAGGAAGTACGCACCCCTATTTTTGAGCATACCGAATTATTTGAACGCGGGGTCGGAACCAGTACCGACATAGTGACCAAAGAGATGTATACCTTCAAGGATAAATCTTCCCGCAGTCTCACTCTGAGACCGGAGAATACTGCCTCCTGTGCCCGGGCTTTGATTGAGCACAGCATTTACAGCGGAATACTGCCGGCTAAATGGTATTATATAGGACCGATGTTTCGCTATGATCGTCCTCAAACCGGACGTTACCGGCAGTTCCATCAGTTCGGGGTGGAAGCCTTTGGCAGCAATAACCCTTATCTGGACGCGGAAGTCATTATCCTTTTGGTGGAGGTATTAAAACGTCTGGGTTTAAATGACTACGAACTGCATATCAATTCCGTGGGCTGTCCCCAGTGCCGGGAACTGTATCGGCAAAAACTCATCGCCTATATAACTCCGGTAAAAGATAAGCTGTGCTCTGACTGTCAGACCAGATATGAGCAAAACCCTTTACGGGTGCTGGATTGCAAGGAGGATACCTGTCACCGGGCCATAGCCGGTTATCCCACCCTGCTGGAGCACCTCTGCCATGATTGCGCCCGGCATTATGCGGCGGTAAAAGAAGCTTTAAAAGCCAGCCATATTGACTTCCAGCATGACGACAACCTGGTGCGGGGATTGGATTACTACACCAATACCGCCTTCGAGATTCACATTCCGGGTATCGGCGCTCAAAGTGCCGTCGGTGGAGGAGGAAGGTATAACGGTCTGGTAGCGGAATGCGGGGGGCCCGATTTGCCGGGGATAGGTTTTGCCATGGGTATAGAGCGTTTACTGCTGGCTGTGGATACTGTGGCCGGCAGAGAGATTAATGCAGGCAATACCGATGTCTTTATTTCTATAATGAATGATGCTTATGAGCCTCAAGCTCTGGAACTACTGACCCGCTTACGCCTGGCCGGCATCAGGGCGGAAAAGGATTATATGGGACGCAGCGGGCGGGCGCAGATGAAATATGCGGATAAACTGGGAGCACGATTGGCTATAATTATTGGTGAAGAGGAAATCGCTCAGGGATTTTATACCCTTAGAGATATGCAAAGCAAAGAGCAGGTTCAGATTAGCGATCAGGACATCATTAATTCTGTAAAGCATAGACTGGCCATAGCTTAGAGGAGGACAGGGGCAGATGAAGAGAACTCATAGGACAACAGAACTTGACCTACAGAACGTAGGGGAAAAGGTTATACTCAACGGCTGGATTAACGGCAGGAGGGATCACGGCGGACTGATATTTATTGACCTGCGGGACCGGTTCGGCTTAATCCAGATAGTATTCAGTCCCGAGGTTGACCAGGAAGCTTTCCACCTGGCGGAACAGGTGCGCAATGAATATGTGATTGCGGTAAAGGGGAAAGTATGCCGCCGGCCGCAGGAGACCGAAAACCCCAGCCTGAAAACCGGTAAAATTGAAGTCTATGTGGAGAAAATGGAGGTCCTCAGTGCCGCCCGCACTCCTCCCTTTTATATTGAAAATGATATTGAGGTGGATGAGAACTTAAGGCTTAAGTACCGCTACCTGGATTTGCGCCGCCCCGAAATGCGGGATAATCTTATCCTGCGTCACCGGGTTATTAAAATAATGCGTGATTTTTTGGATAAAAACGGTTTCCTGGAGATAGAGACTCCGATGCTGACTAAAAGCTCGCCCGAAGGGGCCAGAGATTACCTGGTCCCCAGCCGGGTACATCCGGGGCAGTTCTATGCCCTGCCGCAGTCGCCCCAGATATTCAAGCAATTGCTGATGGTGGCAGGTATGGAGCAATACTTCCAGATTGCCCGCTGTTTCCGGGATGAAGATTTAAGAGCCGACCGCCAGCCGGAATTTACCCAACTGGATATGGAAATGTCATTTATAGACGAAGAAGATATCTTTACTTTGGTGGAACAACTGGTACAGGATATATTTGGCCAGGGGATCGGCCGCCGGGTTGATATCCCTTTCCCCCGTATAGCCTATGACGAAGCTATGAAGAAATACGGCAGTGACAAACCGGATCTGCGCTTTGGGCTGGAAATTCAGGATATTACCGCCATAGTCAAAGACGTGGACTTCAAGGTCTTCTCAGCCGCCGTTCAGGCGGGTGGAGTGGTACGGGCCATCAATGCCAAAACCTGCGCTTCCTTCACCCGGCGGGAGATTGACGATTTGGGCAAAATGGCGGTGCAGAACGGAGCCCGGGGTATGGCCTGGATAGTAGTGACTGAAAATGAACTGAAATCACCCATTGCCAAGTTTTTCAGCCCGGAAAAAATGCAGGAACTGCTGGCTGCTTTGAAGGCCCAGCCCGGGGATCTCCTGCTCTTTGCCGCTGACCAGCCCGAGGTGGTAGCCCGGGTTCTGGGTAACTTACGCTTGGAGTTGGGCAAGCGGCTTAAACTGGTTGATGAAAACATTTTGAACTTTATCTGGGTGGTAGACTTTCCTCTGCTCGAATATGACCAGGAAGAGAAACGCTACGTGGCCGTACATCATCCCTTTACCTCTCCCCAGGTAACAGATTATGCTTTGCTTGACACCAACCCTGGAGCAGTCAAGGCCCGGGCCTATGACCTGATCCTCAATGGAACCGAAATCGGCGGAGGAAGCATCAGAATACACCGCCGGGATTGGCAGGAAAAAATGTTCTCTCTGCTTAATATCAGCCCCGAAGAAGCGGAAGATAAATTTGGGTATTTATTGGAAGCTTTCCAATATGGGACTCCTCCCCATGGGGGAATAGCCTTCGGTATCGACCGGTTGTTGATGATAATGGCCGGCCGCCAGAGCATTCGTGATGTTATGGCCTTTCCCAAGACCCAGAGCGCATCCTGTCCCATGACCGAAGCTCCTTCTCCGGTGAGTCCCAAACAGTTGCGGGAATTAGCTCTGAAGATCAGAGAAAAATAGCGCAGGTGCCAGAAATGGTGGATAGTGGTGTACAGCACTTTCTTGAAGAAGTGTTGGATCTGTGCTATATTCAAGTTAGCAAAAGTAAAAACCTTTAAAAGTTAATCCCTGCTGTGTACGTGTGAATTGCCGTTAAGTTTTTGCCAACACCAAAAACTAGGGAGCCTTGTCTCTGCGTGAGGCTGTAGACCCACATCTTTTAGTGGGAAACATTAATCACGAAGGAGGGCACCCACCTGCGATGCAGGTTTAAACTACGGCGCCACGGCTCGGTGGGGTTTTTGTTTGTAAAAATAACCATAGCGAAGGGTATGTCAGATGAAAGAAGCTTTTAGAAGGACGGAAGTATTACTGGGCAGTGCCAAAATGAAAAAATTGCAGGAAAGCTCCATTGCGATTATCGGTCTGGGCGGAGTGGGTTCCTATGCGGCTGAGGCTATGGCCCGGTGTGGAACCGGGAGCATACTCCTGGTGGATCATGACCGGATTGAAGCCAGTAATATCAACCGCCAGCTGCCTGCTCTCCATTCCACCCTGGGCGGGTATAAAACTGATGTGGTAGCCGCCCGTTTATTGGATATCAATCCAGCCCTGACAGTGGCTAAACATACCGTAACCTTTAACCGCCGCAGCAGTGAAGAGATTCTTTCCCCTCAGCTTGATTATGTAATCGACGCTATCGACTCCCTGCCGGATAAGGTCCATCTTATTAAATCCTGCCTGGAAAAAAACATCCCGGTAATAAGTTCAATGGGTGCAGCGCGCAGACTTAACCCCTTGCTCTTGAAGGTTGCCGATATTAAAGATACCAGTGTCTGTCCCCTGGCCCGCCGGTTAAGAAGGGAACTGCATAAAGAGGAGATTTACACCGGATTCAAGGTGGTATTCTCCCTGGAGCCGCCGCTTAAACCAGCTCCAGGCGAATCCGGAGAACTGGGCAGTATAGCTACCGTACCTGCCAGCGCCGGCCTGCTTTTGGCATCAGTAGTCATTAACGATTTGCTGGCGCAATAAATAAGGAGGGTGTTGCATGCAGCCAAGCCCGGATATGCTCCGGCAAATATATGAAGCCCTGCTGGGACACTTTGGCCCGCGGGGATGGTGGCCGGGAGAATCCCGCTTAGAGATTATAATCGGGGCTGTCCTCACCCAGGCAGTAGCCTGGAGAAACGTAAAAAGAGCCATTGATAATTTAAAATCGGCCCGGCTCATAGATATCAACGCCCTTTTGGATGTGGACCAGGAAATCCTGGCCGAACAGATCAGACCTGCTCTATACCATCGGCAGAAGTCTAAAAAGCTGAAAGCCCTTATGGCTTATATAGCTGATAAGTATGATGGTGATCTTGACCTCATGTTTCAGGAACCGCTGCCTAAACTACGGGAAGAACTTTTGGCGGTATGGGGCATAGGACCGGAAACGGCAGATTCCATTCTGCTCTATGCCGGAGATAAGTTGATTTTTGTGGTTGATGCCTATACCAAAAGGATCTTGCATCGTCTGGGATTGACCGACGAGGATATTTCTTACCGGGATATGCAGGATTTTATGGAACATCACGTTCCTCCCGACTTATATATCTACAATGAGTATCATGCCCTCCTGGTTGGAGTGGGAGCCGGGTATTGCAAAAAAAGCAAACCTCGCTGTCCGGAATGCCCGATTTTAAAATTTTGTAAATATTTAACTTACTTGCAGGAAAAATATTGAAGGAGGTAGAACTAATGTCTTACTGGGATAAAGAAAAAGAATGCATGCCTCGGGAACAACTGAGGGAATTGCAGCTGAGAAGGCTGAAGGAAACAGTGTACCGGGTATATGCTTTTGTCCCGGCCTACAAGGCGAAAATGGATCAGGCGGGAATCCGGCCTGAAGATATCAAATGCCTGGAGGATCTGGAAAAGCTGCCCTTTACCACCAAGCAGGATCTGCGTGACAATTATCCTTTCGGGTTGTTCACCCTTCCCATGAGTGAAGTAGTTAGAATTCATTCCTCATCAGGTACTACCGGAAAACCGACCGTAGTAGGTTATTCACGCAAGGACCTTGATACCTGGTCCGAGTTAATGGCCCGGGCTTTGACCAGTGCGGGAGCCACCCGCTATTCGGTAATTCAAAATGCTTATGGCTACGGCCTCTTCACCGGGGGATTGGGGGTTCATTACGGAGCCGAAAAAATTGGAGCTTCAGTCATACCGAGCTCCGGCGGCAACACCAAAAGGCAGATAATGTTGATGCAGGATTTTGGAACCACCGAGTTGACCTGTACTCCTTCTTATGTCCTGTTTATGTATGAAATAATGCAGGAAATGGGGATTGAACCTGCCGATCTCAAACTTAGAGCCGGAATATTTGGAGCCGAACCCTGGTCGGAAAACATGCGCCGGGACATTGAGAACAAACTTAAGATCAAGGCTTTTGACATTTATGGCTTAACTGAGATAATAGGGCCCGGAGTGGCTATAGAATGCGGATGCAGACAGGGGCTGCACATAGCTGAAGACCACTTTATCGCCGAGATAATCGACCCCCAGAGTGGAAAAGTGCTGGACGACGGCAGCACGGGGGAGATGGTTATAACTACTATCAGCAAGGAAGCTCTGCCCTTGATACGTTACCGCACCCGTGATCTGACCGCGATTGACCGCAATATTTGTGATTGCGGCAGGACTCATGCCAGAATGAAAAAAGTTCTGGGACGCTCCGATGACATGGTTATTATTCGGGGAGTGAATGTTTTCCCGTCCATGGTAGAAAGCGTCCTGTTGAACATACCGGGAGTAGAACCTCATTACCTGCTCATTGTGGAGCGTAGGGGCACCCTGGATCAACTGGAAATACAGGTCGAGGTATCGGAAAAACTTTTCAGTGATGAAGTCAGAAAATTAGAGGAATTAGGTGCGTTGATCGGGAAAGAAATGGAAAGCGCATTGGGTATCAACGCGAAAATCCGTTTGGTTGAGCCTAAGTCTATACAAAGAAGCGAAGGCAAGGCCAAGAGAGTTATTGATCGAAGAAACATTTAAAGGAGGTAGACAAATGGCCAAGCAGATATCAGTTTTTTTGGAAAACAAGGCAGGCCGTCTCTCCCATGTCACCCGGGTGCTTGGGGATGCCGGAATAAACATCAGAGCCCTCTCCATTGCCGATACATCCGATTTTGGGATTCTGCGTCTCATTGTTAATGACCCGGGCAAGGCTTATCGCATATTGAAGGAAGCTGATTTTACCGTTAGTGAGACCGAGGTGGTTGCGGTACAGGTTCCTGATTCTCCCGGGGGCTTGGCGACAGTATTGGAACAAATGGCGGAGTCTGGCCTTAATATTGAGTATTTATATGCTTTCCTGGGTACCTCCGAAAAAGATGCCCTGGTAGTATTTAAAGTTGAGGATCTGGCAAAAGCCTGTAATACTTTTGAAGCCAAAGGGATAAAATTTATTGATGAAAAACATCTCTATGAGCTGTAAAGGGACTGGAGCCTCTATGTAAGGCACCAGATACGCTTTCCAACGCTTTGGTTTAATACTTAACCTTTGACCCGAGGTAAAACCTCGGGTCTATTAATTTCTGGAAGTATAATATAGATAGTGCTCTGATAAGCTAGAATATACGAATCGGCAAGCGACTGAGGGAGAAAGCAAAGTGTTTGAATACAGGGGTAATATTCATATACACTCCCGCTATTCGGACGGGGGAGGAAGCATTGAAGAAATCGCAGCGCATGCTTCCCGGGCCGGGCTGGATTTTATTATAATCACCGATCATTTTACCCTGGAGGGGCTGGACAACGGGGAAGAGGGATATTACGACCAGGCGCTGGTTTTAATAGGAATGGAGATAAATGAGAAATGCAATCACTACCTGGCCTTGGGAGTGGAAGAGCCGGTTGCCAACAACGATAATGATCCGCAGCAGGTTATCAATGCCGTCAACCGGCAAAAGGGCATCGGCATTATTGCTCATCCCTTTGAAAAAGGCTCGCCTTATTATCAGGAGGGACGTACTTTCCCCTGGAAAGACTGGAATGTTGATGGTTTTCAGGGAATTGAGATATGGAACTATCTTTCCCAATATCGAGATGCTTTTATCGGTATCGGGAAAGGCCTCTACCTGCTCCTGAATCCGGTGGCAGGATTAGCCCCGCCTTATTTCCAGGCCTTAAAAAAATTTGACCAGCTGCAGTTGGAGGGGAAAAAGGTATCTGCTTATGGCGGCTCAGATGCCCACGGAATAAAAGCCGGGGTGGGAAGATGGGGCATTACGGTTTCAGCGTATGAGCTGTGCTTTAAGCTGATCAATATGCATATTCTGTGCAATGAAAAGCTTTCCGGCGAAGTGACCGCGGATAAACCTGTGATCTACCAGGCCCTGGGCCATGGACACTCCTGGATTGCCTGTGATTACTATCGAAAAAGTGATGGCTTCAGATTTGAACTGCACCAC
>DHCD01000034.1:0-2754 GCA_002398105.1 Syntrophomonas sp. UBA4911
CGGGTACTGATGTATGCCGACCGTATAACTGATTCCATGCGCCTGGCTATAGATGAAACTAATCGCCGCCGCCAGCTGCAGATTGAATATAATAAAAAGCATAATATCACTCCGGAAAGCATTAAAAAGGCGGTATATGCAGTGGTAGAAGCCACCATTGCGGAAGAACCGGCCGATTATGATATCAGCGGGTTGAAAAAACTGCCCCGGGAAGAACGCCGGCGCCTCATCACGGAGATGGAACTGGAAATGCAGGCGGCTGCCGAAAGACTGGAATTCGAACGCGCCGCCCAGCTCCGCGACACCATCAGGGAGCTGCAGCAGCCGGCCCGGAGTAATCGGGGCAAATCCAGGAAAAGAAAATAACGCAGATTCAGATTACCCGGATTTAATCAAGAGACGCGGAACCCGCGGAATCTCAGGGAACTGAGGTGTTTTTTTAAAAATTTTCCGCGTATTTCTTTAGATTCCCGGAATTCCGCGTCAAAAAGATAATCGAACCATTGGATTATTTCATACTTGGTTGCCTGCCTGCGCCCTATGGGTATGCCCTATTTGGGTATGGCCCTGCGGGCCATGGAGGGTTAAATATTAAATATTGCAGCTTTAATAACTCAGGAGGATTATCGTGAAGGATTATATATATGTAAAAGGGGCCCGGGAGCATAATCTTAAGAATGTTGACGTAGTCATCCCCCGGGATAAACTGGTGGTATTTACCGGGGTGTCAGGTTCGGGCAAGTCCAGTCTGGCTTTTGACACTATTTACAGTGAAGGCCAGCGGCGTTATGTGGAGTCGCTTTCCACCTATGCCCGCCAGTTTCTGGGCCAGATGGACAAACCGGATGTAGATTACATTGAAGGGCTCTCTCCGGCTATCTCCATAGACCAGAAATCGACTTCCAACAATCCCCGTTCCACGGTAGGGACGGTGACTGAAATCTATGACTATCTGCGCCTGCTTTTTGCCCGGGTAGGTACGCCCCATTGTCCTCATTGCCACCAGCCTATCCGGCGGCAGACGGTGGACCAGGTGGTGGACAGCCTCCTGAGCCTGCCCGCCGGCAGCAAGATCAAGGTGCTGGCTCCGGTAATCCGGGGACAGAAAGGGGAGCATAAAAAAACCATCGCCAACCTTTTTCGGGACGGTTTTGTCCGCTTGCTGGTGGATGGCTACGAATATACCTCCGATGAAGAGATTTTACTGGACAAAAACAAGAAGCATAATATCAGTGCCGTGGTCGACCGGCTGATAATCAAGGATGGCATCCGCAGCCGCCTGGCGGAATCGCTGGAGCTCGCTTTTCAATTGAGTGAGGGCCTGGTGATGGTTCACCGCCTGGAGGAGGAGGGGGAACAGGAAATGATGTTCAGCCAGGACTTTTCCTGCCCCGATTGCGGATTCAGCCTACCGGAGCTGAGTCCCCGCATGTTTTCTTTTAACAGTCCTTTCGGCGCCTGTCCGGAATGTGACGGCCTGGGGGAAAAATGGGAAATCGACCCCTCCCTGGTTCTGGATGAGGATAAAAGCCTGGCTGATGGAGCGATAATCCCCTGGTCCAACAATTTTTATACCTTTTATCATCAGGTTATGACCGCCATGGCGCAGAAGCATAAAATACCGCTGGATCGGCCGGTCAAGGATTTGACCCGCAAACAGCGTGATATCATTCTCTATGGTAATGGCGAGGAACGTTTCAAGGTCGACTATACCAACTCCTACGGTGAGGCCAGTTCCTTTAGCAGCGGCTATGAAGGCATAATAAACAATCTTAAACGCCGTTACCGTGAAACCAAATCCGAAGCCATGCGCGAGGAAATAGAAAAATATATGACTTCCAGTCCCTGCCCCCGCTGCCAGGGTAAGAGGCTCAAGGAAGAAATACTCTGGGTACTGCTGGGGCATAAATCTATCAGCGAAGTAAGCTCCATGTCGGTGCGCGATGCCTATCAGTTCTTCACTGAGCTGCAGCTGAGCGAGAGGGAAGCCTATATTGCCCGCCAGATAATCAAGGAAATCAAAGCCAGGCTTACCTTCCTGGTAGATGTGGGACTGGACTACCTGACCCTGGACCGGGCGGCTGGAACCCTGTCCGGAGGGGAAGCCCAGCGCATACGCCTGGCTACCCAGGTGGGATCCAGCCTGGTAGGGGTGCTGTACGTACTGGATGAACCCAGCATCGGTTTGCACCCCCGGGACAATGACCGCCTGCTGGCTACTCTGAAGCGGCTGCGCGATCTGGGCAATACCGTGGTGGTAGTGGAGCATGACGAGGATACCATAAAAAGCGCCGATCACATTGTTGATATCGGACCCCGGGCCGGCGTCCAGGGGGGAGAAGTAGTGGCCCAGGGCAGTTTGGAGGATATAATGGCCAGTGAGCGTTCCCTTACCGGTCAATACCTTTCGGGCCGCATGGATATAGAAGTACCGAGCCGGCGTCGTGCCGGCAACGGTAAATCCCTGCTGGTGCAATCCGCTTCCCAGCATAATCTGAAAAATATCGACGTGGACATACCCCTGGGCAAGATGGTGGTTATAACCGGGGTATCAGGTTCGGGTAAAAGCACCCTGGTGGAGGATATCATCTATCCCGCCCTGATGAAGAAGCTGCACGGGGGCAGGCACCGCCCCGGGCGGCATGAGGGATTAAAGGGGATGGAGGAGATAGACAAAGTTATTAATATAGACCAGTCTCCCATAGGCCGGACTCCACGCTCCAATCCGGCCACTTACACCGGTGCTTTTGATGG
>DHCD01000034.1:3009-3628 GCA_002398105.1 Syntrophomonas sp. UBA4911
CATGGGGGACGCTGTGAAGCTTGTTCCGGTGACGGCATCATTAAAATCGAGATGCATTTTCTGCCCGATGTCTATATTCCCTGTGAAGTCTGCAAAGGCAAACGCTATAACCGGGAGACCCTGGAAGTAAAATACAAGGACAAGACCATAGCTGATGTGCTGGAGATGACCGTTGACGAGGCGGTGGACTTTTTTGAGCACATTCCCAAAATCCACCGTAAATTAAAGACCCTGCAGGATGTGGGACTGGGTTACGTCCGCTTAGGGCAGCCGGCTCCATCCCTTTCCGGGGGAGAAGCCCAGCGGGTAAAGCTGGCTACTGAGCTGTCCCGGCGTTTTACCGGTAAAACCATGTATATACTGGATGAACCTACCACCGGGCTGCACAAGGATGATATTAAACACTTGCTTAGCGTATTAAACATTTTGGCAGATAATGGCAATACCGTTCTTATTATTGAGCATAACCTGGATGTGATCAAAACGGCTGATTATATTATCGACCTGGGTCCGGAAGGCGGGGACAAGGGCGGCGAGATCATATGCCAGGGGACTCCGGAAGAAGTAGCCCGCCACCCCGAATCTTATACCGGGCAATATTTGAAAGAAATTCTTAGAG
>DHCD01000034.1:3959-25825 GCA_002398105.1 Syntrophomonas sp. UBA4911
TCACCGCCCAGAATAGATGTACCCGAGTAGATAGTAACATCGTCTTCAATGGTAGGGTGACGTTTTACCCCGCGCAGATTTTGGCCGGCCCGGGTGGAGAGAGCGCCCAGGGTAACTCCCTGATATATTTTGACATTATCGCCGATCGTAGTGGTTTCACCGATAACAACCCCGGTGCCATGATCAATGAAGAAATACTTGCCGATGGTGGCTCCCGGGTGGATATCAATACCGGTTACACTGTGAGCGTATTCGGTCATAATTCTTGGAATAAGCGGAACTGAAAGCCTCTGCAGCTCATGCGCCACGCGATAGACAAAAATTGCAAAAACTCCGGGGTAGGAGAAAATTATTTCGTCCTTGTCAGCGGCGGCAGGATCGCCGTCGAAAGCCGCCTGAACGTCCATTTGTATCGTTTTTCTGAGTTCAGGAATTTTGCTTAAAAGGGCAAAAATAATTTCATCAATCGAACCCTGGTTATGATGGGGCCGATGGTGAAAGGCATAAGTAATTTGCTCGTGGAGCTTTTGCTGAATGCTAATTAAAAGATCCCCAATATGGTATTCAATGGTGGTGCTGATAAGGTGCCGCTGCCCGAAATATTCGGGAAACAGCAGCTCTCTGAGCATAAAGATAATTTGAATGATGTTTTCCCGATTAGGTATGGAAGCAGAATCCAGAATATTTTCGGGCGGATCCTCACGGTAACTGGCGACGATATCTGCAACCAGGCTGCTGGTCTGGTCAGGGCTAAGTTTACTCATAAATATCCCCCTCATTTTTTATGTGCCAATAAGTGTTTTTTGCTTTGCTTTTCTTTATATTTTATAATGTCCATAGGATTATGCAATTGCATGTTTATAAAAAAGCTCTGCTTTCCTTAATTATATGGAAAGTAGCCGATTTCCTGCCTAGAGCATTGATTATTCACTATCAGCTGTTAACAATTAATGATATTCAAGGATCAATTGATGGAAGAAATGCGTGCGCGGCTTATAAATGTGCCTCTTAAGCCGGGGGTATATATTTATAAAGATCAGGAGGGCCGGGTTATCTACGTGGGTAAGGCCAAAGCCCTGCGTAACCGCATGCGCTCTTATTTCCAGTCCCCGGCTAAACTGCATCCCAAGGTGCGGGCGATGATGGCGCGGGTGGCCGATTTTGATTATGTGGTCACCGGCAGCGAAGTTGAAGCCCTTATCCTGGAGAACAACCTGATTAAAACCTATAAACCCAGATACAATATCCAATTGCGGGATGACAAGACCTACCCCTACCTGAAGATAAGCACGGGCGAAGCCTATCCCCGGGTATCCCTGGTAAGGGAAGAGAAAGACGGAGTCAGCCGCTACTTTGGCCCCTATACCGATGTTACCTCTCTGCGCGAGACCATGAAGCTTTTAAACCTGGTTTTTCCTCTGCGCACCTGTAAGACCTTAAGAACGGGCATACGGCCCTGCCTGAACCGTGATATCGGACGCTGTCTGGCTCCCTGCAGCGGAGCCACCAGCCCGGAGGAGTACCGCCAGGTGGTGGATTCATTGCTGGACTTCATGGAGGGCAGATCACGTGAGCTCTTGCAGCAGAAAGAAGAAGAAATGAAAAATGCGGCTGCCCATCTGGAATTTGAAAAAGCCGCGCGTCTGCGTGATCAGATAGAAAGCATGAAAAAAATCGGTGAAAAGCAGAAAATTAGTTTTGAGAATTCCTACAACCTGGATTTGATTGTACTGGCCGGAGAAGAAATAAAAAGACTGGCGCTGGTTTTTAAAATCCGCGGCGGTACTATCATAGCCAAAGACACCTTCTGGCTGAACCGGGCGATTGCCGAAGATGAAGCTGAGCTGATGGAATTTTTCCTCAAGCATTACTATGATGAGCGCCCGGATATACCGGGAGAGATACTGGTCTCCCATTTGCCGGCGGAAATGGACGTGCTGGAATCCTGGCTCAAGGCTAAAAGCGGACGCAAGGTGGAAATGCGGGTACCGCAGCGGGGGGATAAGAAAAGTCTCCTGGATATGGTCTTAAATAACGCCGCCTTGCTCTGGCAGGAGAGACACGATAAAGAAGAGGAGAACCTGGCAATCCTTAAACACCTGAGCCAGGTGCTGGAACTGGAAGTGATCCCGGAAAGGATAGAGTGTTATGACATATCCCACCTGGGGGGAGAAGAGACGGTGGCTTCCATGGTGGTTTTTACCGGTGGAGTAGCAGACCGCAAAGCCTACCGCCGTTTTAAGATGAAGATAGACCAGAATGATGATTTTGCTTCGTTGAGCGAGGCTCTGGCCAGGCGCTTTAAGCGGGCGCGGGAGGGAGACCCGGCATTTCTGCCGGAGCCGGATTTAATTTTAATTGACGGCGGCGCCGGACAGGTAAACGCAGTTAACAACGTGCTCCGGGCTATGCAGGTAGATATACCGCTGTTCAGTCTGGCTAAAAAAAATGAGGAGATCTATACTCCGGGCCCGGCTCATCCCCTGCGTTTGTCCCGCCGCGACGAAGCCCTGCAATTACTGCAGCGGCTAAGAGATGAGGCCCACCGCTTTGCCATTGAATATAATCGCCAGCGCCGCTCAGGAAAGGTACGGGCTTCAGCCCTGGATAAGATTGAAGGAATCGGGCCGGCTCGCAAAAGGAAGCTCTTAGCCCATTGCGGCTCGGTTAAGGCCATAAGGCAGGCTTCCCTGGAGGAACTGGCCTCAATCCCCGGCATGACCCGCCAGGCCGCCGAGAATGTCTATAATTACTTTAATGGGGGAAAAGTTTAAAAATTTTTGAAGATTTCCCGGAAAATAAACCGTTAAACTCGCAAATTATGTTAGAATAATGGCAAACCGGTTGAATATAAAATATAAACCGGTGAAAGCTGATTGGTGAGGGGGTATATCAATGCATGGTTGGGTTATCAGGTGGTTGCTGAGTGTGGTGGCCCTTATTTTAACGGCAGCCATTATACCGGCTTTTCATCTTACTGCTTGGGCGGCTGTGGTCGGTTCAATATTTTTAGGAGTTATTAACGCCGTTATTCGCCCTTTGCTCATAATGTTAACCTTGCCCTTGAATATAATGACCCTGGGACTGTTAACCCTGGTTATCAACGGCTTTATGTTGTGGATTACATCCATAACTATTCGCGGATTCGATATTCACGGTTTTGGCTGGGCGATACTGAGCGCTCTGATATTCAGTCTGCTGAGTTTCCTGATAAGTTTCCTGGTTGATGATCGTACATTTTACTTCAAATAAAAGGGTATGCTAATAACCCAATTTTCTTAAAAGCCGGGCATCAGCTCGGCTTCTTGGCATCCATAGATGCCGATGGCATAGTCCCTTTGACTAAAGGAGGGTTTTCGCAATTGATCAAGTTGGTAGCTATAGATTTAGATGATACTCTGCTGGATTCGGGTTTGAAAATAGCGGATAATTGCCTGCGGGCTATAAGCGAGGTGCAGCAAAGGGGTATTCTGGTTACCCTGGCCACCGGCCGTATGTACCGTTCCGCCTTACCCTATGCCAGACAGATGAAAGTAGATATCCCCCTGATAACCTATCAGGGCGGACTGGTGAAAAACTCGCGCTCGGAAGAAATAATTTACTACCACCCTTTGCCTGCGGCAGCGGCAGCCGAAGTGATCCGGTATTTCAGAAATAAGGGAGTTCATTATCACAGTTATCAGGATGACCAGTTAGTGATGGAAAGGCTGGACGAGGAAGGTGTTTACTATGAGAAACTGTCAGGAATAAAGGCGGTCATAGTTGACGACCTGCTGACGGTTGCCGACAGTGGAAAGGCGATGAAAATCATGGCGGTAAGCCAGGATAAGAAACTACTGTTAAGCATGGAGCGGGAATTGAAAGACTGCTATGGGGAGAAGCTTAATATCACTCTTTCCAAACCTTTTTTCCTGGAAGTCATGGTGCGGGAGGCCAATAAGGCGGATGCTCTGCGGGTGGTGGCATCCCATTACCAGGTAAGCCGGGCGGAAGTAATGGCTATAGGAGACAGCTATAATGACCTGGAGATGCTGGAGTGGGCCGGAGTAGGGGTAGCCATGGGGAATGCCTGGGAAGCGGTAAAGGAAGCTGCCGATTTCGTAACCTGCTCCAATGATGAAGACGGCGTGGCCGAAGCCTTGCGCAGATATGTGCTGTAGATTATCTGTGTTTGTAGGGGTTAATAAGAAAATAGACGCCCTCTTCGAGGACAGCTGATGCTCGTTATATTCGCAATTAAGGGTGCAGATTGACGCAGATCAATGAAAACAGACGCGGACCCCGCGGAATCTTTGGGAAATACGTGGAATTTATTAAAGTTTTCTTCCGCGTTCTTCCTTGTAAATTCCCTGAATTCCGCGTCAAAAAACTAGCGAAACCGGGGGACTGTTTTCACTGTTGACTAGGGTAATAGATGTTTCATAATGATTCCGTGTTTTTATGTCAATAGGGGTGATATTTTTTGCGGGAACTGGTACTGGGGGTCGACCTGGGAGGCACTAAAATCCTGAGCGGGATCATCGGTACAGACGGCGGCATACTGGCTAAAAGCCGTTTACTTACTCCAGCCGGCGGGCCGGAGCGGGTGCTGGATACGATTGCCGCCAGCGCTGCGCAATTGCTGCAGGCTTCTGGAATCAGGGAACAGGAAATCACCGGAATAGCCATTGCCGCTCCAGGACCATTGGATTTTGCCGAAGGTATGGTTAGAGATTCCCCCAACCTGGGCTGGGGCCGGGTGAAAGTAAAGGAAGAACTCAGCCGGCGTATGGGCCGCCCGGTGATAGTGGAAAAAGACACTAATATGGCGGCCTTGGGGGAATACTATTATGGGCCTTACTCTAAATGCCGGGAGCTCTTGTATATTACGGTGAGTACCGGTATAGGGGCAGGAATAATCATTGGGGGCAATTTATACCGGGGTAGGGCCGGCGGAGCCGGAGAATTTGGACATATGGTCGTTGATGCCCAGGGCGCGCTTTGCAACTGCGGACGCAGGGGGTGTCTGGAGGCGCTGGCTTCAGGAAACGCTATTTCCAGACAGTTGGATGAAATGGCCGGACAGGGCCGTGGTCAGGGGATACTGGCTTGTACTCCCGCCGGGAAGAGGCCTGGTCCCCGGGAACTGGCGGCGGCGGCCCGCCAGGGAGATGAGGAGGCGGAACTGCTGATCGCCCGGATAGTGCAATACCTGGGGATTGGTATTGCCAATCTGGCAAACCTGTTAAATCCGGAGGTAATTATACTGGGAGGGGGAGTCATGCTGGGGTTAAGGGATTTGCTGCTGCAGCCGGTACGGGAATATGTACAGCGGCATGCTTTTGCCCTGAACCGGGAGGATCTGATCATCGACTGTACGGCTCTGGGGGATGATATAGTCCTTTATGGCTGTGTGGCGGCGGTAAGTATCAAAGACGTTAAATAGATGCAGAGCCTAAAATGATAAGGGGGAAAACAAATTGAAGGATATGACAGCGGAAACAATGATGGAATACCTGTATGATTTACCGGAGCAGTTTGCCAGCAGTCTGAAGCTGGATTTGGCATTTGTCTCCGGGTACAGAAAGGATTACCGCCAGATAGTAGTGTCAGGCATGGGCGGATCAGCTATCGGTGGGGATATTCTGCGCACCTATGCCGCCGGGAGAGCCAAAATACCGGTAACAGTAGTGAGAGATTACCACCTGCCCGCCTTTGTGAACCAGGATACTTTGTTTCTGGCGGTAAGCTATTCCGGCAATACTGAAGAAACTCTCAGTGCTTATAGCGAAGCGCGGGAGAAAAAGGCTTCAATAATATGCATTACTACCGGCGGGAAGCTTAAGGCGCAGGCAGAAGCAGACGGCTATGCCGTAGTGGGGATACCGGCCGGATTGGTACCGCGGGCCGCCACCGGGTATCTTTTTGCTCCTCTGGTACTGCTGCTGGAAAAACTGGGAATCGTGGCCGACGTTCATCAGGAGCTGGAGGAAACGGTAACGGTCTTACGGGATATGCGGGATAAACTCCAGCCGGGGGCTCCGGTTTCCACCAACCAGGCCCGGATTATTGCCCGGCAGTTAAAAGATTCCCTGCCGGTTATCTGGGGTACTGCAGGCATGTCTGAAGTGGCCGCTCAGCGCTGGAAGGCCCAGATTAATGAAAATGCCAAATGTCCAGCCTATTATAATGTATTCCCGGAATTGAATCATAATGAAATTGTAGGCTTTGAGGCCCCAACCCAGTTATTGTCATCCCTGAGCTGCATAATTTTAAGAGATCGCTACGACCACGAACGGGTGCAGCGGCGGATAGAGATAAGCAAAGATATAATCAGGGAGCGGGTCAAGAGCATAGTGGAAGTAAACAGCCAGGGTGAATCCTATCTCGCCCGCTTTTACTCCCTGGTCTATAGCGGAGACTATGCCAGTGTCTACCTGGCCCTGGAATATGGCGTCAATCCCACCCCGGTGGCAGTGATTGATTACCTGAAGGCCGAATTGGGAAAATAGAAGCGTATAACCACAGGGGTTAACAGGGCAACTTACTGAACCATACTCTAAACCGATACGGATAAAACCAAAGCGGCATTGTCTCTGATATGCTACCCTCAGATAGTTCAGTGTTTTTTATTTCACTGTCCTATCTGGGGGTAGCATATCACTCTTAGATAGGCTGCCGCTTTGCATTCCTAATAGCAGAATAGGCATTAATTATTAATCTTATCCATCTGTTCTTGTAAACCTTGCTCAATGATGAACATGACATCGTCCAATTGTTCTAAACTATCTAAGAAAAGCTCTACATCGCCATTACCCCATCTTCCTAAATCGGTGATGTCTTTGCAAATGCCTTTTGGATCAATAACATTAGTATACTTCATATTAACTGAGACGCGCAGCCGTGATTTTTGGATCACGATATCCACAAAATTAGTATCGGCCTTGTAGGCAATGTAGAGCTTCTTAAACTCGCGTTTTACGAAAGCAGACAGATTCATAATGCGAGTGTTGAGCTTTTCAAACAATATTCTATTGAATGCATTTAATTGTTCATAGCTCTCAATAGAATATTGAAATACGGAAGGTTCCTGTTTGAGATAGGGAGCAATTTGTGCCTCGGTCAATACAGGGAATGGCCATATTTTTCTGGCCAACTCACCAAATTCTTTGGCGCGAGTATTTATTTGCGACTCACTCCAGGTGGTCTGCGTGACTACATATTTGTTTATTCGGAGGGCACTTTGCTTGAAACCGCCATCCATTTCAAGCTTTTCAGAAAAAGAAGAATCACTCATCTCTGAGTTGTATGCCGTTAAAGTTAAGTTCCCAATGGTATGTAAATACTTTTTTTGCACCTCGTTCCAATTAGCCCCTAGCATAGAAATCCACTCAGAAGATAAATTGGAATTCTGAGGTATAATATGCTCAATTGTCAGATTTCCTGTCACCACTGTTGATTTATTATCCCAGTTTTCCAAACGGCTTAAAATATAGTTACAGATGCGCATATGGTATATATCCCTTGACTGGAACATTGCCAGAAATCGTTCATCATTCGGAAATTCCTTGTATGAATACTGCATAATGAAAAATGCTTTTACTGAATTTATATAATCATCTGTATGTATATAGTTTTTTATCGTTGCAAATGTCTTGTTCAACGAATTTGTAGGGATATCGCAGACAGCGCGTCGCAAGACATAGCTTATGCAGAGTCTTGCAATTTCCCGCAGTTCATCAATTGATAGAAAACCCCTGTCGCAGTCGTCGTGCACTTTCAGAAGGAAAGGGTAAACAACATCCATGCGGATAGCTTTCATCCCGGCGTATAAATAACTCAAAATTGCGTCGGAGCTCTTGGCAAAGAACATGTTGGTATAATGCTTTGCGAATCTGTAAATATCTTGGCAAAGATTGGTGATATCCATATCACAATTGGAATGGTACCCCTTGAACTCCTTGTAAACCTCGTTCTTTTTTGGAATCCTGCCAAGTTTCATAGTGAGATAGTCACGAAAGAAACCGTCCATTAACTCGCTCTGATGTTCATAGTCGAACAGCAACTCCGTCGGTCGCCATATGTTATTGTAAACGGATGCCTGAATGACCGCTTCTAAACCCATAAGGATATGGTTGCGGATAAGATCGGAATCTTTCAAATCCATACCCGTAGAGTTCAGACTTTCAAAAATAGCTTGTGGATCGTCATGCTGACGGTCAAGGGTTATATTGACGATTTGAAGTTTACCTATGGATTCATATATCTCTGTTGGTGATAAATCTTTCCTAGCGATTTGCGTCACAAAAAAAGCGTAATTATCCAAAAGCCTGGATTTCACTCCATCTTTGATTGGAGAGCTTTCAATAAGCTTAACCAGAATATCTCGATCGGTTTGTGCCAAAAGCAATTTATAGCGATCATTTTCCACCTCATATGTGTTTAGGAGAAGCGTATCCGTAATTTTATTCGCATTTACTCCCTCATCGGCATGTCCCTTCGCGTAGTCACGCAAGGCAATAAGTAAGAGGGTCAGCGTAGTTAAGCGTTGTTGACCATCAATAATCATAAACTTCTGAACACCAATCGGCATGTCTTTTTCGGCGATATTCACGATAGAGCCGACAAAATGTCCCTCACGTCCGGCTTTTTGCATGGCGACGATATCAGACCATAATCGCTGGCATTGTTCCTTCTCCCAACTGTAAGCGCGTTGATAAACCGGAATGACAAACTGCTTCGCCCCATTGAGTATCTGATAAATATTTCCTTTAACCGCGTCCATTGTTCATTTATCCTTTCTCAGTTATCAGTCCACATTTCACACTGTCCAATTACAGTGGCGATTGCGTCTTCCATACCCTCCGGCGGATATTTGTACTTTTTCAGTAGTTTCTTCACCATGCGGCGCATACCGGCACGAGCAGATTCCTTCTTTTGCCAGTCAATAGTGCGGTTCTTGCGGAGCATGTCGGTTAGTTCATGGGTCATCGCCACAAGTTGTTCGTTTTGGTAGAAGTCCTTGACGGCTTCTGGATGGGTCAGCGCATCGTAGAATGCCAGCTCTTCCTCAGATAGACTAAGCGCGTCGCCCACGGCTTGAGCGTTTGCCATATCTTTGGCCATCTTCATCAGTTCCACAATAACTTCTTCGTTGGAGAGCATTCCGTTCAGGTACGCCTTCATTGAGCGGGAGAGCATTTCTGAGAACTTTTCAGACTTGACGAGATTCGTCCTGCGATACAATGACACCTGCTCGGCAAGCAGCCGCTTCAGGATTTCGACGGCAAGGTTTCGTTCTTTCATCTTTGAGATTTCCTCAAGAAACTTCGGATCGAACAGGGAAAAGCCCGTATCAGCATCCGAAAACAGGTTGATTACGCCTTCACTTTGAATGCTCGCTTTCAGCAGTTCATTGATGCTGGCATTTATTTCTTTTAGGGACAGAGGCTTGCCTTCACCCGTTATGCGGGTGAGAAGGGTTCGCACCGCTTCAAAATATGCGGCCTCAAACCGGTGTTGTGGGTTCAGGAGCGAACGGCAAAGAGAAAGCGCCTGCCGCAGAAGCATTGCTTCCCTGATGAACGATTCCTTTTTTTTCTCTTTCTCCACTGCGGACAGGAAGTTCACACCGCCGCTGATAGCTTTGGCGCGGGCAAGGTCGGTAGCAGATTCGTTCATAAAGCCGGAGTAATCGAAACCGTGGAACAAATCTCGGCAAACCTCCAATTTTTCCATAAACTTTGGCAGAGCGGTTTTGAAGATGTCCATATCACCGTAGTTATGCTTATCGCGATTGGTGTAGTCGTTCATCGCCTGCTTCAGCGCAGAGGCAATTCCAACGTAATCAACCACCAAACCGCCTTCTTTATCTTTGTAAACCCGATTGACGCGGGCTATAGCCTGCATTAGGTTGTGTCCCGCCATGGGCTTGTAAACATACATCGTGGCAAGGGACGGAACATCAAAGCCCGTCAGCCACATATCCACTACAATGACGATTTTCAGCTGGCCTTCGTTGTCCTTGAACTTCTTTGCCATTTCCTCACGGTGACGTTTGTTGCCGATAATAGCACGCCACTCTTCGGGATCTTTGTTGCTCTCAGTCATCACCACACCGACCTTTTCTGCCCATACCGGGCGTAACTGAAGCAGTTTACAATATATCTTCATGGCGATGGCACGGGAGTAGGCGACAATCATTGCCTTGCCCGTGAGTACGTACTGGCGGTTTTCCTCATAGTGCTTAATGATATCCTCGCACAACGCGGTGATAGTCTGCTCCGCACCGAGGATACTTTCCATCTGGCCAAGTTCCTTCTTGCTCTTTTCAATGGCATACGGTTCGGCATTCTCCTCTATACGGTCGTACTCGGCATCAATCTGCCGCAGAACATCTTCATCCAGCTTAAGATGAATGACACGGCTTTCGTAGTAAACGGGGCGAGTTGCGCCGTCCTCCACGGCTTGGGTCATGTCATAAATGTCGATGTAGTTTCCGAAAACCTCAATAGTGGAGCGATCCTCGCTTTTAATAGGCGTACCGGTAAAGCCGATATATGTAGCGTTCGGCAGGCTTTCCCGGATAATAAGCCCAAAAGACTTCTGAATGCGCCCGGTTGTACTATCTACTTTTTCGTCTATAAATTGGCTGCGGTGCGCCTCATCCGCCATGACGATAACATTTCGGCGATTGGACAAAATTTCAGAGCTTTCTTCGAATTTCTGCGCGGTAGTAAATATGATGCCGTTTGCCCGCCGGCCCGCAAGCAGTTCTTTCAGATGGGTTCTGCTTTCGGCCTGCTGCGGCGCCTGGCGCAGGAAATCTGCACATTTGGCAAATTGTCCGAAAAGCTGGTTGTCAAGATCGTTGCGGTCGGTCAGCACCACGATAGTTGGGGAGTTCAACGCCTCTTGCGACAGGTGGGCGTAAAATACCATTGATAGCGATTTCCCACTGCCTTGCGTGTGCCAGAACACGCCGCCCCTGCCATCCGTTTCGGTAGCTTTGGCGGTGGATGCAACGGCTTTCCGCACGGCAAAATACTGGTGATATGCTCCGATGATCTTCGTATCGTCGGAAAAGCAGACAAAATTTTTTATAATGTCAAGCAGCCGCACTTTATCGAACATTCCTTCAATAAAGGTGTCGAATTGGGCGTACTGCGTATTCTCATAGCTGCCATCCTTCGTCTTCCACTCCATAAACCTGCCTTCACCTGCCGTAATTGTACCCGCTTTGGATGTGGCGAGATCACTCATAACGAGGAAGGCGTTGTATATAAACAAGGATGGAATTTCCCGCATATAGTTTCGCAGTTGGAGGTAGGCTTCGGAAGCGTCGGTTTCCTCGCGGGACGGGGACTTGAGTTCAAAAACCACCACGGGCAATCCGTTCAGGAACACGAGAACATCCGGGCGTTTCTCACTGTTCTCAATAATCGTCCACTGGTTGGCAACCGTGAAAGTATTACTCTCCGCATTTTCAAAGTCCACAAGATTGACGAGTACAGACCGCTGCTCGCCTTTATCAAAATAGTTCACAGATATGCCGTTCTGGAGGCAGTCCATGAATTGGATGTTCTTTTGCAACATCGTGCCGCCTTCAAAATTGTGCACCTTGTAGACCACCTCAGATAGGGCGGCTTCCGGCAATTTCGGGTTGACGCGCCGCAGAGCGGGCAGCAACTCGTCCATATAAAGCGGGTCGGAGTAGTCACGCGCCAAGGCCGGGGCGTAGACGTAACCGTACCCCAGCATGTCGTGGAACACCTCAATCACCGCGTTTTCGTAGTTGGCTTCGGTATATGCCATAGGAGAACCTCCACGTTCAAGTTTATCAAAATGCCCAGACGATAAATCATCATTTTACCTGGACAGCCAAACGAGCGACTAAGGATAAAACCGATCGGGAACGCATGATCGAAAAACTTAAGAAAAGGCTTGATAAGCCTTACCAATTAAAGGCTGACCTCAAACGCGGGCGAAACCAGTATCTGAAGCTGGATGTTGATACAGACGGCTGTTGTTTGGATGAAGGAAAAATCGCTGAGGCTGAGCGTTATGATGGTTATTATGCGGTAATAACGAACAATCTTGATTACAGTACCGAAGAAGTCTCAAGGCTCTATGGCGGACTTTGGCAAATTGAGGAAACTTTCCGTGTCCTTAAGACAAATCTCCGAGCCAGGCCGGTTTTCGTCTGGTCGGATGATCATATCCAGGGACATTTTATGCTCTGTTATCTATGTCTTAGTCTTCTTCGTTATTCCCAGTATCTGCTCTTGCATGGGAAGAACGAAAGAGTATCTGCCAGCAATGTTATGGAGGCTTTCCGGCATCCTCTGGCGATCGTCCTCGGTAATTATCCCAATAATGTGGTGACCCCCACCCTGATACCCAAGGTTTATCTTCAGTTAGCCGAACTTCTGGGGCTTCCTCCCCTGAAAACCAATATGACCTTAACCAACTTCCGGACGGCTACCAAACTGGATCTTTCCCTCAATCTTAAATAACAGGAGATTTTATAACCCCCCGAATGCCCTGAAATTCCCTATTTGCCGAGCTTTTATCCTTCTTATGTCATAAACTCAGGTATTATATTTAAATGATAAATGGGATTTTTATGTAAACATGGATATAGCCATTCCCATCTAATTGTGCAATCATGAAGGTTACGATCTGTTTGCCCAATATCCAATGTCGGATTGGCGTGGCGGAGAGGTGCAGTTTATCCGGGACTCCGTGATTAACCTGATGCGGGGACCAGTTTATAAGACATGCCGCTTAAAGGCACGGTCAATAGGGAAACTTGTTGGACCATACCCCAAACCGATACGGAAAAAGAGAGGCGTTATCCACCGCTTAGAGTCTTTTTATTTATCATTATAGTGCCCTCGGCATTGTGCAATTTCTAAATGTCCATCATACAACCGATATACTAAGCGGTTTTCATCATCTATTCTGCGTGACTGCCATCCGGACAAATCCCCACGGAGCGGCTCGGGGTTTCCAATTCCATCATAACCGTTGCGCTCAATGTCCTTTATAAGCTGATTTACCCGTCTCAGCGTCTTTTTATCCTGTTCTTGCCAATATAAATAATCTTTCCAGGCTCTATCCGTCCATAGTTTTTCCATAGAAGCTTATTCCTCAATCAACTCATGGGCGTTTAGTTTACCTTCATTTGCTTCCTGAATAGACTGCCGTAATACCTCCATATTGGATTTGCTATAGAATGGGTCTATTTTTGTCGTAATTTCAAACGGAATACCACCCTGGCGAACTGTCTGACGAATAAACATATTAAAGGCTGTTGTCATGTTTAAACCTAATTCCTCAAGAAGAGCATCTGCGCGAGCTTTTAACTCATCATCAATGCGGATATTTACTTGTGCCATATTAGAACCCCCCTTTTTGACTATTATGTTATAGCATTTGCTATACTGTGTCAACTTTAGTATAGCAATAACAGACCGGACAGCGAATGCGAAAAAGCAAGGCGGACAGGCCCCGACTGTCTGCCCCATTACAGGGATTTTACATGGTTCGCTTTTTGTTCCTATGACACCACGCCTAACCACAGGGATCATTTTTTGAAACCAGCTATATATTGGTTTTCCCTTTTGAATCTGGCTAAAGCCGGTAGCATATGCACAAATTATCAATGAAAAGCTGAACCCAAAGAGCGACAGTCGTAATAGTAAGGTTGATTTTATGGCATCAAACACGTTCCGTAGAGTACGCGCCCAATGTACAAATTTGCGGGATATTAACTGGAATTGAGGTGGCTTATGGATTTATATGGAGATTACCATACCCATTCCCGGCGCAGTGACGGCAGGCAGAATGAAGAAGATATTATCCAGGCCGCCCGGGAGCGGGGTCTGAAGGAAGTTGCTATTACTGATCACGGTCCGCTGGCGGCCGTAATCGGAGTAAGGGATGCGGGCGAATACCTGCGCTTACGGGATAAGCTGGATGCCCTTGCTTCCGAGTATTCTGACATAAGGGCATTGCTGGGGGCTGAGGCCAATATCCGAGATCTGCAGGGCACTCTGGATATCCCGGTAGAAATAATAGCCGAAATGGATATACTCATTGCCGGGCTGCACCCTTATACCCTTCCTACTTCACTTAAAGACGGCTGGGCAATTTTGGCCCAAAACTCCCTGCGTCATCTGGGGCGGGGACAGCGGGAAAAAGCGATTAACAATAATACCAAAGCCGCCGTAGAAGCTGTCTATAATAACCCCCTGCTGGATATCCTGGCTCACCCTGGTCTGTTTTTCACTATTGATATAGGAGAAGTGGCCCGGGCTTGTGTTCGTAATAATGTCCTCTTTGAAATAAATTGCGGGCACGAATATCCCGATATATCTGCTATAATGGAAGCAGGAGAAGTGGGGGTTGACTTTATCATCAACAGTGACGCCCATTTCCGGGAGACGGTAGGTAACCTGGAATATGGAACCGACCTGGTGGAAAAACTGGATATTGCTCCCGAGCAGGTGGCCAACCGATCTCCGGGAGGAGGTTATACCCAATGGAGAAAAAGGAAGAGAAGCTGCACATACTCATAATTACCGGCCTTTCAGGAGCTGGTAAAACCCAGGTGGTTAATTGCCTGGAAGATATGGGTTACTATTGTGTTGATAATCTGCCTCCGGCGTTGCTGCCTAAATTTGTAGAACTGAGCATTCAGTCTGAAGGCCGGGTCGATAAGGTCGCCTTAGTTATGGATGTGAGGGGGGGAGATTTTTTCAGTGATCTGTCCCAGTCGCTGCATGAATTGGAGGAAGACCGTATAGCCTACGAGATCCTCTTCCTGGAGGCGGCCGATGAGGTACTGGTGCGGCGTTTCAAGGAGTCGCGCCGCCGCCATCCGCTTTCGGATCACCGCCAGCTGATGGAGTCTATCCAACTGGAAAGAAAAATGCTGGAGGAATTGCGGGGCAGGGCTAACCTGGTAATTGATACCAGCGGCCTTTCCGTACGGCAACTCAAAGATAAATTACAAAGTTTATATAGTGAAAGCGGCTCCGCCCAATTTACGGTCAATATCGTATCATTTGGCTATAAATGGGGTATCCCTCTGGACTCTGATATAGTTATGGATGTAAGGTTTTTATCCAATCCTTTCTACGATCCTTTGATGCGCAACCTTACCGGAAAAGACCGGGAAGTAATTGAATTTGTACTGGAATCTCCAGTTACCAGGTCATTTACCCGCCGCTTTCTGAATCTCCTGAAATATTTAATCCCTTATTATATGCAGGAGGGCAAAACTAATCTTGCCGTCTCTATAGGCTGTACCGGCGGACAACATCGCTCAGTGGTGCTGACCGATTATGTGGCCGGGCAGCTTAAGAAGATGGGATATAATGTTTTAACCCGGCATAGAGATGTGGCAAGATACAAAATGGAGGAGTAAATGAATACTGGCAGGCACGAACCGGCAATAGTCGTGATAGGCGGCGGTACCGGTCTATCCGTATTGCTGAAGGGACTAAAAAGATATACCTCCAAGCTTACGGCAGTAGTAACAGTCAGCGACGACGGAGGCAGTTCGGGCCGGTTAAGGACTGAGCTCGGGGTATTGCCTCCGGGAGATATCCGCAACTGCCTGGTAGCTCTGGCTGAGACCGAAACCCTGATGGATAAGGTCTTTCAGCACCGTTTTCGCCAGGAGGGAAGTCTTAAAGGGCATAATCTGGGTAATCTGCTGTTAGCGGCCATGACCGAAATTACGGGGGATTTCGTATCTGCTATTCGAGAAGTAAGCAGAGTATTGGCAGTCAGGGGCAAGGTCATTCCAGCCACCCTGGAGACCATAACCCTGGGTGCAATTATGACCGATGGCCAGCGGGTAACGGGGGAAACTGCCATCCGGGAGTATGGAGGGAGAATTCAGGAAATTTTTCTGCTGCCCGAGTGCAGTCCGGTTCCGGAGACCCTGCAGGCCATTGCCGAAGCCGACGCTATCATTATCGGGCCCGGCAGTCTTTATACCAGCATAATCCCAAACCTTCTGGTGAAAGGTATCAGTGAAGCTATAGCTGCTTCCCCGGCCGCCACATTCTACATCAGCAATATAATGACTGAACAGGGGGAAACCGACGAATTTACGGCTGCGGATCATTTGCGGGCGATTGCCCGCTACAGCGGGCGCCAGTTGATCGAATATGCGGTGGTAAACTGCGGCAGTATTGACGAAAACAGACTGAGGCGCTATCAGGAAGAAAAAGCCATACCGGTAAGAACGGCAGGAGAAGAAATAGTAAAAATGGGAATTAATATTATTGAAAGAGATCTGGTATCACACACTGATGTGGCTTGGCATGATTCTGACAAACTGGCCCGGGCGATACTGGAAAATACAAAGCGCGAAAACTTATAGGATAGTTGGGTACAATACCAACAAGGGTGCTCTGGAATTATGGATTTAGGGCTCTGACGAGGAGAATAGGCATGAGTTTTTGCAGTGATGTCAGGAATGAGCTGGCCCGGGTGATACCGGAGAGGGAATGCTGCCGTAAAGCTGAGCTGCTGGCTCTGCTGGATAGTGCGGCTACCGTAGACGACGCCGGCGACCAAGGCTATGTTCTTAAAGTAAGAGCCGAAAATGCAGCTACGGCTCGGAAAATATTTAAGCTGATAAAGGAGAGCTATAGCATGCCGTCCAGCGTTAGCATAGAAAACCGCAGACGTTTTGGCAAAACGAGAGTTTACCAAGTCAACACACAAATTTCTCAAGATAATTTGTCGATATTGCAGGAATTTCAATTGATTACCGCTAATAATAATAATAGTAAACGGCAACTTAACACATATTTTACAAAAGCCTGCTGCAAGCGTGCATATCTGCGGGGAATATTTCTCAGCCGAGGGTTTATAAACCGGCCTGAAGGAGACTATCACCTGGAAATCGTATTTAATGACCATAAACCGGCGATGCAGGTGCAGAAAATGCTGGAACGCTTCAATATTAATATGCGTAGTTTTGAACGCAAAAACAACTTGGTCTTATACCTTAAAGAGGGTGAGAAGATTGGAGACTTTTTACGGGTTGTAGGTGCTAATAGAGCCCTGCTGGATTTTGAGAATATACGTATTCTTAAATCAATGCGTAACGCCGTTAACCGACAGGTAAACTGCGAGACCGCCAATCTGGCCAAAACCATAGATGCATCGGTGCGGCAGATTGACCTGATCAGCCGGGCGATGAAAAAAGAAGGGTGGAAAAGCCTGCCGCCGCAGTACAAAGAACTTGCCCTTCTCAGGGTAGACTATCCCGATTGCACTCTTAAAGAATTAGGGGAACTGATTGAACCTCCGCTGAGCAAACCAGGTGTCGCTTACCGAATGCGCAAACTGGAAAAAATAGCGGAAGAGATTATTGGGGATAGTTAGACAGAAAGACATGAATGGGGCAGTGCAGAAATATTATGTTTAAGGGTTAGATAAAAGGGGGATATCTGCATGCGGTTGACACATGATGTTTTTCTGGAACAACAACAAAAGTTACTTATGACTCCGGAGCTGCGACAGGCTATTGCCATTCTGCAGATGTCTACCCTGGAGTTAACTGAGTACATTCAAAAGGAATTGGAAGAAAACCCTTTTTTAGAGGAACGCGAAGAGCAGGGGGAAACGGAAAAACAGGAAAACGATAATGTTAAGGTGGAAGAGTGGCTGGAGGTTTTCCATGACCGTGATATAGGACTTACTCCCCGAGATAAAGATGAAGAAAAGTCTTTTGATAACTTCTTAACCCGCCGCCCCAGTCTTTATGAGCATTTGGAGTTTCAGCTCCATATTGCCAGTAAAAGAGAAGATAATCTGGTCGTAGGCAATTATCTCATCGGCAGTATAGATAATAACGGTTATCTTTGCGTAGATTTAGACGAAGTGGCCGCGAAGCTTAATGTTAGCAAGGACAAGGTTGAAGAAACCCTGGAATTGATCCAATCCTTTCACCCCCACGGGGTTGGAGCCCGCGACCTGGCCGAATGCTTGCTTCTGCAATTACGCCATTATGGTAAAGAAAGTGATATGGCCCGGGACATCATTAACAACCATCTGGTCGATCTGGCCCGGGGCAAACTGAACAAGATTGCCCAGGTGCTGGCCATTCCGGTAGAGGAAGTACAGGATATATGCGATTTGATCAGGACCCTGGATCCCAAGCCGGGTCTGCAATACAGCAACAGTAACGAGATAAAGTATATATTGCCCGATGTTTTCGTGGAGAAGGTGGAGGGGGAATATATTGTTATAGTCAATGATTTTAATTTTCCCCGCCTGATAATTAACCAGGTCTATGAGAGCATCCTGCGTCAGCCCAATTCCTTTTCCCAGGATGCCAGAAAATATCTGGAGGATAAAATGGGCTCTGCGATCTGGCTTATCCGCAGTATTGAGCAGAGGCGCATGACCCTTTATAAAGTGGCCCGTTGTATAGTTGATATTCAAACCGAATTTTTGGATCATGGGGTGGAGTATATGAAACCCCTCAACCTGAAGCAGGTGGCAGATATTGTTGAAGTTCACGAGTCAACCGTCAGCCGGGCTACCACCAACAAATACATTCAGACCCCGCAGGGACTGTTTGAATTAAAATACTTCTTCAGTACCGGGATTGAATCCCATCATGGCAGTCAAAAAATTTCGTCCAAGAGCATCAAGCATATGCTGGAAGAAATAGTGGCGGAGGAAGACTCCGGCAAACCTCTGAGTGATGACGCCATCGCCAAGATTCTGAATAAAAAGGGTATAAGGATATCCCGCCGCACGGTAGCCAAATACCGTCAGGAGCTGGGGATTTTATCCGCTATGGCCCGTAAACGCTATTAGCTGTTGATAGCGGCGCAAGTGGAGGATCGTTTTCCTTACGGTGCATTCCACTTGCGGTCAAGGCAATACTTACTTGTCTTCTGCTTTTTCTCTTTAAATATGCATCATTTTTCCTCAATTGTGATATAATAATTAATAAAGTAAGGTTTTTGCATATGATTTTAATAACTTTGGGACATTTTTGCCCCTAGTGTGTAAATTTGCCCCAATAAGTTTTTGAGGACGATTTATGTATAGATTTTTTTCATTGCTGGAACGATTTGCTCCTGATACTTTGGAGATCATCCAGAGCAGGTATCAGGTATTGCGTCAAGTAATGCATCGACAGCCGGTAGGCAGAAGACAATTGGTCAAGGATTTGGGCTTGGCGGAAAGAGCGGTTCGCAATGAAATAGGTATATTAAAGGAAAGGGGAATAATACATATAACCCCGGCCGGAATATATCTTACTGCTGCCGGAGAAGAGATGCTGCAGGAAATTGACGATATGATTCCTTTCCTTTATCAGACTCAAACATTAGCTGAAAAAATTAAACAATTGTTTAGTATACCTGAAGTAATTGTGATACCGGGAGATTCCTGTTCCGACCCTTTGGCGCACAAGGATCTGGGCCGGGCGGCAGCCCGTCATCTTAAAAAAATGCTCTATCCCTCCTGCACCCTGGCAGTTACCGGTGGCACTACCCTGGCAGAGATGGCTGAATCTATGGGAGTGGGGACTAATCTGCCGGATATGATGGTAGTGCCTGCCCGGGGAGGCCTGGGGGAAGAAATGGAACAGCAGGCCGGGACTATTGCCGCTAAGATAGCCAAGTCGCTGGGGGCTCAGTATCGACTGCTGCATATTCCGGATAATTTGGAAGAGAATACGGTAGAGATATTAAAAAAGGATTTTCATATTGCCCGGGTGATAGAGAATATAAAGGCCAGCAATATATTGGTGCATGGTATCGGATCAGCTCTGGAGATGGCTAACCGTCGATGTCTTACTCCTGCGGAAATTGATTTTTTAAAGAAAAACCGGGCTGTGGGAGAAGCGCTTAGATATTATTTTGACGAAAGGGGCAAAATAGTCTATGAAGTTCCGGGAATTGGTCTGGAATTAAGCGATCTGGACAACATCGCGGTTATTGTTGCAGTTGCCGGCGGCAGCAATAAGGCTCAGGCTATTGAGGCGGTGCTCCGCAGCCGGCGCCAAAGCCTTCTCATTACTGACGAGGGCGCAGCCAAAAAAATTATAAATATAATTAACAGAAAGGATGATAACTGATGTCGGTTAAAATGGCCATCAACGGTTTTGGGAGAATTGGCAGATTGGTTGCCAGGATAGCCCTGGACAGAGACGACGTGGAATTGGTGGCGGTAAATGACCTGGGAAATGCTCAATCCAATGCCCACCTTTTTAAATATGATTCAATCCATGGGGTTTACCCGGCCGAGGTCAAGGCGGAAGATGATTATCTGGTCATTGCCGGACGTAAAATCCGCTATCTCTCCAATAAAGACCCGGAACAACTGCCCTGGAGTGAAATGGGAGTAGAAATCGTGGTTGAAGCCAGCGGTGCTTTCCGCACCGGGGAAAAAGCTGCTCTCCATCTTAAGGCCGGAGCCAGAAAAGTGGTTATCACCGCACCGGCCAAAGGAGTCGACCTTACCATGGTCATGGGCGTAAACCACGACCAATACCGGCCCGAGTACGATGTGGTCTCCAATGCTTCCTGCACTACCAACTGCCTGGCTCCGGTGGCCAAGGTTTTGATTGATAAATTTGGCATAGTTAAGGGACTTATGAATACTATTCATTCTTATACCAATGACCAGCGGATTTTGGATCTGGCCCATAAGGACTTGAGAAGGGCGCGGGCGGCGGCTCTGTCCATGGTTCCTACCTCTACCGGTGCGGCCAGTGCCGTAGGACTGGTCATTCCGGAATTGCAGGGCAAGCTTGACGGGCTGGCTATCCGGGTACCTACTCCGGATGTTTCGCTGGTGGATCTGACGGTGGAACTGGAGAAAGCGGCCACTGTGGATGAGATTAACCAGGCTTTTAGAGCTGCCAGTGAAACCAATCTCCGGGGTATATTGAAATACACCGAAGAACCCCTGGTTTCCAGCGATTATCGGGGAGAAAACAACTCTTCCATAGTCGACGGGCTGCTGACCATGATGGTTGGGGATCGTATGGCCAAAGTTATCGCCTGGTATGACAATGAATGGGGCTATTCAGTCCGGGTAGTGGATGTAGTGGAGTATATAGCGAAGAACTCTTAACGAGGAGAATAGGGAAAAATAACCGAACCGTTGTGTTGTAATATTTTCATATTTAGTTGTGACCCTCCTGCTATGGGGGGGGAGCAATTGATCCTGGAGGTGTAATACTTGAGAAGTCTCAGGGATGCTAAACTGGATGGAAAACGAGTTTTGATGCGGGTGGATTTTAATGTACCGATGGATAAAGAAGGCAATATATTGGATGATACCAAGATGCGGGCGGCTCTTCCCAGTATAGAGTATGTCCTCGCCCATCAGGGCAAGCTCATACTTATGAGTCATCTGGGCCGACCCAAGGGCAAGCCGGAAGAAAAATACAGCCTTAAGGGAGTAGCCGCCCACCTTGACCGTTTACTGGAAGCTCCAGTCAGCATAGCCGAAGACTGTGTGGGGGAAAAAGTCAAGGCCAGAGCTGATGCCCTAAAAGCGGGAGAAGTACTACTGCTGGAAAACTTGCGCTTTCATTCCGGTGAAGAAGAGAACGATGCGGAGTTTTCCCGACAATTGGCTGCTCTTGGCGATCTTTATATAAATGATGCGTTTGGCACGGCTCACCGGGCTCATGCTTCAACCGTCGGTATAGCAGATTACTTACCCGCTTATGCCGGTTTTCTGATGGAGCAGGAAGTAAAAATGCTTTCCGAAGTGCTGAACTCCCCTAAAAGTCCGCGTATGGCCATACTGGGGGGAGCCAAAGTTGCCGATAAGCTGGGCATAATAGATAATTTACTGGAAAAAATGGATGTGATTCTGATTGGCGG
>DHCD01000034.1:26062-34975 GCA_002398105.1 Syntrophomonas sp. UBA4911
CGGAAGCGCTGAGACTGATAGAAAAAGCCAAGCAAAAAAAGGTGAAGTTACTGCTCCCGACTGATGTGGTAATTACCGAAGAGATCGCGGCCGGCGCCTCAGCTACCGTAGTGGGTGTCGACCAGGTACCGGAGCACATGATGATAGTGGATATCGGTCCTCGCACCATAGAAAAATATAAAGAAGAGATTTATCAGGCCAAGACTATCATTTGGAACGGCCCCATGGGGGTCTATGAGTACGAACAGTTTGCCAGCGGAACCCGGGAGATAACCGAGGCCATGGCGAATTCATCCGCGGTAAGTGTGATTGGCGGTGGAGACTCGGCGGTGGTAGCTCATGATATGGGTCTGGAAGAAAAAATAACTCATATATCGACTGGAGGAGGGGCCACCCTGGAATTCCTGGAAGGGATAAAACTGCCCGGTGTGGTGGCTTGTGGAGCTTAAACCGGGGAGGAAGGAGGATGTTTGGGCTTGAGAACTCCGCTCATAGTAGCTAACTGGAAGATGAATAAGAGCATTCAGGATACCGAGGCCTTTGTGCGGGAACTGCTGCCGCTGTTAAGCAGCGTAACCGCAGCGGAAGTTGTGGTTTGTCCGCCTTTTACCAGTCTTCCAGCCTTGCGGGGAGCACTGTCAGGTTCCGGGATCAGAGTGGGGGCGCAGAACCTGTTCTGGGAGATGAAAGGGGCCTATACCGGGGAAATATCGCCCTTGATGCTGGTGGACGCCGGCTGCAGTTATGTGATATTGGGACATTCGGAACGACGCCAGATAATGGGGGAAAACGACGCCATTATTAACCGTAAGGTAAAGGCAGCCCTGGATGCAGGTATGGTTCCTATTCTCTGCGTGGGTGAGACCTTGCAGGAACGGGAGAACCATATGGCCCGGGAAGTGGTCAAAGAACAAATTACCCGGGACCTGAAGGACATATCCTTTGCCCCCGGAGGCATGGTTATAGCTTATGAACCGGTATGGGCTATCGGTACCGGGGTAAACGCCAGCAGTGATGATGCTCAGGAGATGATCGGATTTATCCGCAATTGTCTGACCCGGTTATATAAAAGTGAACAGACGGAAGCTATCCGTATTCTTTATGGAGGCAGCGTCAAACCGGAGAATATTGCAGAGTTTATGGCAGAAGAAGATATTGACGGAGCCCTGGTGGGCGGAGCCAGCCTGCAGGCAGATTCTTTTGCCGGTATAGTGAGGTTTAAGTAGAAAATGATAAAGCCTGTGGTTTTAATGATACTTGACGGATGGGGCTTGCGTGATGCCGAGCAAGGCAATGCGGTTCTCCTGGCTGACCCTCGCAATTTCTATCGTTTACGGGATGAATATCCCTCGACCTGTTTAAAATGTTCCGGCCTGGATGTAGGTTTGCCTCCAGGATTGATGGGGAACTCCGAAGTAGGCCATTTAAATATGGGCTCAGGCCGTATTGTATTTCAGGAAATAACCCGCATCAGCGGTGCTATAGAAGACGGCAGTTTCTATAAAAACCGGGAGCTCAACGCGGCGGTGGATTATGCCCAAAAGCATAAAGGAGCCGTACATCTGATGGGATTACTTTCCGATGGGGGCGTACATAGTCATATGGAGCATATTTACGCTCTGCTCCGGCTGTGCCGGGAGAGAGGAATCAAGGATGTATATGTGCATGCTTTCCTTGACGGCCGGGACGTGAACCCTAAGAGTGCAGCCCAATTTGTGACGGCTCTGGAAAAGAAAATGGGTGAACTGGGGGTGGGGAAGATCGCTTCCCTGTCGGGGCGCTATTATGCCATGGATAGGGATAATCACTGGGAACGGATTGCCAAGGCCTATAATGCTCTGGTGCTGGGGGAAGGGCTCAAAGCACCCAACCCTTATGCCGCGGTTGCAAACAGCTATGAAGCCCGGGTCACCGATGAATTTGTGGAACCGGTGGTAATAGTTGATGATAAGGGTGATCCGGTAGCCACCATCAAGGATGGAGACGGGCTTATTTTCTTCAATTTCCGGGCTGATCGGGCCCGGCAGATTACCCGGGCCTTTGTGGATCCGGTTATGGATAAATTTGAGCGGCGCTTTCGTCCTCATATATATTACGTTTGCATGACTCAATATGATGCCGCTATTGACGCTCCGGTGGCTTTCAGACCTCAGAATCTGGATAACACTCTGGGGGAAGTACTGGGAGAACACAACCTGCATCAGCTGAGGATTGCGGAGACGGAAAAATATGCTCATGTCACTTTCTTTTTCAATGGCGGAGTGGAGGAGCCCAACTCAGGCGAGGACCGCATTCTCATTCCCTCGCCCAATGTAGCTACCTACAATCTGCAGCCGGAAATGAGCGCCCCCGAAGTTACCGCCCGGGTGCTGGAGGCGATTGAGCGGGATTATTATGAAGTTATAATCATTAATTTTGCCAATCCTGATATGGTAGGCCATACCGGGGTACTGGAAGCTGCCGTTCAGGCAGTTAAAACGGTGGATGAATGTATGGCCCGGATAGTTGATGCCGTACTGGCCAAGGGAGGCTGCCTACTGGTAACGGCTGACCACGGCAATTGCGAGCTGATGATCTGCCAGGAGACCGGCAGCCCGCATACTGCCCATACTACCGACTTAGTTCCTTTTATACTGGTAGGAGACCAGTTTAAAGGCCGGAGTCTGCGCGCGGATGCTTCTCTGCGGGATGTGGCGCCGACCATGCTTACCTTGTTGGGCATCCCGATACCGGAGGAAATGACGGGAAAATCGTTGATTTAATGGCCCCGCCATAGGGGCAGTAAATGAGTCGCGGCAGATTATTTTATGAAGGGAGCAGATCAAGATGAGTGTTATTGCTGATGTTTATGGGCGTGAGGTACTTGATTCCCGGGGTAATCCTACGGTGGAAGTAGAAGTAATATTAGAGGATGGAACCATGGGAAGGGCTATCGTACCTTCCGGGGCATCCACCGGCGCTCATGAGGCGGTGGAATTAAGGGATGGAGACAAAAACCGCTATAACGGCAACGGAGTATTAAAGGCGGTAGATAATGTAAATGACATTATTGCGCCGGAAGTTATCGGCATGGATTGTACTCATCAGGTGGATATTGATACCCTGATGATAGAAATGGACGGTACCCCCAATAAGGGTAAACTAGGGGCCAACGCCATCCTGGGCGTTTCCCTGGCGGTAGCCCGGGCCGCGGCTAATTACCTGGGGATACCGCTTTATCAGTATATTGGCGGGGTCAATGCCAGAGAAATACCGGTTCCGATGATGAATATTTTAAACGGCGGCAAACATGCTGATAATAATGTGGATATTCAGGAGTTTATGATCATACCCTGTGGCGCGCCTTCCTTTGCCGAAGGTTTACGCATGGGGGTAGAAGTCTACCACGCCTTAAAAAAAGTATTGAACAGTAAAGGCCTGGCTACTGCAGTAGGGGATGAAGGTGGATTTGCTCCTGATCTGCCCTCCAACGAAGCGGCGATTGAGGTTATTTTGGAGGCTATTGCCGAGGCTGGTTACCAGGCGGGAAAAGATATTTATATCGGATTGGACGTAGCTGCCAGTGAAATTTTCCGGGAGGGCAAATACCACCTGGCAAGTTCCCGGCAGGTGCTGTCATCCCAGGAGATCGTGGACTTCTATGCCGGCCTGGTGGAGAAATATCCGGTGATATCGATTGAAGATGGTTTGGCCGAGGACGATTGGGAAGGCTGGAAACTATTGACCGACCGTATCGGCAGTAAAGTACAATTGGTAGGAGACGACCTTTTTGTGACCAATACCGAAAGGCTGGCACAGGGAATTGAACTGGGGATCTGCAACAGTATCCTGATAAAAGTAAACCAGATCGGTACCCTGACGGAGACTCTGGATACTATTGAGATGGCTCGCCGGGCCGGGTATACCTGCGTTATTTCTCACCGTTCGGGAGAGACGGAAGACGCAACTATTGCTGATATTGCGGTAGCAACCGGCAGCGGGCAGATAAAGACCGGAGCTCCGGCCCGAACCGACCGGGTGGCCAAATACAACCAACTGTTAAGAATTGAGGAAGAATTGGATGAATTCGCTATCTACCGCGGAATCAAGAGTTTTTACAATATCAAGAAATAAGGCAGCTATTTTGTTTTCCACCCGTTTATGATAAAATAGATTTTGTCTTGTAAGATGACAGCAATTTTCGCCTTAAGCGGAATCTGACTATACCCATGGAGGTGGAAACATGTTAAAAATAATACTATTAATATTCCAGATTATATGTGCTGTGAGTGTGATTGCCACTATCCTTTTGCAATCCGGTAAAAGTGCTGGTCTGTCAGGAAGTATTGCCGGCGGCGGCGAGGCCATTTTCGGTAAGAAAAAGGGTCTGGATGACTTGCTCAGCAAAATAACCGCCTATCTATGCGCAGTGTTTATGATACTGACACTGGTTCTGGCCATTATGGGCTAAATATTCAACCTGACGTACTATGAGGGGATGGATATTATGCCATGCAGAATTATCTGATTTATATTCCTGTACTAGGAGCAGCAGGCTTATTGTTGGCCCTGTTTTTGGTATTGGGCATCAATCGTCTGCCTTCTGGGACAATTGCTGCCGATGAAAATGCAGCGCAGAGCGGGAGTTTATTACAAGCTTTTTTAAGTAGATATTACATAATCGCTACCGGGGGCGCCCTGGTAGCTTTTTGTATATTGGGATTTTTATACGGCTGGTCGTCAGCGCTATGTTTTTTGGTGGGCATAGGGACTGCCTTACTGCTGCTGCATCAAACTATTGCCAATTTGCAGCGGGCGGAAAACCGGGCTGCTGCTGCCGGCTCTGGCGGTAAAGCTGTGGCAGTATTGCTCTGTGCAGCCAGTGCTGTGGGGTTACTGGCATTTTCGGTAGTTTTTTTAGGATGCAGTCTGCTTTTTTTCTGCGTCGGTACTCCCATGGCCTTGGGTTTCTTTGTGTTGGGAGTCGCTTTGCCGGCTTTATTTTATGCGGTTGCCGGTAATTTTCTGATTCCCGCAATTAAAACTGAAACAAGAGTATCAGAGGCCCTTAGGCCCGAAGCGGACTCAACTGCCGACCCCATCTTAGCTCTCCTGCACTCGGGAACTACCGTTCTTGATTTATGCAGTTCCTGTACCGCTGCCTTGGCAGGAACGATGATCATCGGCGCCTTGGGTATGGCCCAGTATGGATTTGGCGGAGTACTCCTGCCATTATTAATTTTTGCCGCCGCTGTGCCAGCCTATATGATTATCTTGTTGCTGATAATCATCCTGCGCAATTGGGGATGGTTGAAAGCAACTGCTGTGTCATTGAGTCTTTTTGCCCTGTTCATGCTGGGGGCTGCTTTGGCGGCAATAAAATTTCTGCTTCCCGGCGAACAGATGAAAATTTTTCTTTCCTTTGGGGCGGGATGGGCAGCAGCCTTAATCTTGCTCCTGCCCTGGTACTTTACACCACCTGGCTTTTTTAATAAAACGCGTAGTTATCATATGCTGATTTCTATTCCGGTTCTGCTGCTGGCTCTGGCGTTAGCCTATTATACTTCCGGATTTTATGGTATTGCCATAGCTGTTCTGGCTGTAATTCTGTTTACCGGCATAGCTGTATTCATGCAGACCCTGAACCCGATGCGGGATTATTCAAGGGGATTGATTGATGGTATTACAATGGAAAATGAAGAGCCGGCTGATAGCGAAAAGGTTTACCAGGAAATCGCGGCCGAACGGGACCATTATGATAAACCGGGCAGTTGTTTTAATATATGTTCGGCTGTTTTGGCAGCGATTGTCCTCTTGCTGGCCTTCACCCAGATGGCTCGAATGGGAGAGATACCCGTTTTAAATGGTGTGGTTTGGCTCAGCCTGGCGATAGGCGGTATTCTGCCCTATCTGTTTTCCGGCTGGATGGCCGGTGAGGACCGTAGCCCTTCAGAGGGATCAGGTCTTGAAGGCAATGAAATACCTGCAGATGAAATTTTGGATGATGTTAGGGATGATTTTTTGGGGCCTGATTTCAGTTATGATGCATATGGGGAGTCGCTGCTGGTGCTGGTAATGGCAACGGCCATACCGCTCCTGATGGGGCTTTTATTGGGTAAACAGGCTTTGACCGCACTGCTTATTGGCGCTCTGGTATCAGCGGCCCTTCTGGCTACGCTGAGAGTCAGAGAATATCCTGGCATAGCCAATCTGAATCTTCTGCTGAAATTCCTGCTTATTGTTTCTCTGGCTTTGGTTATCCCCTGGATAGCATAACCGAATTATATAAGGAGGGAGCAGGGGGCTTAGCCCCACTGCTTTTTGATGCTATAATTATTTCAAGAGGCATAGCGCAGGAGGCCGATCATGATATACATATATCCGCAAGCGGAACCTTTTTTCTTGGATGGCAGCCAGGATGCAGCTCTCCTATTTATTCATGGTTTCACGGCTTCGCCTTCGGAATTATATCCTACTGTCCGTCTTATTCATGAACTGTGCGGCTGTACCCTTAGTGTTCCGCTTTTACCCGGTCATGGGTCTACTCCCCGTTTTCTCAATCAAACCGATTGGGAGCAATGGTATGCTGCGGTGGAGAAAGAGCTGAGCTTTTTAATGGAGCGTTATCAGCGGGTCTTTGTTGGGGGCTTATCCATGGGGGCCTTGTTGGCCCTGCATGCCGGGTGTCTGCTATCCGGGCTGAAGGGAGCCATTGCCATAAATACCCCTATCTTTAATTATTCCCCGGTATTGACTGCAGCCAGTCCTTTAATAAGATGGGTAAAGCCCTTTTACCCAAAAAAAGATCGACTGCGCCTGCGGGAATTGGAGGAAAAGGGAAGATTTGCCTACGATGTGATTCCGGTCAAAGCTTTTCGGAGTGTTACCAGACTGCGTAATTTAGTTATACAGGAGATTGATGAGGTAAAACTGCCGGTTTTGCTGGTCCAGTCCTTGCAGGACGAATCCGTGCAGCCCCGCAGTGCATATTTTCTGCAGGAGAAATTAGCCCGGTCGGAGCTGTTGGAGCTTCCCGATTCCGACCACATAGCCACTATGGGCGGCGAAAAAGATAAACTGGCCCGAGCCATCGCAGATTTTTTGGAAAATAGATCAGATTAACGACGGATTTATTAATGGAAAGACAGACACGAATGCGGAATACACGAAAACAATCACGGACGATATTGGGCGCTAGGGGTAAAACATTGGCTTTAATGGGAATAATAAATAATAGCAGCAAATTTCTGCAACATTTAAAGGAGGATCTATGATTGATAGTGACAACATCCTGGAACATATGCGCCAGGAAAGCTACCGGCCTCTGAGTTATCATGAACTCAAGGATGTGCTCGGAGTAAGCGAAGAAGAAGAGAATAAATTTATAAAAGAATTGGGGCATCTGGAAAAGGATGGCGAGATAGTAAGGACCCGCAAAAATAAGTACGGTCTCCCGGAGATGATGAACCTGGTAAGGGGGACAATCAGATTAAATCAGCGGGGTTACGGCATTCTGGTGCCTGATGATGCCACCCGCCCGGAAGTATTTGTATACAGCGGTGGCCTGAACGGAGCTATGCACAGTGATAAAGTAATGGTGAGGCTCAGCGCCGGCCGGAATGGAGGACAGCGTCCTGAAGGCGAGGTAATCCGGGTCATCAAACGAGCCAACCAGCAACTGGTAGGTACTTATGAACGGGGCAGAAAGCGCGGGCAGGTGATACCGGATGATAATCGGCATTTCTATCCGATTTATATCCGTCCGGTGAGGAAAATGGCAGTTAAGGATGGCGATAAAGTACTGGTGAATATAACCTCCTGGCCTGACCGGGATCAGGCTCTGGAAGGAAAGATTATAGAAGTGCTGGGCCGTAAAGGTGAGCCGGGACTGGACCTGCAGGTGGTCATCAAAAAACATGGCTTAAGAACCGATTTCCCTAAAGCGGTACTGGAGGAGGCCGGGGAAGTGGCCCAACCGGTTACGGCTGCGGAAATAATAAAACGTCGCGATTTGCGGGATTGGCGTATGGTCACTATTGACGGTGAAGATGCCAAGGACCTGGATGATGCTGTTTCCATCAGCCGGATTCCGGCGGGCTACCGGCTGGGAGTGCATATAGCCGATGTTTCCCACTATGTAACGGAAGGCAGCCGTCTGGATCAAGAGGCTTTTGCCCGCGGGACCAGTGTTTATTTGATAAATAAAGTACTGCCCATGCTGCCGCCGGAGCTTTCCAATAATATATGCAGCCTTAATGCCAACCAGGAGCGTCTGGCTATGAGCTGCATCATGGACATTGACCCTGATGGAAAGGTTATAAGCTATGATATCTGCAAGTCTATCATCAATATCCGGAAACGCATGACCTATACGGCCGTCAACCGCATCCTGGCTGATGATGCCCCGGAGGAAAAGGCGCGCTATCAGGAATTATTGGAAGACTTTTATCTGATGAAAGAACTGGCCGATATCCTGAGAGCCGGAAGAACTCGACGGGGAAGTCTGGACTTCGATTTTCCCGAGTCCAAGATAATAGTTGATGACAACAGTTTTCCGGTCGAAATCAGAAGGCTGGAACGAGGCCCGGGGGAAATGCTGATTGAGGACTTTATGATAAAGGCCAATGAAGTAGTGGCTGAGCACATGTACGCCAAACAGGTGCCAATACTCTACCGGGTTCATGAAAAGCCGGATGAAGAATCGTTAGACAAGCTTAATCTGGTTCTGGGCGGATTAGGCCATAAGATCAAAACTAAAAAGATTGAGCCTGCCGTTTATCAAAAACTGTTGGAAGATATAAAGGGCAAGCCGGAAGAGCAAATGCTTTCCATGCTGCTCTTGCGCTCCATGAAGCATGCCCGCTATACTCCTGAAGCTCTGGGGCATTTTGGCCTGGCCTCCAAATACTATTGCCATTTCACCAGTCCCATCCG
>DHCD01000004.1:0-19823 GCA_002398105.1 Syntrophomonas sp. UBA4911
ATTTGTGGTTATTTTTTCATTATTTAAATGATATTGAATAGTTATTGGAGTTAGAAGGAATCATAAAGATGAAAAATATTTTTCTTGGAAAGGAGTTTTTTTGGTGCTAGGTACGATTGTACGTTTTATAGTATCCGCCCTGGTTTTACTGTTAATAGGTTACCTGCTTCCCGGGATTACCGTATCCGGCTTTGTCGGAGCGTTGATTGCCGCCGTAGTTATCGCAATTCTGGGATACATTGTGGAAAGTATCCTGGGGGATAGAGTTTCTCCCCGCTCCCGTGGAATAGTAGGCTTTATTACCGCCGCCGTGGTTATCTATGTAGCCCAGTTTATCGTCCCTAATTACCTGTCGGTATCATTACTGGGCAGTCTCCTGGCAGCTTTCGTAATCGGGCTGGTGGATGCCTTTATTCCAACTGAGCTTCGCTAAGAGAGAAGAAATATTTTGATTTATAGACCAGTTTCCATGCTGGTCTATAAATTTTTATTGTCAGTCAGGTAAGTTTCCCCGGCCGGGATGGAAAAGCATTGAACTTATGATTAAAGCAAAGTACAATGTAAAAAGTAACCGGTTTCGACTTGGAGGATTAATAGGGGGAAGGAATATGTATGGCTTCATCGGTAATATCGGACCCTGGGAACTTATATTTATACTGGTTATAGCTCTGATTGTTGTCGGCCCGGGAAAGCTTCCCGAAGTTGCCAAATCAATGGGCAAAGCATTAAATGAGTTCAAAAAAACTACCAGTGGAGTCCAAAAAGAGTTCCAGGATGCAATAAAAATTGACCAATCTCCGGTTGATAAGCCTGCTCAGCCTATAACCCAGGCCCAGGAATTTAAGACGGAAAATGCGGAACCGGAGGATAAAACGGAAACCAGCAATAATTAAAAAAATGCCGATTTAATATACTCTTATCCAGAGAGGTGGAGGGACTGGCCCGATGAAACCCGGCAACCGCCTGTTAAGGTATGGTGCCAATTCCTGCAGGAATATCCTGGCAGATGAGAGGCGAAGATAATTTGAGCCCCTCGTTTTAGAGGGGCTTTTATTATAACCTTTTTAAAGGGGGAGAGTTTAGAATGAAGCCTGATTTATTGGATTTATTGAAAGAAAGGGTTTTGATACTGGATGGAGCCATGGGCACCATGCTTCAGGAACAGGGCATGACGCCCGGTCAGTGCCCGGAATTGTTCGGCATTGAAAATCCTCGAATGTTAAGCCATATACACCGGCAATATGTTGAGGCTGGTTCAGATATAATAGAGACCAACACCTTTGGTGGGAATCGCTTTAAACTGGCCGAGTATGGCCTGCAGGACCGGGTGGAGGAGATCAACGGCGAAGCGGTGGGCATAGCCCGCCGGAGCGCCGGCGGCCAAGCCCTGGTGGCCGCCTCTATAGGACCCAGCGGCAAATTATTGTCGCCTATGGGCGATATGGATTTTGATCAATTGTACGACGCGTTTGCTGAACAGGTGAAAGCCTGTGAAAAAGCGGGCGCGGATCTTATCTCCATTGAAACCATGACTGATATTGGCGAGGCCAGGATCGCTTTGATAGCTGCCCGCCAGAATACCCGTTTGCCGGTTATAGCTCATCTCAGTTTCGAAAGCAACGGCCGGACCATGATGGGAACTGATCCGGTGACGGCCTTATTGACCCTGGAGGCTTTGCAGCCCCTGGCTATAGGCGCTAATTGTTCCGGAGGGGCCCGGGAACTATTGCCGGTAATTGAGAATATGGGGCATTATGCCAGTGTATATCTGTCAGTGGAGCCCAATGCCGGTTTGCCTTTATTGATTGACGGCGAAACGGTCTTCCCCGACAGTCCGGAGGAAATGGCGGAATATGCCCTGCGTTTGCGCGATGCCGGGGCCGGAATAATCGGAGGCTGCTGCGGAACCACCCCGGCTCATATCAAGGCTATAGCCGGTGTTCTGCGGGGAGTGCCGTCCTTAAAGCGCATAAAACGTAAAATTTTTGCGCTCACCTCCCGCAGCCGCCAGGTAATGATCGGAAAGGAACAGGAGCTGGCTTATATCGGGGAACGGATTAATCCCACCGCGCGCAAAAAACTGGCCGCCGACATTAAAGCCGGACAAATGCTCCTGGTGGCCGATGAGGCTCGCCAACAGGTGTCGGCGGGCGCGCCGGTACTGGATATCAACATGGGGGTACCGGGAATTGACGAGGCCCTGGCAATGAAGCAAGCGGTCGCTTCGGTTCAGGCCGCGGTAGATGTGCCCATAGCGATAGATTCCACCGATGCGGCCGCAGTGGAAGCAGCTCTGAAGAATTTCGTGGGCCGGCCGTTGATCAATTCGACTACCGGAGAAGACCGCCAACTGGATAAGATATTGCCTTTGGCCAAAAAATACGGAGCGGCAGTCCTGGGGCTATGTCTGGATGAAAAGGGCATACCCGACCAGGCTGAGGGCCGTCTGGAAATCGCCCGTAAAATATGTAAAAAGGCCAAAGAGTATGGCCTGCGCGAAGAAGACATATATATCGACTGCTTGGTTAAGACCGCCAGCGCCGAGCAGGGGCAGGTTATGGAAACCATTACTGCTCTGGGCCGGGTTAAAGAGGAATTGGGAGTAGGGACGGTGCTGGGGGTGAGCAATGTCTCCCACGGTCTGCCGGCCCGGGATATACTGAATTCAACTTATCTGGCTATGGCTCTGCTGGCTGGTTTGGACCTTCCCATTATCAACCCCTTTGAGGAAAGGATGCAGGATACCATGATGGCGGCAGGAGTGCTGCTCAACCGCGATAATAATTGTTCCGCCTTTATCAATAAATATAAGGACCGTAAAGGAGGAGCGGGCGGCGGCGGCAAACCCCGGCACAGCATATGTGAGCGTTGCAACATACCCGACTTGATGGCCGCTCCGGTCTTAGCCGGCAATGAATCTGAAGACAATACTCCGGATTTAAAGGACCAGGTTTTATCAATTAACGAACAATTAAAAATGGCGGTTCTGGAGGGAAACCAGGAAGGTATTGGCAAACTGTTGGATAAAGCTCTCAATGAACAGCACCTGAATCCGCTGGATCTTGTTAATCAGGGCTTAATTCCCGGCATAGAAGAAGCGGGAGAGAGGTATGACCGCAAGCAGTACTTTTTACCCCAATTGATGATGGCGGCGGAAACCATGAAAAAAGCCTTCACTATAGTTAAACCGCTATTGAGTCAACAGGCCGGTCAAAGCCAGGGTACGATTATTATGGCTACGGTTGAAGGGGATATACATGACATCGGCAAAAATATCGTCTGCGTTTTGCTGGAGAACTATGGATTCCGGGTAATTGATCTGGGCAAGGACGTAAAGCCGGAAGTCATTATTGATGCCGCCGCCAGGGAGGGGGCGGATATAATCGGGCTCAGTGCCTTAATGACCACTACCATGCCGGCTATGAAAAAGGTGATTGAACAGGTCCGGGCGTGTGAGTTGAACTGCAAAATCATGGTCGGAGGAGCGGTGCTGACCCCCGACTATGCCGACAGCATAGGTGCCGATGCCTATTCTGAAGATGCCCGGGCGGCCGTGCTGGCAGCCCGGAAACTACTGAATTAAGGGGAGGGGAATTAAATGGCATACCAGAAGACCTATGAGGAGATCAATGAGAAAATAAAACGGGGCGAAGCGGTTGTAGTAACAGCTGAGGAAGTCATCGACATTGTTGCTCAGGAAGGAATGGAAAAAGCCGCCCGGGAGATAGATGTGGTTACCACCGGCACCTTTGGGCCGATGTGTTCTTCCGGAGTTTTTCTGAACTTCGGACATTCCAAACCGCGCATAAAGATGCAGAAGGTATGGCTCAACGGAGTTGAAGCCTATAGCGGGATTGCTGCGGTCGATGCCTATCTGGGAGCCGCCCAGTTGCCGGAAAACGACCCTGAAAACAAGGTTTACCCTGGTCGTTTCAGCTATGGCGGAGGGCATGTTATTCACGACCTGCTGGCCGGCAAGGATATTCGTTTGGAGGCGACTGCTTACGGCACCGACTGTTATCCCAATAAAAAAGTAGATACTATTATCAGGCTGGAAGACCTTAATGAGGCTATTTTATTTAACCCCCGCAATGCTTATCAGAACTACAGCTGCGCGGTGAACTTGAGCGAGCGCACCCTATATACTTATATGGGTATCCTTAAACCGCAGCTGGGCAATGCCAGCTATTCCACCTCCGGGCAGCTGAGCCCGCTGCTCAATGATCCCTATTACAGAACTATAGGGGTGGGAACGCGAATATTTTTGGGCGGGGGCATAGGTTATGTGGCCTGGAACGGCACCCAGCATCATCCCAATGTTTTGCGGGGAGAAAACGGTGTTCCCAAAGTCGGCGCCGGTACCCTGGCGGTTATAGGCGATTTGAAGCAGATGGATCCCAATTGGCTGGTAGGCTTGAGCTATATCGGCTATGGCGCTACTATGGCGGTAGGTATCGGCATACCCATTCCCATTCTGGACGAAGAGATACTGTATTATGCCGCGGTAAAAGACGAAGATATCTATTGCCCGATAGTGGATTACAGCGAACAATATCCTTACGGCAAAGATATGGATCTGGGTTTTGCCAGTTTTAAAGAACTTAAAAATGGGAAAATAACCATCAATGGCAAGGGAGTCATCACTACCCCCCAGTCCAGTATTTTCAGGGCGCGTAAAATTGCGGGCATGCTGAAAAAATGGATTCAGACCGGCAGCTTTGAATTGAGCAGACCGGTAGCCCCGCTGCCTTCGGCAGATGCTGATATTGAATTTAAGTCCATTCCCGAGCGCAGCCCCAATGGTAATAATAAATGATAGGAACAGGAGGGAGAAGTATGAAAAACAGGGTGGTATGTTATTTTTCCACCGCGCAATCGGAGCAGCCCATCATCTATCAACTGATTAAAAACCACGATCTGATCGTAAATATATTAAAGGCTGACATCAATCCCCAAAAGGAAGGCTATCTGGTAGTCGAGCTGGAAGGTAGCCGGGACAAATACAAGGCCGGAATTGAGTACCTGAAAAGCCTGGGGATAAAGGTGGAGCCTTTGAGTGAAACCGTGATCTGGAGCGAGGAAATCTGTATTCAGTGTGGCGCCTGTCCCTCTTTTTGCCCCACCAAGGCCTTGGACCTGGACCGGGAGACCATGATGGTATCATTTGATAACTCCAAGTGCGTTATTTGTGGCATGTGCCTGGATTGCTGCCCCACCCGGGCCATAAAGCTGTATTTTGAAATCAGGGAAGCAGTATAGGGGTTCTTATGGATAGAGAGCAGGAATATGTGGACCGTACCTATCGTTCCCTGCATCGGGCCGGTGATCTGCATTATTTCAATATTCGATTCAAACAAAGTGATCTGGCTATCGGGGTGGACCAGGCAAGTTACTCCGATAGCCTTCTGTTGTTATGCCAAGACGCATTGCTGCGCCTGTGGAGGCAGTTGGAAGATTACATTCGGCTGCAGCCGGAATTCCTGAGCGCCCTGGTACCGATCAAGCTTCTTCCCGAGGCGCCGGAATCAGCCCGCAAAATGGCGGCGGCGGCTTTTAAGGCTGAAGTGGGGCCGATGGCGGCAGTTGCCGGAACATTCGCCCAGGCTATGGGAGAAATATTAAGCAGCCGGTGTCGGGAATATGTGATTGAAAATGGCGGAGATATCTATATGCACACTCTACGTCCCCGCAATGTGGCGGTCTTTGCCGGACCTTCACCATTCAGCTGTAAAATAGGACTGAAGATATATCCCCAAGAAGGCCCTTTAAGCATTTGCACCTCTTCCGGTACGGTAGGGCCCAGTCTTAGTTTCGGACAGGCGGATGCGGTGGTGATAAAAGCCGGAGACGCCGCCCTGGCCGATGCGGTGGCAACAGGCGCCGCCAATCGGGTTCAAAATGAAAATGATTTGCTTAAGGCCATAGATTACGTGAAAAATATCAGTGGGGTAGCAGGTATCCTGGCGGTCAAGAACGATAAGATGGCCGCCTGGGGCGCAATAGAGTTGGGACCTTTATCCGGAGAGGAGAAAAATTTGCCGAGATTGATGGCAGATAAGTGAAGAAATAGGTCGATTTCCATAAAAATTCAGGGAATGGGGGCAGGATTTATTCCCCTGGTGTGGAATTAAAGATTGATTGACAATATGTTTGATTAAGGGGAGGAATGTAACCCATGAACTGTGAAGCTGTGGTTCAACATCTGGTCACTTGGTTGCGGGAAAAAGTACATGAAGCCGGTGCTGCGGGTGTGGTGCTGGGTGTCAGTGGGGGTGTTGACTCGGCGGTAGCAGCAGTCCTGGCCCAAAAAGCTTTCCCCGATAACTGCATAGCTCTGCTCTTGCCCTGTGGAAGCCGTATTGAAGACTTGGTGCATAGCCAGCTATTATTGGAGAAGTTCAGGATACCTTACCGGGTGGTGGAATTGGACAATGCCTACCAGCTTCTGGTGACCCAGTTCGAATCATTTTTAAAACTGGATGGCTGGAAAGGGCGGCTACTGCGCTCCAATTTAAAACCGCGCCTGCGTATGACGACCCTTTATTATTCGGCTCAGGCCCGGGGTTATTTAGTCCTGGGCACCAGCAACCAAAGTGAGATCAGAGTGGGCTATTCCACCAAATATGGCGACACCGGAGTTGATCTTCAAATCCTGGGGGACCTGGTCAAACGGGAGGTTATAGAATTAGCCCGCTACCTGGATATCCCGGCGTTCATTATCAATAAACCTCCTTCCGGAGGACTTTGGGAAGGTCAGACGGATGAGGAGGAGATGGGCGTAACTTACCGGGAGCTTGACGATTATATCCAATATCAAAAAGGTGAACCGCAGATAATCGCCCGCATTGAAGAGCTCATCAAGAACAGTGGGCATAAACGCCAGATGCCGCCGGTAGCATTGATTCCCCGGGAATTGCGCTAAAATAACCGCTTCAGGGAGGAACAACGGTTTTGAATACCAGAATAAGAAATGTAATTATCCGCATGATAATATCCATTACCGTATTCATATATATAAGCTATCTGGCCTGGCAAAGCCTTCCCCGCTTTGATTTTAAAGTGATTATGGCCTTTTTTGCTGTTTTTCTGGTCTGGTCGGTTATTGAAACTCTGATTTATCAGGACCCTGATACCCTGGCGGCAGAAGACGGAGACCGGCGTTCCTATGTATATCTGCAGCTTTCGTCACTGCTGGTTCTGCTTTATGCCTTGATGGACTTTATGGAATACCATTTCAGCCGCATGGATGCTTGGGAGCCGGGTATTATAATTGCCGGGTTTGTTGTTTTCTTATTGAACTCGGTTCTGCGTTATCACGCCATCACTACCCTGGGATCATTTTATAATCCCCGGGTGGCGATCTACCAGGAGCATACTCTTATTACCGCCGGTATTTACCGCAGTATAAGGCATCCCATGTATCTCAGCGCTATTCTAAATGTTATGGCGATTTCCCTTATTTTCAGCTCCTGGGGAGCTCTCCTGATAATGCTGTTTGCGGTTTTGCCCGCAGTAGTTTATCGTATTAAAGTAGAGGAAGAATTCCTGCTCAAACACCTGGGAAGCGAGTACCAGGTCTATAGGGAGCAGAGCAAGAGAATGATTCCGGGAATCTGGTAATCAGTTAAGGAGGTACATGCATGTCAGGACACTCAAAGTGGGCCAATATTAAGCACAAAAAGGCAAGGTCCGACGAGAAAAGGGGAAAAGAATTTACCAAAGTAGCCAAGGAGATAACCATAGCCGTTAGAACCGGCGGCGGTGGCGACCCGGAAGCAAACTCCAAATTAAAGCTCGCTATTCAAAAAGCTAAAGCCATCAACATGCCCAACGAAAATATTGCCCGGGCGATTAAAAAAGGTACCGGCGAGATGGAAAGTGAAGCCATAGAGGAAATCTTATACGAAGGCTATGCCCCGGGAGGGGTGGCTATATTGCTGGATATTGCTACTGATAACCGTAACCGCACTGCTTCGGAAATACGCCATCTTTTTTCCAAGAACAATGGCAATCTGGGTGAAAGCGGATGTGTGGCCTGGATGTTTAAAAGGGCTGGCTTTATGAGTATAAACAGGGAAGAGCTGTCCCTGGATGAAGAAGAACTGATGCTGGCCGCACTGGATTTGGGAGCCGATGATGTGCGCGAAGAGGAGGAAAGCTTCGAAGTTATAACCTCTCCGGAAGCTTTCATGGAGGTTAAAGAGGGGCTGGAAGCTCAGGGAATTAAGCTGGAAGACGCCGATATTGTAATGCTGCCTGAGAACAGTGTGGAAGTCAACGACCTGGATACGGCCGCCAAAATAATAAAACTGGTCGACTTGCTGGAAGACCACGACGATGTGCAAAACGTATATTCAAACATATCCATACCGGATGAGATTATGGATCAGCTATAAGGCTGGATCTGACAAAAAGACTGACAAAGAGAGGGTTCTTATGTCGTCACAGGACGACATAAGAACCCTCTCTTTGTCGCTTGTGATCCCATTTTTCATTACCCACACCTCCTGCAATCAGCGCCAGCCTGTATAGGGCAGGAATCTATTGGAAAGAATAATAAATGAGGTGAAAAGTAATGAAAAGCAAAAGGATTTTAACCATGATGGCAGTAGCTGTCATTATGGCCGGAACCGTCAGCGGCTTTATCTTAAGTGACATTTTCAGCGATGTAAGCAGCAATAAAAAACCGGTAATTGAAATAGGTGATAAAGAGAAAGTAGCCGGATCCCAGACTGATATAATCTATGAAAGGGAATATGAAAAATGCGGGCATACCGTGGTTTCACCTTTTGATAAGGCTAAAGATCTGGAAGGAAAAAATATTCATCAAATCCGGAAAGTCTACAGTTCCGACCTGGGCTACACTATCAGCTGGCAGGGCAATACCCTGATTATACACCAGCGTATAAACCAATTCTGCCCGGCGGACAAAGATATATACCGATTGAAGGAATTTCAGGGTATGGTCGCTATTTACCGGGGGATAGAGCAGGAGGAAGTGTTGGAAAGAGTGACCGAAATCCGTATGGATTCACTGCCGGCTCCGGTCCAGGAAGACATAAGGCGGGATAAGTTTGTTTTTAAAGACCGGGATACCCTGAATGATGCCCTGGAAAACTTTGACGAGTATTTGTAAACGACAACCTGATTGTAGAAACTATTTTTTGACGCGGAATACCGGAAATCCAAGGGAATACGTAAAAAATACTCCCCGGTTCCATGAGATTCCGCGTCTATTTTCGCATTAATCCCGCTGTTCTTCGCTATTTTGCCTTGCTTTAAATTAACAGAGTTATAGTAGTCGGGGCGTTTTTAAAGTAATATATAAGGTAGTATTTATAGGGGAAGGCAAAAAGATGAGGGCTTTGGGGATTGACCCGGGTACTGCCACAACCGGTTATGGTATTGTGGATTACCTGACAGGTAAGGAAAAATTAGTGCATTACGGTACTATCAGGACAGCGGCCGGAGTGGACATGCCGATTCGGCTTTACCAGATTAAGCGTGAACTGGACCGGCTGCTGGAAGAGTACCAGCCGGACGTGGTGGCGGTAGAAGAATTGTTTTATAATCGCAATTCCAAGACGGTCATAACTGTGGCCCAGAGTCGGGGAGTAGTCCTGATGACTGCCGCGGCGGCCGGTCTGCCGATTGCGGAATACACTCCTCTGCAGGTTAAGCAATCCGTGGTAGGTTACGGTAATGCCGATAAAAGGCAGGTCCAGCTCATGGTGCAGCGAATTCTGAGCATGAAGGATATTCCCCGCCCGGATGATGCAGCCGATGCGCTGGCGATTGCCGTTTGTTGTTTGCATTCCTATCGCCTCTCCCGCTATATAAAGGATGGGAATTTATGATAGCATTGGTCAAGGGTTTCATATTTGAGCAACGGGATGATATGGTCGTAGTAGATGTAAATGGAGTAGGCTATGAAGTGATTATGTGTCCCCGGGCGGCAGCCAAGCTGCCGGGTCCGGGCAAGAGCATATTGCTGTACACTCATCTGCAGGTGCTGGAAAATGATTTTAAGCTGTATGGTTTCCCGGAAAGAGAAGAACTGCATCTTTTTAAGCTGCTGCTGGGGGTCTCCGGCCTGGGCGCCAAAAGCGCCCTGAATATCCTGGATTTTATTGATCCCGGGGGCTTTTACCAGGCTATCGTCAGCCAGGATGAAAAACTGCTTATAAAAATACCGGGGATTGGCAAGAGAACTGCCGGCCGTCTGATTTTTGAGCTCAAGAACAAGATCGGGCAGAAGCAACTGGCGGTTTTACCTGACCGGGATGACAACAGCCTGAATGATGTTTTGGAAGCTCTGGAAACTTTGGGATATGGGCGCAGTGAGATTTTTCCCCTGGTTATGGAGATGCAGGCCCGGGGAGAACTGGGCGCCGATGGGGAAGAGAACTTAAAAAAGGTTCTTAAAGCCCGGGCCCGGCAGATGAAGGGATAGGATGGGGGTGCAAATATGCAGGACGACAGGTTGATATCATCGCACTGGCAGGAAGAAGATGACAGTGCGGAGTCCTCTATCCGGCCATTAAGACTGGCTGATTATATAGGTCAGGAAAAGGTTAAGGAGAACATCAGCATCTTTATTGAGGCCGCCCAGGAGAGGGGAGAGAGCCTGGACCATGTGCTGTTAAGCGGCCCTCCGGGATTGGGCAAGACTACCCTGGCCAGTATTGTGGCAGCCGAATTGGGAAAACCTATCCGCAAAACTTCAGGCCCGGCCATTGAGCGCCCGGGTGATTTGGCCGCTATATTAACTAATCTTGAACCCGGGGAAATACTTTTTATTGATGAAATCCATCGCCTGAACCGTAGTGTGGAAGAGATCATGTACCCGGCCATGGAAGATAATGCTATTGATATAATAATCGGTAAAGGGCCGGCGGCCCGAACCTTGAGGCTGGAACTGCCTCCTTTTACCCTGATCGGAGCGACCACCCGGCCCGGGCTGTTGAGCTCCCCGCTCCGGGATCGATTCGGCATAAACTGTCGTTTGGACTTTTATACGGTTCAGGACTTAAGTCAAATAATTCTTAGAGCGGCGGGAATTCTTGGCCTGACTATAGATGATGAGGGAGCCTGGGCTATCGGCCAACGTTCCCGGGGTACCCCGCGGGTAGCCAACCGCCTCTTAAAAAGGGTGCGGGATTTTGCTTTGGTGCGGGCCGATGGTATAATTGATCGGGATGTGGCTTTGCGGGCTCTTGATTTGTTGGAGATAGACACCTATGGACTGGATACCATGGATCGCCTGATACTGGAGGCCATTATTTATAAATTCGGAGGCGGTCCGGTTGGCTTGGAAACGCTGGCAGCAGCCGTATCCGAGGAAAGTGATACTTTAACCGACGTCTATGAGCCCTACCTGTTAAAACTGGGCTTTATTCAGAAAACTCCCCGCGGACGGGTTGCCACCGAACACGCCTATCGCCATCTGGGCTGCCCGGTGCAGAAAACCCCGGAGGGCAACCTCTTCAAGGATTAGGTAATACTAGATGCAAGGTGATCTTTATGCCGAAAGTGCTTCTTCATATTTGCTGTGGTCCCTGTGCCACTTATCCGGTACCGGTTTTGCGGGAACAGGGATATGATGTCAGGGGATATTTCTATAATCCCAATATCCACCCTTACAGCGAGTATCTCAAACGCCGGGAGGCTCTGGAGGACTTTGCCCGCCAGACTGATCTGCCGGTTATCTATGACGAAAAATACAACCCGGTGCAGTACTTTCAAAATATCTCCTATCGGGAAAGCCGGCGCTGCTTATTTTGCTACCGGCTGCGCCTGGAACAGGCGGCCCATATTGCCAAAAAGGGAAAATTTGATTATTTCACCACTACCCTGCTGGTGAGCAAATACCAGAAGCACCAGCAGATAAAGGAAGTGGGGGAGACCATGGGGGACAAGTACAAAGTACCGTTTCTCTACCAGGATTTCCGCGAGGGATTTAAAGAGACGGTTACGAGATCGAAAGCAATGGGCCTTTACCGCCAGCAATATTGCGGCTGCCTCTACAGCGAGATGGAGCGCTATGCTCCCCGCGATTTGGTCAGGGAAGTATTCCCTAAGGAATAGGACTGTATAAAAAAACGGGACAATTATGATTCTACTGCAAAAACTCGGTTTGGATGCATAAATATGCAGGAGTCTTGGCGACGGAATATTTATGCATCCAAACCATTACGTTATAATTTTTCACAGCGGAGCCAATTATAAAATTAGAAACCGTGTGATTCCGATCCGGAGGTATGGTGATTGGGTATGAACCTTGAAGCTATGGCGAAAATATTAATAGGAATGGGGTTATTTATCATACTGGCGGGTATTATGCTGTATGGACTGTCCCGCCTGGGCCTGTACGGCATTAAGATACCAGGGGATATTTATATCCGCAAAGAGAACTTCAGCTTTTATTTTCCGGTAGTATCATGTATCCTGATAAGCCTGCTCCTTACTTTGATCATTAACCTGATAGGCAGGCGCTGATATATGCTGAAAAACATGAACCATAATCTTTATGACTTGCAAAGCTACCAGTTCGACTTGCCGGCAGATCTAATAGCCCAATACCCGGTTGAGCCCCGGGATCAGTCCCGGCTGCTGCTTCTGGATCGGGGCAATGGAGGTATACGTGACCTTCATTTTCGGGATATTATTGATTATCTGCAGCCTGGTGACACTTTGGTGCTTAATAACACCAGGGTCATTCCGGCCCGGCTTTATGGCAGCAAGGAAAGCGGAGCCAGGGTGGAGATACTCTTGCTCAACCGGCGTGGTGAAAGCTGGGAAGCTCTGGTCAAACCGGCTAAGCGCCTTAAGGCGGGCAGCCGGGTGATGCTTGACGGTGATGCCGGGGTCGAGGCCGAGATAGTGGAGGAACTGGAGCATATGGCGGGGGGACGGCTGCTCCGGTTTAAAAACTGCCCTGATGAGACGGCTTTTATTGACCGGGTAGGCAGGATGCCTCTGCCGCCATACATCAACCGCCCGGCGGAAGCGTCTGATAACGACCATTATCAAACGGTTTATGCCCGGGAGAGGGGTTCGGCTGCCGCTCCTACTGCGGGGCTTCATTTCACTGCAGACTTGCTGGAACGGACCCGGGCTAAAGGGGTTAACCTGGCATATATTTTACTTCATGTAGGATTGGGTACTTTTCGTCCGGTCAGCAGTGAAGACATAAGGCGGCATGAAATGCATTACGAATATTACCGGCTGGAAGAGGAAACTGCGGCATTGCTTAACCAAACCCGGGCCAGCGGTAAAAGAATTGTTGCAGTGGGAACGACTGTAGTACGAACGCTGGAAACAGTATATAATAGTCATCATGGTTTTTCCGCCGGCGAAGGTCAGACCAATAAGTTTATCTATCCCGGTTATGAATTTAAGGCGGTGGACAGGATAGTAACCAATTTTCATCTGCCCGGTTCATCCCTGATTATGCTGGTGGCAGCTTTTGCCGGTTACAATAAAACGATGGCAGCCTACAGCCATGCGGTACAAAGCCGTTACCGTTTCTTCAGTTACGGGGATGCCATGCTGATAATATAGTGTTGCAGGAGAAAGCGATGTTTCAATTTGAAATCATCAATAAAGACAATTCCGCTCGTCTAGGACGGATAACAACCGGACATGGGGTGATTGACACCCCGGTATTTATGCCGGTAGGGACCCAGGCTACGGTTAAGACCCTTACTCCCGAGGATCTGTATGAGATAGGAGTGCAGATCATGCTTTCCAATACCTATCATCTCTATCTGCGTCCGGGTGAAGAACTGATTGAGAAAGCGGGGGGACTGCACCGGTTTATGAACTGGAAAGGCAACATTCTAACTGACAGCGGCGGTTTTCAGGTGTTCAGTCTGGCTAAACTAAGGCGTATCAGTGACGAAGGGGTATACTTTAATTCTCACATCGACGGTTCGGTTCATTTCCTGAATCCGGAAAAGGTTATGGCAATAGAACAGAAATTGGGCGCCGATATTGCCATGTGCTTTGACGAATGTGCTCCCTATCCCTGCAGTTACGAAGAAGCCCACCAGGCAGTGGCCAGAACATCATTCTGGGCTCGGCGCTGCCGGGAGTCGCACCAGCGGGGAGACCAGGCCCTTTTTGCTATTGCTCAGGGTAATGTTTTCCCTGATCTCAGGGAAAAAAGCGCCCGGGAACTTATGCAGTTGGATTTTCCCGCCTATGCCATCGGAGGGCTCAGCGTGGGCGAACCTAAAGAAGATATGTATAATATACTGGCCATGATGAATGATTTGCTGCCGGGCAGCAAACCCAGATATCTGATGGGGGTAGGCACCCCGGAAGATCTTTTGGAAGGGGTGAAAAGGGGAGTGGACATGTTTGATTGTGTACTGCCTACCCGTTTGGCCCGGCATGGAACCGCATATACCGCTGGCGGCAAGATTACGGTGCGCAATGCCTTATATGCCGATGATTTCTCTCCGCTGGACAGTTCCTGTGAATGTTATGTCTGTCGCAACTATAGCCGGGCCTATCTGAGACATCTGATTAAAGCGGAAGAGATGCTTGCTCACCGGCTGTTAAGCTACCATAATATTTACTTTCTGGTTAAATTGATGGAAAATATAAGAAGCGCTATTAAAGCAGGAAGTTTTTCAGCTTTTTACCACCATTTTTTAAAAACCTACAGGTTTTAACAAGAGGATTCAGCCTGCAGGTAAAGAATATTAATAAAGTTTGCTAAGGAGTGATTATCAGATGAACAATAGCCAAGGTTGGGTGTCTATGCTGATTTACTTGGGGGCGTTTATAGCCATTTTTTATTTTTTCCTGGTAATGCCCCGTAAAAAAGAAGAAAAAAAGCACAGGTCCCTGCTGGAAAGTCTCAAGAAAGGAGATAAGGTAGTATCTATCGGCGGAATTAACGGAACCGTCAGCCGCATAAAAGATGATACCGTGATGTTGAAAGTCAATGAAAATAGCGAAATTGAATTGCTGAAAAAAGCTGTAGCCTACAGGATTGAGGACTGACAGGCGAATGGTAAGCCTGGAGGATGTCAAGCAGAATCGGGTGGTAAAAACTTTCATTGAAAAGGGTAATGAACATCTTGGTGTAATGGGATATACTGATCACGGATATCTGCATTTATCCCTGGTAAGCCGGCTCAGTCAGGAAATAATGCTTAAGTTGGGTTATGAGCAGCGTATCGCCGAGCTTGCAGGAATTGCGGGTTATATACACGACCTGGGCAATGTAATCAATCGTAATGGACACAGTCAGAGCGGAGCTCTGATGGCGCAGGAGATCCTGCGCCGGATGGGTATGGATGTCAAAGAAGTAGCTATAATATGTGCAGCGGTAGGCAACCATGATGAAGGCAGCGGACACCCGGTTAATGAAGTGGCGGCGGCTCTTATCCTGGCAGACAAGTCTCATGTACATAGAAACCGGGTACGCAACCTGGATGTGGCTACTTTTGATATCCACGATCGGGTAAATTATGCGGTGGAATATTCGATTCTGAACATTGATGAGGAGAATCGGGTTATCAGCATGGAACTGGCTATTGATACCAGTATCTGCCCGGTAATGGAATACTTTGAAATTTTCCTGAGCCGCATGCTTATGTGCCGCCGGGCCGCTAATTTTTTGAACTGTGAATTTGAATTGATTATTAATGGAGCCAGGTTATTATAGAGGTTAAGCAGTTGGAAGGAGGATACAAACGTTGCAGGAGAAAACCCCCAGTATTCTGGTTATCTCAGTGATCGTAATCGCACTGGGCTTATTGTCCTATTTTCTTTACCAGCCCATATTGAACCATCTTAATCTGGGCCTGGATTTGAGAGGGGGACTTAGGGTAGTTCTGGAAGCCCAGGAGAAAGAGGGTCAGGAGGTAACCCAGGATACGATTCAAAAAGCAGTTGGCATACTACGGGACCGGGTGGACAAACTGGGAGTAAAGGAAACCGCTCTCTACCCCCAGGGAAAAAACCGGGTGGTAGTTGAAATAGCTGGTGAAGACGATCCCGAAGCCGCGGTTGATATTCTTAAAAATACCGCTCAGCTTGAGTTTTGGGATGTTGACAATAAGGTGCTGGTAACCGGCGAACATCTTAAAGATGCCCAGGCCCGTATAAGCCAGGACCAGCAGACCGCGGAAGTACTGATTGATTTCGATAAAGAAGGAAGCGAGCTTTTTGCTAAAGCGACCTCGGAAAATGTGGGCAAACCTATCAAGATCGTTCTGGACGGCAAGGTGATTCAAGCTCCTACGGTGGATGAGCCTATAAGGGATGGAAGCGCCCGTATAACCGGAGGATATACGGCTAAAGAAGCCCAGGATCTGGCGGTGTTACTGCGTTCAGGAGCGCTGCCGGTCAGTTTTAAAGTAATAGAAAAAAGGTCGGTGGGACCCACCCTGGGGGCCGATTCTCTCAATAAGAGCATAAAGGCCGGCATCATAGGACTTATTGCCATACTCGTCTTTATGCTGGGTTATTATCGTTTGCCGGGATTGGTGGCGGATATCTCCCTGGTATTGTATTCCTTGTTGGTTCTGGGGGCTATGTCGCTGTTGGGAGCAGTTCTGACCTTGCCGGGTATAGCGGGCTTTGCCCTGTCGGTGGGCATGGCGCTGGACGCCAACATAATTATCTATGAACGGCTGAAGGAGGAACTGCGCTACGGCAAAACCATGCAGGCAGCCATAGATGCCGGGTTCAAGCGAGCCTTCTGGGCCATTTTCGACTCTAACCTTACTACTTTGATTAGTGCCATAGTTCTGATGTATCTGGGAACCGGACCGGTAAAAGGTTTTGCCGTCACCCTATCTATCGGCGTCGTAGCCAGTATGCTGACAGCTCTTACCTTTACCCATTACCTGTTGATTCTGGTAGCCAATATCTCAAAGAACCAAAAATTATACGGCGTGTAAGGGGGGAGAAAGATGCAGTTTTTTATAGAAAAACGAAAGATATTCTATATCATATCTTTATTGATAATAATACCGGGATTAGTTTCCCTGGTCACTAAAGGCCTGAATCTGGGAATCGACTTTACCGGAGGCTCCATAGTTCAGGTAAAAATGGAATCTTCCATAGAATCTGGCCAGGTACACAGCGTATTGAATGAAATCGGGCTGGAGAGAGCTGATGTAAGTAAGAGCGGCAGTGAATTTTTAATTCGCACCACCGAACTGGACCAGGAACAGACCCGGGAAATGCTGGACGCCCTTAAAGGCGAATTTAAGAATGTGGAGTTCCTGGGCGCCGAAAGCGTAGGGGCCTCCATCGGCAAAGAGCTTACCAGCAAGGCGATCCTGGCGGTCACTATTGCCGCCCTGGCCATGCTGATTTATATCTCCCTGCGCTTTGAATGGAGCTTCGGGGTATCGGCAGTTATAGGCGAAATCCACGACGTATTGTTTGTGTTGGGCATTTTCTCCATCTTTCAATGGGAGGTTAATACCCCCTTTATAGCCGCTATGCTGACCATAGTGGGTTATTCCATCAATGACACCATAGTGGTATTTGACCGTATCAGGGAGAACCTGCGAATGAAGCGTAAAGAAGACCGGGCCAGTCTGGTCAACCGCAGTATAGTCCAGTCCCTTACCCGTTCCGTTAATACGGGTCTGACCAGTCTGTTCGCTTTGATTGCTCTTTGCGTGTTTGGCGGGGGCAACATCAGATATTTTGTTCTGACCATGATCATAGGTTTTATTATCGGGGCTTATTCCTCTATTTTCGTAGCCAGCCCGATTTGGTATGACATCAAAAATCGCGCTTAGAGCCTGGTGAATAGTGGAGATTTGGGGAAAGGGGTATCCTCATGCAGATTTATTTGCTGGGAGCACTGCTGTTTTGTGTGGCGTTGGCGGTATTTGTCTTTCAGAATACCGCCATGGTGACAGTGCATTTTCTCAACTGGGCCTCGCCGGATGTCTCGCTGGCGGTAGTGTTATTGATCGCAGTTTGTGCCGGAGCTCTGGTCGCCTTACTGGCAGACAGTTTTCGTTATTTTAAGCTGGCTAAACGAATCCAGGAATTGACCGGCATGAACCAAAAACTGCAGAAAGAAGTCCAGGAGATGAGGAATCGCTCTTCCCGGGAAAACAAGGGTGATCCCGATTCGGAACCCAGACCCGAATAATAACGAAAATAAAATATTAGCAAAAAAATTTCCGGGCCCAAATGGCCCGGATTTCATATTATATATAGGCTAAAAAAGAAAGCGCAAGGTGCATTAATATAAGAAAAAAATCCCGGCAGTTTTTGTATAATGTATATTTGTCCATTAAGATTGACCGTTTATCAGACGGGATGTTAAAATAAGCACGATTTAGCAATAATCAGGGGAGTGAATTTTTTGCATTTGACCGGAACCATGAAAATAAATAACCAGGGGCATCTGGAAATAGGAAAGGTTGATAGCCTGGAGCTGGTTAGAGATTTTGGCACCCCGTTGTGGGTCATTGATGAAGAGGGGCTGCGCCAGAATTGCCGCAACATTAGGCAGGCGTTTGCCAGATTGGGCGAATCGCTGGTCATATATGCCAGTAAAGCCCTTTGCACCTCCGCTATATGCAGGATAATAGCTGATGAGGGACTGGGCTTGGATATAGTATCCGGGGGTGAACTTTATACGGCCATCCAATCCGGCTTTCCGCTGGAGAAGATTTATTTCCATGGCAATAACAAGAGCCGGGAAGAAATAATTATGGCGGTACAGGCAGGAATAGGCCGCATAGTGGTTGACAATTTTTATGAGCTGAAACTTCTGGATACCATATGTGCTGAACTGGGGCGGAAGCAGGATATATTGCTGAGAATCACCCCTGGAGTGGAAGCCCATACCCATGAATATATCAAGACCGGACAGATAGACTCGAAGTTTGGATTTACTTTACCCGACGGGCAGGCTCGGGAAGGGGTCATAGAAGCTATTGGCAGGGAGAATATCCGTCTTATAGGACTGCATTGCCATATTGGCTCGCAGATATTTGCTATGAGTTCTTTCCAATACACTGCTTCTATTATGATGCAGTTTATGGCCGAAATAAAGAACGGCACCGGTTACGAATTTGATGAACTGGATATGGGCGGAGGCTTTGGCATCTATTATTTCCCCGGAGATGAGGCCTGTAATCCTGAAGACTGGGCCGAAGCGGTAATGTTCACGGTAGAAGCCCAAGCCAGAGAGCTGGGTCTTAAATGTCCCCGGATAATAGTCGAGCCCGGCCGCTCCATCATTGGTCCGGCAGGAATTACCCTGTATAGGGCAGGCTCGGTCAAGGAGGTAACCGGAATAAGGAAATACCTGGCGGTGGATGGAGGCATGGGTGACAATATCCGGCCCGCGCTCTATGGTTCTCAATATAGCGCTGTTATTGCCAACCGGGCTGCGGAAGAGCCGGTTGAAAAGGTGTCTATTGCAGGCAAATGCTGTGAATCAGGGGATATGCTGGTTTGGGATGCTGAGCTGCCGCCGGTGAACCCCGGGGACATTATAGCTGTTTTTGCCACCGGAGCTTATAATTATACCATGTCCAGCAATTATAACCGCCTGCCGCGTCCGGCAATGGTTCTGGTCAATAGCGGCTCCGCCGACCTGATCCTCAAAAGAGAAAGCTATGAAGATTTAATCAGAAATGATGTTATTCCCGGTCGACTGAAAAAAAGAAGTTAAAGCAGATACCTTTGGCTCATATAGATTAATTAGAAAATAGATACCGATTAACGCAGATTAAAAAGACGCGGAACCCACGGAACTTTTGGGGAATACGCGGAATTTATTAAAGTCTTCTTCCGCGTTCTTCCTTCTAAATTCCCTGAAT
>DHCD01000004.1:19974-31085 GCA_002398105.1 Syntrophomonas sp. UBA4911
GAATTCCGCGTCAAAAAACTAGCGAAACCGTAGGACTATTTTCATTGCTGGTTATGGCCTCCGGCCAGGGGGTATTATACAGCTTTTTATAAAGTCGAGCCCGGATTACATGATAAACGGGCGGCGATCAGAGTAAAGTCAAAAAGAGGGGGTTATTCCGCCTCTTTTTTAATATCGTCCTGAATTTTATCTGATTGGCATGGAAGAAGAACGGCAGCTTGGTGCCATATAAGGGGCGGTTGTGATATAATGCTCTTAACTTATTGGGGGGAGAAAAAGTTGGAGATAATAACATCACACAACGCTCTTGATTTTGACGGTCTGGCCTCAATGGTGGCGGCAGGAAAACTTTACCCGGCAGCAGTAAAGGTCTTTTCGGGAACATTATCTAAAAACGTAAAAAAGTTTATGGCTCTGTACAAAGATCTGTTGATGATCAAGACTCCCCGGGAGCTTGATTTGAAGCAGGTCAGCCGGATGATTATAGTTGATACCGCCAATATCAACCGCCTGGGGCATTTACAGGAAATAGCCGCCCGTTCGGACATGGATTTTTTGATCTATGACCATCATCCGGTGGCCTTTGATGACCTGAGGCAGGGAGTAAGGGAAATACATCGGGTCGGAGCTGCGACCACTATCCTGGTGGAAGAGATTATGGCCCAAAACATCGGCATCAGTGCTTTTGACGCTACTATTTTAGCCTTGGGAATATATGAAGATACCGGCAGTCTTCTTTTTACTTCAACTACCCCGCGTGATTTGACCGCAACCGCATTTTTATTGGGTAAAGGAGCTAATCTGGCGGTGGTCGCCAATTTTATGGAGCAGCCGTTTTCAGGTGAACAAAGGCAGCTTCTGCAAGTCCTGCTCAATCACGTACAACACTATCGGATCAATAATCTGGATGTAGTAGTGGCGGTGTCGGAAACAGATGAATTTATTCCCGGTCTTGATTCAGTAACCTACCGGTTGTTTGAAGTGGAAAACAGTGATGTTATATTTGTTTGTGCCTTAATGGAGGGCAAGGTAAATGTGGTCGCCCGCAGCCGCAACAGCAATGCCAGAGTTAACGAGACCTTGCGGATACTGGGAGGGCGGGGCCATGAAAAGGCAGCTTCGGCGATGGTGAAGAATAAATCCATCTCGGAGGTAGTAGATATTATTTTGCAGCAACTGGGCAATATCAACCCGGGGCTTATGGCCCGTGATATTATGTCTACACCGGTAAAGACCGTACCTACTCATTTTACTATGGAGGAAGCGGGCCGCATAATGCTGCGCTACGGCCATACCGGTATGCCGGTGGTCGAAGGGCAGACTATGGTGGGAGTGATATCGCGCCGCGATGTCGACAAGGCCAATCTGCACAATCTGGGGCATGCACCGGTAAAAGGGTTTATGACTACCAACATACTGCGAACCGCTCCCGACACTCCGGTGGGAGAAGTGCAGAAGATCATGGTAGATAATGATATCGGCCGTCTGCCGGTGGTTGATAAAGGCAGACTGGTAGGAATAGTATCCCGTACCGACATATTAAGAACTTTGCATGGGGACGACTATCCGGAAGATTATGAAGTTCTTTATTCATTGGAGGGGGAGGAACTGAATTGCCTGAGCATGATGGAGGAGCGGCTGCCGGCCAAGATCCTGGCCATACTTCGGCTGGCGGGGCAGATAGCCGACCATCTGGGCAGCACCGTATACTGTGTAGGAGGGTTTATACGCGATTTTCTGCTGCAGGTTCCTAATTTTGACCTGGATCTGGTGGTGGAAGGGAATGGCGAGGAACTGGCTGCCGATCTGGCTGCAAGACTGGGAGGCAAACAACGTACCCATGAGCGTTTTCGCACGGCCGTAGTTACTCTTCCCGACGGCACCAAGATAGATGTGGCTACGGCCAGAACCGAATATTACGAATTCCCCGCGGCCCTGCCCCGGGTGGAGAAATCCTCTATCCGGGAGGATTTATACCGGCGTGATTTTACCATCAATACCCTGGCCATATATCTTAATCCTGATCGTTTCGGGGATCTTATTGATTATTTCGGAGGACGCCGGGATTTAGAAAAGGGAATCATCCGCATCCTCTATAACCTCAGCTTTGTTGAGGACCCTACCCGTATCCTAAGGGCAATCCGCTTTGAGCAGCGCTATAGTTTTACCATAGAAGCGGACACTTTGCGTTTTGCCATTGATGCCATAGAACGACGCATGCTGGGCAAATTATCTTACAAGCGCATCCTGCATGAATTGATTCTGATCTTAAGCGAGAAAGATCCGGGCAACTCTCTGGATCGGATGAAAGAAATCGGGTTATGGCAATATATTTTGCCTGAAGTAAAGCTGGAACACCTTAATCGGGTTACGCTGAAACGCATATCCATAGTGGTTACCTGGCTGGAGGAGCGCTATTATCCTGCCAACGTAAAATCCTGGCTGGTTTATATCCTGGTTCTGCTGGCTCGTTTAAATAATGACGAGCTGGAAGGGGTTCTGGTACGCTATCCTTTCGATAATTACGCCATCCGGGCAATCAGGGAGTCCCGCCCGGTACCGGCTACCGCGGAGTTTTTTACCCAAAACGACCATCTGGAACCCCACCGGATTGATAAAATGATAGGCGAGTGGACCCGGGAAAACCTGGTATATCTGTTACTGCTGGTCCGCGAGGAATCTGCCTGGAATAACCTGGTCAATTATCTTGACCGTAAGGAATGGGTTCAGATTGAAATAAACGGCAATGACCTCAAGGAAATGAATATAAAAGAAGGCCCGGTATATCGTAGAATATTTGATAAACTTTACCGGCTCAAACTGGACGGACTGATCCACAATCGCGAAGACGAGCTGGTTCAGGTGAAAAAATGGATGGAGGAAGGTGAATTTGCTGACCCAATGGTTGATTGAATCCGCGATCTGGTTACCGGCGATACTGATCGCCCTGACTTTTCATGAATACGCTCACGGCAGGGTTGCATACTATCTGGGGGATGATACGGCTTATCTTCAGGGCAGACTGACCCTTAATCCCATACCCCATATAGACCTGGTGGGATTTCTGATGCTGCTTTTCTTTAAATTTGGCTGGGCCAAACCGGTACAGGTAAATCCTTATAATTTTGACAAAAGAGGGATAAAGAGCGGAATGATGCTGGTTTCTCTGGCTGGTCCCGGGATGAATCTGTTATTGGCTTTTGCCGCCATGTTAATATTAAAAATCTGGGGTTTCCCTTTGGATATCAACTCTTTTTTCTTTATTATCGGCAATTTGAATTCCGCCCTTACTCAGCTCAATCTGTTTACCGGTCTGGCTCTTATCCTTTATACCCTGGTTTATATTAATTTGATATTGGCCGTATTCAATCTTATACCTTTGCCACCCCTGGACGGCTCCAAAATTCTGGCCGGCTTGCTTCCTGACTCCGGGGCCCGGCTGGTATATTCACTGGAAGCCTATGGACCTTTAATTCTGTTGCTTTTAATAATAACCGGCGCCTTTTCCAAGATTTTGATACCTATGGTAACCTTGATATATTCTTTGTTCAGTGGCTTACTCTTGTAAATATGTCTGGAGGTAGCTAATTGGAGTATCTGGTTGACCTGGAGGCTTTTCACGGACCCCTGGATTTATTACTCTATCTGGTGGAAAAAAATCAGGTGGATATTTATGATATACCTATTGCGGTTATCAGTGATCAGTACCTGGAGTATCTGCAGGCCAGCGGCGGTTTTGATCTGGAGCGTCTGGGCGATTTCCTGCTGATGGCATCCTATCTGCTTAATATTAAGTCCAAGCTGTTGCTCCCTGCCAGCGTGATTGAGGCTGAAGGAGACGAGGAACTGCCTGATCCCCGCCAGGAACTGATAGAGAAGCTGCTGGCCTACAAACAGTTTAAGGAGGCCGCCGGGTGGCTGCAGGACCGGCAGAGCGGCAGTGTCGAGCGCATTTACTATCGGGAAGAACAGGCAGACAGCGGGGCCCGGGTGGAACTGGTGGTCGATCTGCGTTCTCTGGTCAAGGCTTATAAGGCTGCCCTGCAGGCTATAATTGAACCTATTGATGACTATGAAATACCCCAGGGGGATGTTAATGTCAGCGAGAAAATGGAAGAAATCCTGGAACGTCTGCAAAAGCTGCCTCAAGGTATTGTCTTTCAAAAGCTGTTTATCGGTGTTGTCAGCCGCCGGGAAGCCTTAGCGTTATTTCTGGGCCTGCTGGAACTGATTCGCTTGCAGCGGGTAGAAGCGGTTCAAAGGAATCCTTTTGCTGATATAGAAATAAGATTGATAGACGCAGATTGCGCGGATTTATTATAATCTGTGCAAATTCCCGGTATTTGGGGTCAAAAAATCAGTTACTGGAAAAGGCGGCGATGTGATGTTAATGCCGGATGAAATTAAAGCCTGTGTGGAAGCCATTCTTTTTATGCGCTCGGAGCGGGTTGGTCTGGATGAACTGGTGGAACTGCTGGAGGTTCCGCTGCTGGATCTTAAAGCATTATTGGACGAAATGATTCCGGAGTATAATAAAAAAAGCAGGGGAATACAAATTATAGCAGTTGAAGGCGGCTATCTGATGTGCACCCGTCCTGAATACGCCGGTATTTTAACCCGGGTAGACCAGCCGGTCCGAAAACACTTATCATCCTCAGCCCTGGAGGCTCTGGCCATAATAGCTTACCGTCAGCCGGTAAGCAGAGCCGAAATAGATAAAATCAGAGGAGTTAAATCGGAAAAGACCATACATAATCTGTTGGAAAAAGGCTTGATCGAAGAAGCGGGCTACAAGGAGACCGTGGGACGACCAGTCTTATATGCAACTACGGATGAGTTCTTGCGTCTGTTTGGCCTGGTCAGTCTGAAAGAACTGCCTGTGCTCAGGGAGGATGGTTAGCCGATGACGGAAAAATCACTGGATGAAGAAATTAAAATTGCGGCTCAGAAAGCCCGCAAGCTGGCTCGCTATATGAGCAGCACCGAGGATCTGGTGGAAAGCCAGATTGAAAAAGCGCGCCAGCGGGGAGATTTCGATAATCTAAAGGGAGCGGGCAAACCCGTGAGCCTGGAAGAAAACCCTTTTGAGCCTGTGGAAATGCGTATGGCATTTAAAATTCTGAAGGATAATGATTTTGCTCCCTATTGGATAGAATTGGGCAAGGAGATTGATAATGATTTAAGCAGGTTCTGGAAAGAGGTTGAGCATTTTAAACAGTATACCAAAATCTTTTATCAAGACCGGCATAACCGATCGGCCAACCAACGCTATGAAAAGAAGAAGGCCCATTTTTATTTCGAACAACGCTTGCTTTTGGAAAAAATAAATAAAAAAATATTGGATTATAATCTGCATTGTCCTACTTTCAGATTGGGCCGGGGCAGCCTGATAGTCGACAATGAGATGTATAAGGTAATAAGCCAGGTCGAAGAATTAATTGCCGAAATGCTGGAGTCCAGCCAGTCCCAATAGCCATAACCCTGTACCTCCGTATAAAGAACAGCAGTCAGGGGATAATATGGCAATAGAGGAAGGAATCAGATATGCTGGGCTTATACATCGGTACAGGCTTCGTCCTGGTAGTTTTTTTATTTTCGCTGTTATACATAAAAGTGAAGCTGAACCTGGAGTTCTCTATCAGCTCCGGGAATACCTTGCTGACCGTAACTGTAAGTTCGGTTTTCAAGCAATGGCAGAAAAGGTATTCCCAGGATATAAACGCTATCCCTGATTACGTAGCTGCGGCCTGGAAAAAGCACCAGGAAAAAAAAGAAACCCCATCCGAAAGTAAAAAAGGCCAGCCTGCCTCCGGCGCCTATTACTCCCTGGCGACGTTCGCCTTAAAACGCATGGTAGTGGAAAGATTAGACTGGAAAAGCCGCATCGGCACAAATGATGCCATGTATACCGCCTTGAGCAGCGGCGGGCTGTGGACGGTAAAAGGCATATTGACGGGCTTATTAAGCAGCAAGACCCGTTTGCAGGACATTGATCTGCAGGTGGAGCCTGATTTTGATAATGCCAAACTGGTCAGCCATCTATACTGTATATTAAAGATGCGGATAGTGCATATTATCTTTATAGCATTCTATTTTCTTGTTTTAACAGTCAGGGGGTATATAAATGGATACAGAGCAGGAAAAGCCGACCCATCCCATCGAAGGACTTATGAAAACAGCCATGCAGGCCATTAAGGAAATGGTTGATGTAAATACCGTAGTCGGTGATGCGGTGGAAACCAATGACGGGACCGTTATTATTCCTATCTCCCAGGTGGCCTGCGGCTTTTGCGCCGGCGGCGGAGAATATGAAATGGTGAGTACGCCGAAATCATCGCCCCCGCCTTTCGGAGGAGGCAGCGGTGCCGGAGTGTCGGTAAAACCAGTAGGTTTTCTGGTGGTGCGGATGAATGATGTACGGCTTATATCGGCTTCCGGCAATCAACTGGCGGAAAGACTGGTCGATATAATCCCTCACGTTCTGGACAAGTTTGATAATATGTGCACTAAACACACCCGGCATAGTAATATTAATATGGAATAAACGATACTGAATCCCAGGGGACAGTTACCAGCAGTGAATGGTAGCTGTTCTTTTCTGTTTTTACAACCTCTGCCGACATACTTTTTTATACTTGCTTAAGGACGGTTCTAATTTTTTCCCGGTAGACATACCCTTCTACAAAGCTGATGCGGGAGGAGCGGGTATGTTAAATATAATCTGGTTGCTGCTGCTGGCTTCCGGGATTGTGGTAGCGGCTGTAAATGGAAATATTGAGGTGGTTACCGAGGCAGCCCTGGGTTCGGCCCGCGGCGCGGTAAAAGTCTGCTTTGATCTTATCGGAGTTATGGCCTTATGGCTGGGTATCATGAAAATTGCTGAAAAGGCAGGCATGGTGCGGGGAATAGCCTTAATAATGAAACCGATTATAAGACGCCTCTTTCCCAGCATACCCCCGGAGCATCCGGCTATGGGGGCGGTGATATTGAATCTCAGCGCCAATATGCTGGGGCTGGGGAATGCCGCTACGCCTTTCGGCATGAAGGCCATGCAAGAACTGCAGCAACTTAACGGACATTCCGATGAGGCTTCCGAAGCTATGTGCACATTTGTGGCTCTGAATACCTCCTGTATTACCCTGGTACCGGCCACTATAGTAGGGGTACGGGTGTCATTTGGCTCGGTTAACCCGACCGAAATAGTGGGACCCTGCATCTTTGCCACCGCGGTGGCGATGACCGTTGCCATATTACTGGATTATTGGTTCCGCCGCTTCAGTCGCTGGCGGAGGATACCTTAGATGATACTGTCCCTGCTGGATACAATCTCGCGCTGGGCCATTCCGGTTCTCCTCCTGGTTATACCAACTCTGGGCTTGTGGCGTAAAGTGCCGGTCTATGAAGCTTTTGTCGAGGGAGCCGAGGAAGGGTTCACTACGGCGGTTAAAATCATACCCTTCCTGGTCGGAATGATGGTGGCAATATCGGTATTCAGGGCTTCGGGCGCCATGGAAGTCCTGAGTCAGGCTCTGCAGCCGCTGACCGCCCGGGCCGGGGTGCCCTCGGAAGTCCTGCCCCTGGCCCTCATGCGCCCGCTCTCGGGGAGTGGAGTACTGGGAATGGCCACCGAACTAATGAAAACCTACGGCCCGGATTCCCTCATCGGCCGTATAGCCTCAGTAATGCAGGGTACTACCGACACCACTTTCTTTGTCCTGACCGTATATTTTGGCGCAGTCGGCATTAAAAAATACCGGTATTCTGTAATTACCGGACTGACTGCGGATATCACCGGTTTTATAGCCTCTGTGTATATATGTAATTTAATATTCAAATGACCCTCCAGGGCCTGCAGGTTCGCAAACGACTCGTAGGACACGGACAACTTGATTTGTAACTTTAAAAGCCATCCTGATACCGGCTTCTCGGAGCTTAATTTCCTTACATCCGGCAAGTTTTGAATTAGCTTGATTGCGCAAGGGCTTACCGATCCCATCAGCTCTTTTTCCCAGTCTGCTCAGGGCCTTATCGACAATAGAAATGACTGAGTTATCCAACTTCTGATGCTCTTTGGCGGCGTCAGGATCCATAATTATTTCAAAACGCTCACTCAAATAATGCCACATCGTTCCCGTCCAATATCCTATTCATCGTGCGGACGGCACACATTTTTCCGCACATGGAGCAACTGTGCCTGTTTTCAGGGGGGGCGCTTTCGTAATATGCTTTTGCTTTCTCTCCGTCCAGTGAAAGATTGAATATCTCCGGCCAATCTAAATTCCTCCGGGCTTCACTGATTCGATAATCGGATTCACGCGCGCCCTTCACACCTTTTGCAATATCCGCTGCATGGGCCGCGATCTTGGAAGCGATAATTCCTTCCTTCACGTCGCTCAGATCGGGCAAACGTAAATGCTCGGCGGGTGTAACATAACAAAGAAAATCTGCGCCGTTCGACGCCGCAATCGCCCCGCCGATTGCTGATGTAATATGGTCGTAGCCGGGCGCAATATCCGTCACAAGCGGACCCAATACATAAAACGGGGCATTGTGGCATAGCCGTTTTTCCAGCTTCATATTGGCTGCAATTTCATCCATTGCCATATGTCCCGGTCCTTCCACCAGCACCTGTACGCCCCGGTCCCATGCGCGTTTTGTCAAGTTCCCGATTTCAATTAGCTCTGCAATTTGCGCTGCGTCCGTGGAATCCGCAATACTTCCGGGCCGAAGCGCGTCTCCAAGGCTGATCGTCACATCATATTCCTGTAGAATATCAAGCAGTTCATCATAATGCTCATAAAACGGATTTTCGTTGCCTGTCATCTCCATCCATGCGAACAGTAGAGAACCTCCGCGCGAGACAATATTCATCTGCCGTTTTTCACGCTTGAATATTTCCGCCGCATGACGATTAATTCCAGCGTGAATAGTCATAAAATCAACACCTTCCTCAGCGTGGGAACGAACCACATCCAGAAAATCCTGAACAGTCAGGCTCTTTAAGTCTTTTTCAAAATATCCGATAGCATCATAAACAGGAACGGTGCCAATCATAGCAGAAGATGTTGCAATCAGTTTCTTCCGAAAATCGCGCGTTTTGCCATAGTTGCTTAAATCCATGATGGCTTCCGCACCGAATTTTTCCGCCAGTATGACCTTTTTCATTTCGGAGGTATAATCAATACAATCACCGGATATGCCAAGGTTGACATTGATTTTTGTTCTCAGTCCTCCGCCTATTCCATAGGGATGAAGCGACTTATGCTTGATATTCGCCGGGATTACTACCTGGCCCGATGCTACAAGCTGCAAAAGTGCTTGCTCCGGCCAACTTTCCTCTTTTGCGACCTGTGCGAGTTCTTTCGTTACGATACCCTTTCGGGCAGCTTCCATCTGTGTTTGATTATTCATTTGTTTCTCTTCCTTTCTGTGAACTCTGTAAACCGTTTTGATAAAGCTCATAAAAATGATGGGTTGGACCGCTTCCTTTCCCGATAGCAAGAGAGTGTTCAATTGCTGTCGTAACATAAGCCTTCGCCCTTTGCACGGCCTCTTTTAGCGACAGCCCGTTTGCAAGCTGTGAAGCGATAGCAGACGAAAAAGTACATCCTGTGCCATGCGTGTTCTTTGTGGCAATGCGTGGCGTTTCAAAATGATAATAATCTTTTCCGTCATACAAAACATCCAATGCGTTGCCTATCGCGTGGCCGCCCTTTACCACAATGGCCTTGCAGCCCATTGCACAGATTTTTTTCGCGGCCGCTTCCATATCGGCTACGGACGAAATCTGCATATCCGCAATTTTTTCAGCTTCGGGGATATTGGGCGTTAACAGGTCGGCAAGCGGAATAATCACTTTTATCAGCGTATCGACTGCGGTCGGTTCCATGAGAGGGCAGCCGTTTTTGGCGTACATAACGGGATCAACGACTACATTGGCCGGATGGTATTCCAGCAGTTTTTCAGCAACGGCGTTCATACAAGCAGGAGTAGAAAGCATACCGGTTTTTACCGCGTCTACCTCAATATCCTCAAATACCGCGTCAATCTGCTTTTTAATCATATCCGGCGTTATATCCTGCATGTCGATAACCCGGCTCGTATTTTCCGCAACAACGGAAATAATGACGCTCATACCAAAGACACCATGAGCGGAAAATGTTTTTAAATCGGCTTGTATCCCTGCACCGCCGCTGCAATCAGACCCGGCAATGCTCAAAACTTTTTTCATGATCGAATTTCCTCCTTAAACTGGGGGAAGGGAGCATTAAACCTCTGCCTGAGAACTAAAGCAACAAAAAAAGATGCACAAGTAAATGCATCTTAAAATTATAGCGATACAGTTACTTTCCTACGTTAGCATTACCTAGACAGGTTCAAAGGGTCAAGCCGTAGCGGCTTTCTCAGCTTTCGCTCCCCCAGTAATCTGTGGTTAATATTATTCTGTTGTTTACTAAACAATATCTTACAACCTGCGGGTTCTGTCAAGCCATAAAAAATTTTTTTTGAGGATAGGGAGGGAGGTGTGCTGCAGCACACCTCCATTAATAAACTTTAATTTTCACCCAATAGCTCTTAAAATAGCAGTATTTCATTTTGTTGACGGAGAACATATCTCTTGATGCTCAATATATTATGGAATGTCATCCGTATGTGGTTATTTTTACCCAGCGGCATAGTGCAGTTTGGAGACTATCCGGAAACTGAAAGCTGAATTACTGTTGAACTGATTTGCATGGCTTGACGCGGCATAGTGACAACCCCCATTCGTTTTTGTCCCATGTCATAGTATAAAATGACACAACCAAAACATCCCCTTATGCATTGAACAGTATTTATATTGACAGATAGGTCTATATAATATAGACTAACAACAAGGGTCTATTAAGTATAGACCCGGGAGGAAACGCCATGAAAGAAAACAAACTATCGCAGAGCGAAACCAGATTTGCCGAAATAGTTTGGCAGCATGAACCAATCGGTTCCGGGGAACTGGTGAAGCTGTGCGGGAAAGAAATGGGCTGGAAAAAGTCTACTACTTATACAGTTATAAAGAATCTATGTGAAAAGGGTATCTTGCAAAATCAAGATGCAGTCGTCACCTCCCTGAT
>DHCD01000004.1:31271-38098 GCA_002398105.1 Syntrophomonas sp. UBA4911
AAAAAGGATGAATTTTACGCAAGGCAAAGCAGACGATTTGTGGAAGATGCTTTTGGAGGGTCATTACCAAAATTTCTGGCCGCTTTTATCGGCGGTGAAAAACTAAACGATAAGCAGGCGGCTGAGCTGAAAAAGCTGATTGATGCCCATAAGGAGGATTGACGATGCTGGAGGAACTGTTCCTTACCGTTTTGAATATGAGCCTGACGGCAAGTTATGTGATCCTTTTCGTAATCCTCGCCAGGCTGCCCCTGAAGAGAGCGCCGCAAATTATTCCCTATGCACTTTGGATCGTGGTGGCATTCCGGCTCGTTTGCCCGTTTTCTTTTGAGAGCATATTCAGCTTGATGCCGCAGAACACTTCGCCGCTGTATATGGCCTCTCCATCGACTCCTCAAATCAACAGCGGGCCAGGAAACATGGACGCGATTATGACCGGGACATTGTCCGCACCAGTTGTGGAAGCCGGTATAACCCCTTTGCCGCTTTACGCGCAAATCGGCGCCTATATCTGGATTACAGGCATTGCGGTCATGCTAATTTACAGCGTAGTGTCCGTTATGATTCTGAAAAGGCGGCTCAAAAACGCAAAGCTGACGGATACAGACATATATGAGGCGGATAACCTGAAAACCCCCTTCGTGCTCGGCTTTATCCGGCCCAAGATCTACATCCCGGCCGGATTGGGTGAAGAAGAACGGCGTTATATTCTCCTTCACGAACAGACCCATGTACGACGCCGCGATCATGTCATAAAGCCTTTCGCATTCTTGGTGTTGTCCCTCCATTGGTTTAATCCGCTGGTGTGGATTGGGTTTCTGCTGATGAGCACGGATATGGAGCTTTCCTGCGATGAAAAAGTGCTGAAGGAAATGGGCGCCGGAATTAAGAAATCTTATGCCGCGTCGCTGCTATCCCTGGCAACCGGAAGGCGCATCCTGACCGGAAGTCCGCTTGCTTTCGGCGAGGGGAATGTGAAAGGCCGGATCAAAAACGTGCTGAGCTATAAAAAGCCTGGGGCCTGGGTCATCGTTGCAGCGGTTGCGCTCGCCGCGGCCTTGGGCATAGGACTTGCGGCGAACAGGTCAACCGCTGCTGCCGGCGATTATGATTTTACCAGCTTCAGCGTGAATGGGTTCATGCTCGGCGCCGATATAAGCGAAATAGATACGTCAACTCTTACTCCCGCGGAACCATTGCAGGCCCAGGAGGGATACGATTTTAACTTTGAGGAAGTGCGCTATAGTGCTGACGAGTATACCGGGCGGCTTAGGAAAGTGTTGGTCAACGTGTATGACGGCGCCTATATTCCGTCTGTGATCATTCATAAGGACGAAGGCCCGGTATATATCCCCCATAATCTGAATACCATTGAGCAGGTTATCAATGTTTTCGGCCCAGGCAAGAGCGGTTGGCAGGACAGAGAGCAAAGGCTTCGCTACATGGAATACCGTCAGCAAGAAGGAAGATTATCGGCAACGGTCAGGTTTGTCTATACAGATGGTATATCGGACAGGGGAACAAACCATCATCTTGTCTGGGTAATTGCGGAGAGCAGTTTGCCATATCCGTCTTCCGCACAAGTGTCGACCGCCGAGCCGATTACATTTTCATCGGCTGAAACCGACCTGAAAAGACTTGGAACAATCGCCTTTGATACTTATATGGCTTTTCGTATGAGTCCAAAGACGCCTGTAGAAGAACGCGTTGCCTCTTATCAACTGAATGACATTTCCGTTCTGGCCGGCGACATCAAGGAGTTCTGCGTGTCCCTGAATTATGATTTTACTACCGATAATGACGGCTTCATCAGTCCCGGACACGGCGCGAAGGGCAAGGGAACCTGGCCGGATAATTATATGGAAATAAGGGTCAAATATGCTTACGATGATGTTTACGCGATAAAGAGCATTGGCACGGGCGGCGGCGGGCAGGGGCTTGAGCCATATGCGCCGTCACAGACGGCGCTGGAGCCTGCTGTCCCGGAATTGCCGCTTGAGCAAACAGTGGGCGCCGATATGGCGGAGCTTGACTATGCTTCTGATGATATCGTGATTTTTCACGGCTATTTCGGACTGTTTGTATACGACCTTGATTCGCTCAGGATTATCCGCAGTTTGGACTTGAAGCCTCTGAATTGTCATTATACCCAAGGTGACGACTACTGCGAAGTTTCGGTCAGCAGGGACGGAAATACGGTGCAATTACACCCGGTGAGCAGTAAGAATATGTATGTATATACGGTTTCAAGCAATACCTTGCGGGAAACAGCTTATCAGCCGATGAAGGAGCGGTTTGGCAGCCGCTTGGTCCCCATAGAAAATGCGGTTGGTTCTAATGAAATTGGAAGCTACAGTGTCAATGCAGTCAAGTTTGATACGGGCGAATACGGATATCTCTATACCTACGACTGGACGCTTCGCACCCTCTCTTATGTACGCGATGATATGATGCACAGCTTGTTTGGTATAGAAAACTAAGTAAAGAAGTCAGTATTCTTTTTAAGCCGCCACCAATGTGGCGGCTTAACTGACGGGACCTCTGCCGGTAAAAATTTGCCGCCACTTTACTGGTCTCTTGCATTATCCAGCTCAATAAACAATTTGCCCCTGCTCAGGTAAGCCCCGTCAAATCTTTATCGGCAATCAGTATAATCTTCGGCAGCGGACGAAATTCATTATCGCGCAATCCTTTTGCCAAGGTGCAATGTATGATCATTTTTATTTATTTGGCAGGCAGTAATAAATTGTGTAAAATAATAAACATCCTAGACCAGAATCTTTATGTACCATGTGTAAAGCAGTAAACATCCAGGCAAAATAAAGATCTCTGGCATAAATCACGTTAGGGGAATTGCCTTTGTTTGCCCTGACTCCGGATGGTATGCACGACTTTGTCGCGAATGACACCTTGGGTCCGGGGAATGCTATTGTAAAGGGCTAATTCCTGCTGATTCTCCGGCCAATATAATCTCCAATTGGCTTAAAACCATATCGCAATTTCGATACCCTGACTGCATACGCTAAATACTGCTATCTGTTTTGTAAATGTTGGCATGAAAATTGCATTAATCTTAATTTGCATGTTATATATTTCACAATTTTAGCGAAAAGGAAGGTGCTCAATGAGAACTGCGAAAGAGATTAAGATTAACTACCATACGAAAGCTGCCTATGAACTGGCAAGCTCACTTCCTTGTCCTAAGTCTGCAAACGACGTATATTCTCTTGGCGTAAGTCTGCAGTACTGTATCAGGGCCAAATATCTTGAACTCGCGGGGCAAAATATCGGCAAAGATTTCCTGATTGACCAGGCAGCGCAGCAGCTGGCAATTAAAAATAAAATGGAAGAACTGGCAGCCTTCAAATTGAATGTTCTCTTGGGGAAGTTCTACGATCAAGGCGGTCCAATCATTGAAGACCCGGTATCGAAACAAATGGTGAAGGAAATTCAGCCTTTCTTCAATCGGATTATAAGCCTCTTTCTCCAGTCTCTGGATGAGATCACTTACCAGGCTGTCACCCAAAATATGGGTGTTCAGGAAATGGTGTCTGAAGTCATCCGTCAGATTAACGAAACCTACAATGCTCTGGGAAAAATGTTCCCGGTTAAAGAAATTGAAGGAGCCTTCGCTGATTTGCTGGATATAATACCATCTTAACCTGCCAATCTTATAAAACTGCCAGTTGATACTGCTATCAAGGCTGTGGTTTATTTTCAACCAAACCCACTTAAGAACTACGGGCAGTGAATTTGTATAATAATTTGTGAAATGAGGAGCAATCTTATGCGTAATTACAATGAAAATGTACAGGATATGCGCTATCTCACCCTTGATAAAATCATGGACAAATACCGTGATACGACGATCAAAATCATTCCGGTTCTGCAGGAAACCCAGGAAATATTCGGCTATATCCCGGAAAAAGCCATAAAAGCCATTGCCAGTACACTTGAAATCCCTTCCAGTGAAATTTATGGGGTGGCAACTTTTTACGGACAATTTCATCTGCAGGTCCGCGGGGAGAACATTATCCGCGTGTGCACGGGAACTGCCTGCCATGTGCAGGGCAGCGGCAGGATTTTGGAATCAATTATGAAAACCCTGGGTTTGGCAGACGGGGTTATGACCACCGAAGATCTGAAGTTTACGGTTGAACCGGTTGCCTGTCTGGGTGCTTGCGGCATGGCTCCGGTGATAATGATAAATGAGGATGCTTATGGAAGAGTCAGCCTCAATGACATTCCGGAAATAATCGCGCGTTATCAGGAAAAGGACGGGGAAGAAAATGCATAGCTTAAATGGACTGCGCCAACAATTTCAATACACATTCAATGAATCCCACAAGCGAGCCCGAATCGTAATCGGCCTGGGAACATGCGGTATTGCCGCCGGCGCAGAAAAAGTCTGGACTGCAGTCAGCAATTATATTGAGACCCAGGGACTGGAAATTGCCATGATGGCGACCGGATGCGTCGGCATGTGCTATGCCGAACCCCTTATGGAAGTTCACCTGCCAGGTGAACCGCGTTTTATCTATGGCAATCTAAAACCTGAAAACGCAGTAGCTATTTTGAAGCGGCATCTTCAGGAGGGAAGTCCTTCTCCTGAATACATTGTGGCCCAGGACCCCAGGGGGTATGAAGCGGCCGCTAATATCGTCAAGCTGGGTGATACGCCTTTCTATAAGGAACAAGTTAAGAATGTTCTGGGGCGCTGCGGGCTTATTGATCCGGATCAAATCTCCCATTATATTGCCTGCCATGGGTATGAGGCATTGGAAAAAGTTTTGGACGAAATGAGTCCGATCAAGGTTATCCGGGAAATCAGCAATTCCGGTTTGAGAGGCCGTGGAGGAGGAGGTTTTCCCACCGGCCGCAAATGGGAGGCAGCCTACAACTCTCCCGGCAGCAAGAAATATGTGGTATGCAATGCTGACGAGGGAGATCCCGGCGCTTTCATGGACCGCAGTATACTGGAAGGCGATCCCCATGAATTGCTGGAAGGAATGGCGATCTGCGGATATGCTATCGGGGCGGATGAGGGTTATATCTACGTCCGGGCCGAGTATCCGCTGGCTATCAAGCGGCTGCAAAAAGCCATTCATGATGCTGAATCCGTGGGTATCCTGGGAGACAATATCCTGGACAGCGGATTCAACTTTAAAATTCATATCGCCGCCGGCGCCGGCGCTTTTGTCTGCGGCGAGGAAACCGCCCTCATGCATTCCATTGAAGGTAAGCGCGGCATGCCCCGAATGCGGCCTCCTTATCCCGCCCAATCAGGTTTGTGGGACAAGCCCACCAACATTAATAATGTTGAGACTTATGCCAATATCCCCCATATCATCCGCCGGGGGGCGGACTGGTTTGCCGGCATGGGCACCGGCAACAGCAAGGGATCCAAAGTGTTCGCGCTGACCGGCAAGATCAAACGGACCGGCCTGGCCGAAGTCCCTATCGGTATTTCTCTGCGGGATATCGTTTTTAATATCGGGGGTGGAATCCAGAACGACAAAGGTTATAAGGCGGTTCAAATCGGCGGACCCTCCGGCGGCTGTATTCCGGAAAGCCTGCTTGACACCCCGGTCGATTACGATTCCCTTTTGCAGTTGGGAGCCATGATGGGGTCAGGCGGCTTGGTCATCATGGACGAAGATACCTGCATGGTTGACGTGGCCCGATACTTCCTGCACTTTACCCAGGACGAGTCCTGCGGCAAATGCGCACCCTGCCGTGAAGGGACTATGCGTATGCTGCAGATTCTGGAGAAGATTTGCGATGGCCAGGGCAGGCCCGAAGACCTTGATACTTTGGAAAGTTTATGCCGGGTGGTCCAATCCACATCTCTGTGCGGTCTGGGCCAGTCTGCCCCCAATCCGGTGCTGGCGACTTTACGCTATTTCCGTTCAGAATATGAAGCCCATATTTATGATAAAAAATGTCCTGCCGGGGTTTGTACCAATCTGTTAACTTATAAGATCAATGCTGAAAAATGCAAGGGCTGTACCCTGTGTAAGAACGTGTGCCCGGTAGATGCTATTGCCGGAGAAAGAAAACAGCCCCACACCATTATTGAAGATATGTGCATTCGTTGCGGCACGTGTATATCCAAGTGTACTTTTAATGCGATTTATAAGGGCTAGCTGGACTTCAACCCGGCAGATCAATTTGCGTATGGGGACAATATATACTTTGTAGGAGGAGTAAAAAATGGCGGAAACGAATGTCACGATCAATGGCATCAAGATAAGCGTAGCTGAAGGTACTTCAATATTGAATGCCGCCCAGAAAGCAGGAATAAAAATCCCTACTCTTTGCTTCCATCCCGACCAGAAAATCAAGGCCAATTGCAGGATTTGTGCCGTTGAAGTAGAGGGGCAAAAAAAACTCCTGCCGGCTTGTGCGACCACGGTAAGCGAGGGAATGGCAATCAGGACTACCACGGCCAGGGTTCTTGAAGCCAGACGGACTATCCTTGAACTTTTGCTGGCTCATCATCCCCAGGACTGCCTGCATTGTGTCCGCAGCCGCAATTGCGAACTACAGGAACTGGCGGCTGAATACGATGTGCGTTACAATCGTTTTCACCAGGAAGACGCCCATATACCCCTGGATTATTCCAGTCCCTCAATTGTCAGGGACCCCAATAAATGCATTCTCTGCGGCCGCTGCATTGAGTTTTGCACTTCAAACCAGACGGTTAACGCACTGGGGCTGGCCCATCGCGGATTTGATACCCAGGTGGTCCCTTCTATTGACCAGGATTTGTTTGAAAGCCCCTGCGTCATGTGCGGTCAATGCATACATGCCTGCCCGGTAGGGGC
>DHCD01000004.1:38362-52391 GCA_002398105.1 Syntrophomonas sp. UBA4911
GCAGTACGATTGGCGATAGCTGAAGCATTTGGAAACGGCGATGGTCAACTGCGTATGGAACAACTTGTCAGCGGGCTTAAGATGCTCGGCTTTGATCATGTTCTGAATACAAATTTTGCCGCTGACCTGACCATCATGGAGGAAGCCCATGAGCTGTTGGAAAGAATAAGCGGTCATGGCACCCTGCCGATGTTTTCCTCCTGCTGCCCGGCTTGGGTGCGTTTCGCCGAGGTTTTCTATCCTGAGTATCTGGGTCATCTCTCCACCTGCAAGTCGCCCCAGCAAATGTTTGGCGCGTTGGTAAAAACCTACTGGGCTGATAAAATGGGCATCAGCGCCAACCAGCTCTTTTCCGTCTCTATCATGCCGTGCACCGCCAAAAAGTATGAAGCAGTACGCCCGGAAATGATAGACAGCGATTATTATGATGTAGATATGGTACTGACCACCAGAGAAATCATACGTCTGCTGCAGATGACCGGGATCAATCCCCTGAAACTTGAAGATGCCGAATTTGATCCCTGGATGGGTGAGTACACCGGCTCGGCGGTATTGTTTGGGGCCAGCGGCGGTGTCATGGAAGCGGCTTTGCGGACGGTATACGAAAAGATAAACGGCCGGGCCTTGGAAAGACTGGATTTCAATGATGTCAGAGGGATGAAAGGGTTAAAAGAGGCGGCGGTGGACCTGGGCGGAAAGCTGGTGAAGGTGGCGGCAGCCCATACTCTGAGCAATGCCCGAGCCCTTATGGATCAGGCAGCAGCCGGAGAGTCTCCCTATCACTTCATTGAAGTGATGGCCTGCCCGGGCGGTTGTATAGGCGGCGGCGGCCAACCCCTAACCCGCACTAACGAACAAAGAGTCAGGCGAATGGATGCCGTCTACCAGGAAGACCGCAGCCAAAAAATTCGGAAATCGCATGAGAATCGTGAAGTACAGATACTCTACGAAGATTTTTTACATGGAGTCCCGGGGCATAAATCGCATAAATTACTGCATACCCAATATAGTCTTAAACGTAAGAACCCCTAATTGACAGCCCTAACGGGATGAGGAGACAAAGACCGAGGCAAGAGATAGGGATGGTTTCTCTTGTTTGGTGAAACAAGTGTACGTCTTCCTTTTGATTATAAAAGCGAAGTACCACCACAAATGCTTATGATTGATGTTCCCGAAGCCGAGTATATTGTTTTTGAACATGGGCCATTCGATTATGAGCAGGAAAATCGTAGTGTGGAGGAAAAGATGGAAAAGGCAATGGCAACTTTTGATTTTGCAGGCACCGGTTACTGCTTTGATACTTCCCCCGGCAGAATAATTTACTTTTCATTTAATCCGGAGCGGTTTTGGAAGTATATCAGGCCAGTACGGAAATCATAATCAATAAAAAGCACCTGCCCAATGTGGTGCTTTACTATATATTTCATAGCTTATGTGCATTCATATAATTTAACATTTGAATAACTTGGGCGAATGTAACTGCCGACAGGCTTGACATATAACCCGGCGAAAAGGTATATTGAATCCAGGAAGATTGTTAAATACATCACAAACTTAATAACTGTGTATGATGGATGCGGGAGAATGGGTGAAGCCCATACCGAAGGAGCAAGTTATGCATCTGCCCGGATGGATAATGAAACTCTCAGGTGACAGGACCGTATCCGGACAGGACTCTGGAAAGTCTGATAAGACGCCGAAGGAGCAAACCTTTAAGGTGAATCTCTCAGGTAGATGGACAGAGCACGGGATATTATAAAACCCCGTGCTTTTTTGTTGCCGTAATCGGTTACGAAAAGAAGAGATTTCAAGGGGGATAAAAAGGCCTTTAAAAAGGGAAAATAATATGCAACCGGTTTTCAGGGGTCAGGGTAAAAGAAATATGGAATTTTGTTATTAATCATAGTTAATAATTATGGATGGCAGTCAGGTAGAAGACCAGTAAGCGCAGGATATTTGTTGTGGATATGGCACTCGGAACAGTATTTGTAAATTTTGTCAAACCAGACCCATACCCCTGATTTAAATAAAAAAAGGTACATTAATTCGCGGAAACGGAAGACCAGGCGGGGAGTCGCTCAGGTGAGCCAGCAGGGGACCAGGATAATCTTGATCGTCTGTTTTTTTGTACCCTTAAATAAAAATGGAGGATTTTAACAGTGGATTCCCGACAGGTTTTAATCATAACTAATAACCCAATGGTGAAAAATACGAACAATGCGGAAATTTGCTTTGTCATCGGAGACTGCGGGCAGGTTCTCTATCAGGTTTTCAACCAGGTGGCAATGGGGCGCAGGCTTTTATCCCATCCACTGGCAGGAAGTATTAAATTTGAAGATAATCCTTATCGTTCAGTGGTTTTAAGTAAACCCGAAACCGATGTCGATCTATCAACCTTAGCTATGCTGGAAAAGTGCCTGGAAAAAGTTGAAGCCGGAGTCAGGGAGAGGACAGCCGCTAAGGGCGGTTTAGCTTTTGCCCGGGATTTCCAGATGATTGATAAAGAGTTACTGGACGAAGCAATGCAAGCGCTAGGAGAAAGGCAGGTGTAGTATATGGAACAGGTTTATGATCTGCTGGTTCTGGGAGGAGGACCGGCCGGACTGGCAGCAGGGATGTACGGCGCCCGGGCCCGAATGAAGACCGGCATTATTGAGAAAGGCAGACCCGGAGGCCAGGCAGCTACTACCGAAGATCTGGAGAACTATCCCGGATTTGGCCGGGGGACGACCGGACCTGGGCTGACTCAGGCCATGGCTGATCATGCGACATCCTTTGGGGCCGAATTTATAAAAGACACCATAGTAGCACTGGATCTCAAATCTTCTCCTAAAAAAGTCATAGGCAAAAAGGGAGAATACCTGGGCAAGGCCATAATTTATGCCCTGGGAGCAGAACCCCGAATGCTCAAGGCGCCTGGTGAAGGAAAACTGCGGGGGAAAGGGGTCAGTTATTGTGCCACCTGTGACGCCGATTTGTTTGAGGAATTGGACGTAGCGGTGGTAGGCAGCGGTGACGCGGCTATTGAAGAGGCCGAATACCTGAGTAAATTTGCGGATAACGTAAGCGTTATCGTAATCCATGAAGAAGGCAAGGTTGACGCCAATCAGGTCTCTTTCGAGCGTGCCCGGCAAAATCCCAAGTTGAAGTGGATATGGAACTCAATCGTAAAGAGCATCAATGGTGAAGAATTGGTGGAAAGCATAACCCTTAAAAATATAAAAACCGGAGAAGAAAGCGATTATCCGATCAATGGGGTGTTTATATTTATTGGCACCGTTCCCCTTACGGAAGTTCTGGCCGGCCAGGTGGAATTAAACCAGCAGGGTTATATTGTCACGGATGAGAAAATGGCCGCCAGCGTGGAGGGGGTTTTCGCTGCCGGCGATGTCAGAGCCAAATACCTGCGCCAGGTGGTGACCGCTGCCAGTGACGGTGCCATAGCGGCAGTGGCGGCGGAAAAGTATGTCCATGAAACCGAGCTCTGGGAAAAAGAAGTATTGCAGGCGCAGCAGCCGGTTGTGGTTGCTTATTACAACCCCACCGATATGAGCGGTACTGAGAAAGTGGGCATGGTTGACCGCTTTGTCCGTGACCATAAAGGCCTGGCACTGGTAAAAGTTGACGCCACCCGGAATGAACTGGTAGGCAGGCGCTATAACATTGACCTTGATCGTTTGCCCCGGCTGCACCTCTTTATTAACGGAGAAGTAAAAAGGGAAGCGGATGATATTGATGAAGCCAGCTTGGAGGCTTTGGTTAAATCATTATAAGCAGGAGGTAATAGCATGATTGAAGTTACTAAAGATAATTTTGATACTGAAGTTCTTAATGCTCAGGGGATAGTAATGGTTGACTGGTGGGGGCCTAAATGTGAGCGCTGTCTGGAACTCATGCCCCACGTAGAGGAGTTGGCCGGCAAATACCGGGGCAAAGTCAAGTTTTGTTCGGTTGACACCTCCGGAAACCGGCGCCTGGCCATAGGCCAAAAAGTTTTGGGGCTGCCGGCAATTCTCTTTTATGAAAACGGCCAAAAAATAGATGAAATATCCGGACAGGAGATAACTCCGGAGGATATTGAAGCCAAACTGCAGCAGCATGTTGAATAGACAGGAGGGATATGGGTGCAATTGGAATTAGGTAATATCCTGGTAAAAGATGTTCAATGGGGGAGCCGGAGCGAGATCAGGAAGGGGGTCGTATATGTAAACCGGCAGGAATTGCTGGATACTTTAAAAGACGACCGCCTGGCCCGAATTGATATTGATATTGTGCGTCCCGGAGACGCGGTCAGGATCTGCCCGGTCAAAGATGTGCTGGAACCGCGGGTCAAAGTAGAAGGCAAAGGTCAGGTATTCCCCGGTTTTTTCGGCAACGCCGAGATGGTAGGAAGCGGCAAGACCAATGTCTTAAAGGGTATGACCGTGCTTACGGTAGGCAAAATCGTGGGCTTTCAGGAAGGGATAATTGACATGTCCGGATCGGGCGCCGAATATACGCCTTTTTCCCGGACTATCAATCTGGTGCTCCTCTGTGATCAGGCAGACGGCCTGCCCCAGCATGAACATGAGGAAGCGGTCCGGATGGCAGGATTGAAGGCTACCCGCTATATTTCGCAATTGGCTGCCAATGTAACCCCGGATGAGAGTGTAACTTTTGCCACCAAGCCTCTGGCTCAACAGATGGCGGAGTTCTCCGGACTGCCCAAAGTGGCTTACGTCTATATGCTGCAAACCCAGGGCCTGATGCATGATACCTATCTTTACGGACTGGACGTAAAAAAGATACTCCCCACTTTCCTGTATCCCACCGAGGTTATGGACGGTGCGGTAATAAGCGGTAACTGCGTATCGGCCTGTGATAAAAACACCACCTACCATCATATGAATAATCCGGTGATAGCCGACCTTCTGGCCCGGCATGGCCAGGACCTGAACTTTATCGGGGTAGTGGCGACCAATGAAAACGTTACTTTGCTGGATAAGGAACGCAGTTCCAACTTTACCGCCAAGCTGGTCGAGAGCCTGGGGGTGGAGGGGGTGATTATCAGTGAGGAGGGGTTCGGTAATCCGGATGCGGATCTCATCATGAACTGCAGAAAAATCGAAGCTCTGGGAATCAAAACCATCCTGATAACCGATGAATACGCGGGCCGGGACGGTGCTTCCCAGTCTCTGGCCGACGGGAATCCCCTGGCCAATGCGGTGGTAAGCGGCGGTAACGCCAATGCTGTGATTGAGTTGCCTCCCATGCCCAAAGTTATTGGCTATATTGATGCAGTAGAAATTATTGCCGGCGGTTTTGACGGGGCTTTGAAAAAAGACGGCTCCATTACGGTGGAGATCCAGGCTATAACCGGAGCCACCAATGAACTGGGATTCAACCGTATGGGGGCGTTGGAGTTTTAAATCCTGGGATATAAGACAATTAAAATAATGTTGAAACAAGGAATTAACGGCTAACCAAAGCTTCAAGGAGGTATGTTTAATGGATAAGAATTTTTTTGCTGATAAGAAAATCTGTATCTTAGGAGACCGGGACGGCATTCCGGGACCTGCTATAGCCGAATGCATGGCGACTATAGGGGGCGAAGTGCTTTTCACCAGTACCGAATGCTTTGTCTGAACCGCAGCCGGGGCCATGGACATGGCCAATCAAGCCCGCATTAAAGAGACTGCTGAGAAATTCGGCTCTGATCAGGTAGTCGTTATCTTAGGGGGAGCGGAAGCAGAATCGGCCGGATTAACTGCTGAAACCGTAATTAACGGTGATCCCACCTATGCCGGACCTCTGACTAATATAGCCCTGAAATTGCCGGTATATCATATTTTGGAAATAAAAGATCTGGTGGAGCCCGAGGTCTACGACGACCAGATCAGCATGATGGAGATGGTACTTGATGTTGAGGCCATAAAAAATGAGATGGAGAGCATCAGGCGACAGTTTAGTTAAGCAGAAGGGGGAACAAAAACATGGCCAGTATAAGGGTGGTCCATTATCTGAACCAGTTTTTCGGTCAGATCGGCGGCGAAGAAAAAGCCGATATAGTCCCGTTCAGTAAAGAAGGACCGGTCGGACCCGGAACGGCGCTGGTCCAAGCTCTGGATGGCGATATGGAAATCGTCGGTACCGTAATCTGCGGCGACACCTATTTTAATGAAAATCTGGAGGCGGCTACGGAGAAGGTAATTGCGCTGATAGCTGGTTTTAGACCTGATTTGCTGATTGCGGGACCGGCATTTAACGCCGGCCGCTATGGCATGGCCTGCGGCGCGGTTTGTACCGCCGTTCAGGAACGACTGAAAATACCGGTGGTGACCGGTATGTACGAAGAGAATCCGGGTGCTGACATGTATAAAAAACAAATCTATATAGTTAAGACCGGAAATTCGGCGGCCCAGATGAGAAAGGCCATTCCGGCTCTGGCCCGGCTGGCTGGAAAACTGGCCCGGGGGGAAGTGATGGGATCTCCGGCCGAGGAAGGATACCTGGCCCGGGGTATACGCCGCAACGTTTTTCATGAACAGCGGGGATCAGCCCGGGCGGTGGCAATGTTATTGAAAAAATTGCAAGGGGAACCCTTTGACACGGAATACCCTATGCCGGTATTTGACCGGGTAACTCCCCGGCCTGCCATCAAGGATCTGAGCAAAGCCAAGATAGCCCTGGTAACATCGGGAGGAATAGTGCCCAAAGGGAATCCCGACCGGATAGAATCTTCCAGTGCCTCCAAATTTGGACGCTATGACCTGAGCGGAATCAATGACCTGGATGAGAATACCTTTGAGACGGCTCATGGAGGCTACGATCCGGTCTATGCCAATCAGGACGCCGACCGGGTATTGCCGGTAGATGTAATGCGCCAGTTGGAAAAAGAAGGCGTTATCGGCCGGCTTCACAATATTTATTATGCCACGGTGGGCAATGGTACTTCGGTAGCCAATGCCAAAAAATATGCCCATGCCATTGGAGAAGAATTGAAACAGGAGAAGGTAGACGGAATAATCCTGACTTCCACCTGAGGCACCTGTACTCGTTGCGGTGCAACGATGGTGAAAGAGCTGGAAGAAGTTGTAGATGTTCCGGTAGTTCATGTTTGTACGGTGGTACCCATTTCCCTGACCGTGGGCGCCAACCGCATTGACCCGGCGGTGGCTATTCCTTATCCGCTGGGCAATCCCCAGTTGAACCGGAGCGAGGAATTGGCCCTGCGCCGGGGTATAGTGGAAAAAGCTCTACAGGCGCTATCTACTGATGTCACCGAGCAGACGGTATTTCAGTGAAAAATATCCAGAGGAGGGATAGGTTTTGGCCTTTCCGGTAATTAAAGCAACCGGTTATATTCTGGTACATGCCCCCCGGATTATGATGGAGCATGGCACTACCATCACCATGGAGAAGCAGCATAACCCTGATTCCAACTATCTGCAGAACATAGAAAAGAAGATCCGCGATTTTGACATGGCCGTAAGATATGCCCCCAATCAGGTGTATATAGGAAATCTGACCCCGGAGGAGCTGCGCCTGATACCCCAGCCCTGGTATGATAACCTGGCGGATCAGGACCGACAAGGTAAGTATGGCGAAATAATACCGGAAAACGAGTTTTACGCCGCTATGAAGATTGCGGACAGCTTTCAGCTGGTAGAACTGGAAGAGGAATTTGCCGTGAAAATTAAGAACATCCTGGCGGCTAAAAATATCTACAGTGAGAAACAGCTGGTTCTGTTTGACCGCAGCAGCAGCCGGGATCAGATCAAAGATTTGGTTTCCTCCGGCACGGCCGAAGGTTTGTATGAGAACCGTCAATTAGTGGGATGTGTACGCCGGGCCCATGAAAGCGACCCCAATCTCTCGGCCCACGTCATTTTTGAAAATCTGGTGGCCAAGGCTTCCGGGGTTCTGGCGCTGAAGAATCTGCTGTACAGGAACGATATGGATCCGGCAGCTATCGACTATATTATCGAAACTTCGGAAGAGGCCATCGGCGACATGAACCAAAGGGGAGGCGGTAATCTGGCCAAAGCTATCGGTGAGGCGGCGGAGTGCATGAACGCTACCGGGGTGGACATGCGGGGGTTTTGCGCCGGGCCGGCTCATGGAATGCTTGCGGCAGCGGCCCTGGTGCAGTCTGGTATCTTTCAAAATGTGGCGGTGATGGCCGGGGGATCATCAGCCAAGCTGGGGATGAACAGCCGTGATCACGTAGCCAAAGACATGCCGGTGCTGGAAGATATGGTAGGTGGTTATGCCGTGCTGGTAAGTGCCAATGATGGCCAAAACCCGGTGATCAGAACTGATATTGTAGGAAAGCACAAAATTTCTTCCGGCTCCTCGCCGCAGGCAGTGATACAGGCCATCGTAGTCGACCCGCTGGAGAAGAATGATCTCAAGATAACTGATGTGGACGTTTATGCCCCCGAACTGCAGAATGCAGAAATTACAGCCCCGGCCGGCGCCGGCGACGTACCGCTGGCCAATTATAAAATGATAGGAGCCATGGCGGTTAAACGAGGCGAGATAACCAGGGATAAATTAAACGATTTTGCCTCCCGGCATGGTGTAATCGGATTTGCGCCGACCCAGGGCCATATCCCTTCGGGAGTTCCCCTGCTGGGTTATATTCGCGATTCCATTCGGGAGGGGAAAATGCAGCGGGCGATGATAATCGGCAAAGGCAGCCTGTTTCTGGGGCGAATGACCGACCTTTTTGACGGCATCAGCTTTATCATAGAAGGCAATAGCGGAGTGGTTGAGAGCGGAGGGATAGATGATGCCGCGGAGTTTAAACAGGAAATCCGCAATATGCTGGCTGACGCCATCCAGGAATTAGCCAGGTCAGTGGCCGGGAGGTGACTTGGGGATGAACGGGATGTATAAAAATATGGTGGGGGAAGTCCTGAATGAGACTATTGAGCTGCTCAGAAGCGGACAAACCAGTAAAAAAGTAAAGATCGGCCTGACCACCTGGGGCAGTGAGATTGCTCCCCGGGAACTGATTCAGGGCGCCCGCCAGGCTATGAAAAGAGAGCCGGGGCTGGAGGTAAGTATCATCGGTCCGGCCCCTCCATGTGAACTGCCCGTATATAAGGCGGGCAGCGAGGACGAAGTCCATACGGTACTGGAAAAATTGCTGGATGACCAGGATTTGGATGGAGTCGTTACCATGCACTATCCTTTCCCCATCGGAGTAGCCACTATAGGCAAGGTGGTAACCCCGGCCCGGGGAAAAGAGATGTATATAGCCAGTACCACCGGAACAGCTGATACCGACCGGATTCAGGCCATGGTTAAAAATGCGGTATATGGTATAGCGGCAGCCCAGGCTGATGGGATAGCTGATCCTACCGTGGGAATTCTGAATGTAGACGGCGCCCGTCAGGTGGAAAGATACCTTAATACTATGCAGGCCAACGGCTACGAGTTCAGCTGGGGTAAATCCCGGCGGGCGGAAGGCGGGCATGTCCTGAGAGGAAACGACCTTATTCTGGGCAGTGTGGATGTGGCCGTATGCGATACCTTGACCGGTAATATTTTAATGAAACTCTTCAGCTCTTTCCACAGCGGCGGAGATTATGAGACCGGGGGTTACGGATATGGGCCCGGTATAGGAGAAAATTTCAACCGGTTAATAGCGATAATATCCCGAGCTTCGGGCACACCGGTGATAGCCAATGCCCTGGCCTATTGCGCCGCCATGGTTCATGGCAATTTAAGCCGGATAAGCCGGCTCCAGATTCAGAAAGCGAAACAGGCCAGGTGGCAGATACCCTCCGCCCCTAAAGTCGAAGCTGAGGCCAGAGAAGATATAGCACCTCCTGCCGCTAAAGTTACCAGTGAGCAAATTCCCGGCATTGATATTCTGGAGCTTGAAGAAGCCGTGAAATCACTATGGCAAGCACAGATTTTCGCCTCCACCGGTATGGGATGCACCGGACCGGTTATCCTCATTGCTGAGGAAGATAAAGCCAGAGCTATACAAATTCTTAAGGCAAACCAATATTTATAAGTTAAAATAGAATCATTATGCATAAGGAGGCGAATTAATTTTCATGAAAAGCGATATCGAAATAGCCCAGGAAGCAAAGATGCTGCCCATAGCCGAAGTAGCCCGCTCATTGGGACTGACTGAGGATGACATTGACCTTTATGGTAAATATAAGGCCAAGGTCTCCCTTGATGTCTGGCATAGGCTGGCGGATAGACCTTCGGGAAAACTGGTTCTGGTGACAGCTATCACTCCGACCCCGGCAGGTGAGGGCAAGACTACTACCACCGTAGGATTGGGACAGGCTTTAAACCGGATAGGCCAAAAAGCTATTATTGCCCTGCGGGAGCCCTCGTTAGGGCCCAGCTTCGGTATTAAAGGCGGGGCTGCCGGCGGCGGTTACTCCCAGGTGGTACCGATGGAGGATATCAACCTGCATTTTACCGGAGACATTCATGCTGTAACCACGGCCCATAACTTGCTGGCAGCGATGCTGGACAATCATCTGCACCAGGGCAATGTCTTGAACATTGACCCGCGTCAGGTGGTTTTGCGGCGGGCCATGGATTTGAACGAAAGAGCTCTGCGCAATATTGTCCTGGGCTTGGGCGGAAAAATTAACGGGGTTCCTCGTGAATCCGGCTTTGATATCACCGTAGCTTCGGAGGTTATGGCCGCTTTATGCCTGGCTACTGATTTAATGGACCTCAAGGAACGATTTAAGCGCATTGTGGTGGCTTATACTTATGACGGTCGTCCGGTAACGGCTGACGACCTTAAAGCAGCCGGTTCCATGGCCCTGCTGATGAAAGACGCTATAAAACCGAACCTGGTTCAGACCCTGGAAAATACCCCGGCTTTTGTCCATGGAGGTCCTTTTGCCAATATAGCCCATGGCGCCAACAGTATCATGGCTACCCGCATCGGCATGAAGCTGGCGGATTATATGATAACCGAGGCCGGTTTCGGTGCTGACCTGGGAGCGGAAAAATTCTTCAATATAGTATGCCGCTACGGTCAGATGCAGCCATCCGCGGTGGTGCTGGTGGCTACCATCCGGGCTCTCAAGAATCATGGCGGAGTAGCTAAGGACAAATTGGGAGAAAAAAATATGGCGGCCCTGGAAAAAGGCATCGAAAATCTTATTAAACAACTGGAGAATATCCAGAAATTCGGACTTCCGGTAGTGGTAGCGTTAAATGAATTCCCCACCGATACCAAGGAAGAAATTGATTTTATCATTGACCAGTGCGCTGCTCTGGGAGCAGATGTCGCTCTTTCCCGGGTATGGGCCCAAGGCGGGGCCGGCGGTGAAGAATTGGCGGCTAAAGTGGTGGCGGCGACAGCCAAACCTTCCGCCTTCAAATTCCTGTATGAGCTGGAGCAGCCGCTTAAGGCTAAAATCGAAACCGTCTGTCAGGAAATCTACGGGGCGGACGGAGTCAGTTATTCGGCCGATGCCGCCCGCCTGCTGCAGAAATTTGAAGATTTGGGGTACGGCAGCCTGCCGGTATGTATGGCCAAGACCCAATACTCCCTTTCCGATGATCCGGACAAAAAAGGACGTCCCCGTAACTTTACCGTCAATGTTAAAGAAGTGCGCTTATCGGCCGGAGCAGGATTCGTGGTGGCCCTCACCGGCACCATCATGACCATGCCCGGTCTGGGCAAGACTCCGGCCGCCGAAAAAATTGATATCAGGCCCAACGGCGAAATCATTGGACTATTCTGATTACCGAAACCAAAGAGGCTGGGAAGAACTGATCTTCCCAGCCTCTTTTTTTGAAACACAAGGACCAGAAAGCATGATCATTAGCCGCGACCTTTTTGAAAGCAGCATGGCTTTTTACATATATGCTGGTAAACTGCCTCTATATACTGCTAAAGTACATCTTATTACTGTTATTATTGAATGAATACATATTAAGCAGTATAATGAGCTGGAATCAAGAAAGGAGCCTGGTTTTATGAACGACGATATTTTGAACCTTGAACAAGCAATTGAATTCTTTGGCGTCAGTGAAAAAACGCTGATTAAACTGCTCCGGGAAGAACATCTTCCCGCACGCAAAATTGGCCGGGAGTGGCGTTTCAGCCGGGAGGCGCTGCTTAGCTGGCTGGCCTCCGGGGATTCCATCAACTATATCAATCAGAATGAGCGCTATATGGTTTCCAAAGATGTATCGGATACATCTTGCGCTTTGTTTGGAAAAATCTGTGATGCCTTAACCGCCTTAAAGAGCAATGACAATAATCTCAAAATTTTATTGCAGGAACTGGACCGGGACATCACCATCCCGCAGGAAGCCACTCTCCGAACCAGCTATAAGCAGCAGCGCGAGATTGAAAAACTGGAATTCAAAATCTTCTGGGATATGCGTGATGATGCCAAGCTGGAGGGCAATCAAAAATTGCCGGCCAGCCGTTAAAAATGGAAAGGAAGCGACAAATATGAGAAGGAACGGCGGGAAAAGGTTCACGCCTGCCATTACGGTCATCCTTCTATTCGGCGTAATCAGCATGCTGGGCGACATGGTTTATGAGAGCGCCCGTGGAGCCAACAGCCAGTATTTTAATTTACTGAGTATCAGCGCGGCGCAGGTGGGGCTGGTATTCGGCATCGGCGAGTTCCTCGGCTACTTTTTAAGGTTATTAGCCGGTGTGCTGTCTGACAAGACAGGAAAATATTGGATCTTTATCTTTGTGGGATACGGCATGCTGCTCGTTGTACCCTTTATGGGTTTTACGATGAATTGGAATATTCTCGTCATTCTTATTCTCATGGAACGAATAGGTAAATCGCTGCGGAATCCTGCCAAGGATACGATTTTGTCCGGGGTAGCCGAGAACCAGGTCGGCACCGGATTTGCTTTCGGGCTGCAAGAAGCTCTGGATCAGATTGGCGCCCTGGTAGGGCCGCTGATCTTTACACTGGTTTTTTTCCTTGCAGATAAAAACGGAATTACGGAATATCAATTGGGCTACAAACTGCTTTTTATTCCTTTTGCCCTTCTTATGCTGTTTGTGTTGTACGCCTACCGCAAGATCAAGCGGAATAACCTGGCCCCCGCCAAAGATCATAAAGAATTCCGTTCGGAGCGGCTGAAACCGATCTTTTGGATCTATACGGCGTTTACTTTTTTCTGCACGCTGGGCTTTGTCAATTTCAGCGTCATAGGCTATCATCTAAAAGCCAATCATCTGCTGTCGGACGGCAACATTACGCTGCTCTATTCGGGGGCCATGGCCGTGGACGCTTTGGCGGCGCTGGCTATCGGCAAAACCTACGATTGGCTGAAAAATAAGACAGGAATCAAAACGGGCGGTCTCACCGTCCTGATGGCGATTCCATTCCTTACGCTGCTGCTGCCGTTCCTGACCATTGGCAACTCAATAGCCCTGATCGTTATCGGTATGATGATCTTCGGTATTGTCATGGGCACGCATGAAGCCATTATGCGTTCAGCTATTGCAGATATTACGCCTTTCTATAAACGCGGTACCAGCTACGGCATTTTTAACACCGGCTACGGCCTGGCGCTTTTAATAGGAGCGGCGCTTATGGGATGGCTGTATGACCTGAATCAGACAGGGATTATTATTGCTTTCACCTGTGTTGCCGAAGCAATTGCCGTTTTCCTATATTTCAGAATGATTCATATGGTAAGGACAAACGAACAATAGAAGCCTAATACTGATTCTTCAGCTACATAAGCTTTTTGAGTTTTATAGGAATCAATTGTCTTGCGAAAGTCCGACCGTAATTTGGATGACGCAATAAGCAGCCGGCAAGTATAAAAGCTTGCCGGCTGTTTCCTATTCCGATATGGTATCGTGTATAAACACGGCCTCGCTTAAAAGGAACCAGACCATCCGCTTAAATGACCTGATCGCCGCGGAAGAAAAGAGCTGGTCCATATCATGGGTATAAGAACGCTCTTTATCAGGACTGGAAAGATGGCTGGATTACACATAACCGGGGCTTATTTTACCTGATGACTATTAATATACTCATTGATGATAGCATCATAGCCGGCCATG
>DHCD01000097.1:0-2092 GCA_002398105.1 Syntrophomonas sp. UBA4911
ACGCGGGGCAAATCTTCTTCCTTGATTCCAATTCCGTTGTCCTGGATCTGAAGCAGGAGGGCATCATCCTGCCTGGAGCTTGAGATATCCACATTGCCTCCCGGCGCGGTGAATTTTAAGGCATTATCCAACAGGTTCAGCAATACCTGTTTTAAACGATTATAATCGCCGTTGATAAGCAAATGGGGAAGAGGCTCGTCTATCTGCAGGTCAATGTTTTTCTCCCGGGCCCGTATATGAAACTGCTCTCTGAGTTCCGCCAGCAAACGGGCTATAGCAAATCTTTCCCGGTATAATTCCATTTTCCCCGCCTTATAACGGGAGAAGTCAAGCAGTTCTTCCACCAGGAGTATCATGCGGTCGGTTTCTTTATAAATGATTTTAAGCCCCTGCCGGGTCTCTTCCTGTTTATCCGGGTCACCGGTCAACAGGGTTTCGCTCCATCCTTTGATGGAAGTCAAGGGTGTACGCAGTTCATGCGATATGGAAGCAATGAATTCGTTTTGCAGCCGCTCATTGCGCTGCACTTCCTGGGCCAGATGATTGAATGTAACTGCCAGGGTCCCCAGTTCGTCACTGCGTTCAACCGGAGCCCGCACGGAAAAGTCGCCCTGGGCCATATGGCGGGCCGCCCCGGTCAGCTCCTTGATGGGCCGGACCAGGCCCCGGGCCAGGATCAGGCTGACGGCAATCACCAGCAGGACCACCAGTCCTCCCAGTACCAGGGCCCAGCGATGGATGCTTGCCAGCTCGGCATCCAGTGCTTCGACCGAGCTGCTGTAACGTAAAATACCGACGGTTTGGCGGTCAATTAATAAGGGATGGGAGACCGCCAGGATACGGACCCCGGTGGCCGGATCACGTCCTATAAAAGTACTTTCCTCACCTGTCCGGATGGCCTGCTCCACATCCGGGGCGGTGATTTTCTTCCCGCTGCGCACCCCGCTGTCATTGAGGATACAGACTCCGTTGGCATCAATTACTTCCACCGTCGCATAAGCTTCTTCCGGCTTATTTTCAAAGATGTAGCGGGCGCGGTCTTCCAGTTCATAGTCGCCGGCGTAACGATTATAGAAAGACGATGATACGGCAATGCTGTTTTTAAGGGTAGTGGTAGCGCCATTATAGTAATACTGCCGCACCGCCAGGTTGAAAATCCCTTCCAACAGCAGCACCGTGAGCAGGATGATAAGACCATAACTCAAAACGATTTGACGGCGCAATCCCCGCATATTTTTAATCGTCCTTTCTCCAGCGATAGCCGTAGCCCCAAACCGTTTCCAGATAAGCCGGCCGGGAAGGGTCGTCCTCAATCTTTTGCCGTAAACGGCGAATATTGACGTCAACGGTTTTTACATCGCCGTAGTATTCTTCCCCCCAGATGCGGTTCAGGATTTCATCCCGGGAAACCGCCCGGCCCGGTTCCCGGACCAGCAGATGGAGCAGGGAAAACTCCCGTGGGGTAAGGGCAATCTCCTGATCAGCTTTGCACAGGGTGCGCTCCTGCAAATCCAGAGTAAAGGGGCCGGAGATCAGCCGGCCGCTGGCTGCATCCGCTGCCTGGCCGTCCAGACGCCGGCTCAAAGCCCGCACCCGGGCTACCAGTTCCAGCGGACTGAAGGGTTTGACCACGTAATCATCCGCTCCGTAGTCCAGGCCCTTGACCCGGTCGCCTTCCATACCCCGGGCGGTGAGCATAATGATACCGGTTCGGGTATCGCGCGAACGGATATGCCGGCACACTTCAAAACCGTCGAGTTCCCCCGGCAGCATCACATCCAGAATGGCGATATCAATAGGATTGTGCCTATCCAGGGCTTGCAGCGCTTCTTCACCGGTGCGGGCCTCCACCACCTCAAAGCCGTTACGCTGCAGGTTAAGCCGTATAAAGCTGCGTATTGATTCTTCATCCTCCAGGACCAGTACCTGCAAATCTCATAACCTCCTGCTAACTGACGGTTCAGCGTTCCTCTATTATTTTGAAGCGCTGTTCCGTCTCTCCGGCATCCAAGCCGTAGGATGCATCCTTCTGCCCAGGCAGAAGGGCGAAGAAGGTATAACCGTCGTGCTCTCCCAGAAGGGAAACGGTTTT
>DHCD01000097.1:2447-4154 GCA_002398105.1 Syntrophomonas sp. UBA4911
CCATACTGCTCCAGCACCAGATTTAATCCGTTTTTCCCGTCCCATTGAAACCACTGCGTGATCCAGGCAATCTCAACCATAGCCGCGTCTTCATAACCTTGGGGCTGCTTCAGGTTGCCTATTTCCATGATGCCGTCCCCATTGATGTCCTGGCTCCCCACCGGGTAGGGCTGAAAGGTAAGCGTGGGCAAGCCGTTTTCATCCACCGGCAGAACCTGCTGCAGATGCTGATCAACCGGAATCCGCAAATCGGTAAAAGCGCTGTGGGCCCCCAGACCGCCGTCGATAAACAAGGCCGTCCGATTGGCGCCGGCCCGGGCGATACTGAGATCAAGCCGCAGGGCTTCCAGATCAAAGCTATCAATCATCTGCAGCTGGCCTTTTTTATAGGCGAGCCAGCTTACTTTGCACCGGTACTCGTCGAATTCACGCTGGCTTACTACCAAATCATCAGTCCCATCCTGATCAAGATCCCCGGTAGCCAGGGAATCATATAACTGCTCCGCGATGTTGGCCAACTGCTTGTTTTCGTAGCGGTAGATGTTCAAGCTTTTGGGCAGATCGGAACCGCCGGACCAGCCCAGCAGAAGTTCGGGAAAGCCCTGTCCGTCTATTTCCGCTAAGCCCACATAATCCACTTCACTGCCCGGGCCCTCGACGGTAAAGGCAGGGGAACCGTCGCCGGGAAAAATCAGGATTCCCACCGTCATTTCTTTATACTTGCGATAAAAGGCCAGTATCTCCGGCTGCTGATCCTGATCCAGGTCAAGCTGCTGAATGGCCGAACTGCCCCGGCTTCCGGGCAGAATCAATCTTGCCCCCGGAGGCAGGGAATTATGCACCTGATCGCGGATGGCTTCGGCTGACTCGTCCATAGGAGCCGGCCGCAGCAATTCCCCCGGCGTGGTGCCGCTGCAGCCCGCAATGATACCCAGACCCAGGCAAATTAAGCCGGCGATCAGTTTTCTCATCTGCTTACACTCCCTTTTTCCGGTTATAAGCACTATCCGATAATTATTCCTTTATAGTGTATCCCATTCTCCCTTTGAAGGGTGTTACAAAGTGGTTACAAGGTAAAAGGAAAGCGCTTTTTGGCCTTGCGCGGTTAATGGATTTCTTTACCTCAGGCTGGAACCGCCCCTTATTTGCCTGTAAATTACCAGAAACAATGATAAAATAAAAACATATCTACGGATAAAATTTATGAAAAAGTGCCGGCATGGCAGTATTGAAATCTATTAAGGGGATAGAGCAAGTGACAAAAATTATTGTTGACAGCACCTGCGATTTGCCGGATGAGTTTATGGCAAGGTATGATATTCGCTCACTGCCTTTAAAGGTGCTTCTGAACGGGAAGGAATACCTGGACAAAGTAACCATACAGGTGGATGACGTATATGAGGCAATGCGGCAGGGCATCGTCCCGAAGACCTCACTGCCTAATCCGGTGGATATTTTTGCGTTGTTTGATGATTATTGCACCCGGGGGCATGATTTTATTTATCTGGCCTTTTCCTCATTGTTATCGGGGACGTATGAGATTGCATCCGCCGTTATCGACGAAATGAAGCTAAGATTTCCCGAAATAAAAATGCAGATCATAGATACCAGAAGCGGTTCCACCGCAACCGGCCTTATTGCGCTCCAGGCCGCCCGGATGTCGGATAGGGGAAAAAGCTTCGACACCATCGTGGGGCAGGTTTATAA
>DHCD01000097.1:4458-4999 GCA_002398105.1 Syntrophomonas sp. UBA4911
GATGGGATCATGGAGGTAATCGGCAAGGTAAGGGGCAGAAAAAACGCTATCAATACCATTGTCGATATTGTGGAGGCAAGAATCAGCGATTTCCCCGACCAGATCATCGGCATAAGCCATGCGGACGACCTTGAAGGCGCTCAGGTATTGAGCCGGGAAATTGACCGCCGCTTGGGCGCTAAAAGTAAGATCGTCAACAAAATCGGAAGTGTACTCGGCAGCCATTTAGGAATAGGGGGACTCGGCGTCTTCTTTTTCAATAAAAAGCTGGACATCTATATCAATGATTAAACTTTTATCGTCACAATCAAGGACCAGTCTATTTAACCGCTCCAAGATTGCCGGATGGAGAATTATGAATAAAAATGATTCAGAGCCCCTGTAAATGAATACCTTAATAAAAGCTGGCTTAATTTCGGATAATATAACCGCTAAGATAAAAATATAATGGGGATATAGATCATTCTGCCTGGGGTTATGCTACAATACTGCTAAGATTTATACATGGGGTATGTAGAAGCTCAATAAGATAAGGTGAGGT
>DHCD01000097.1:5283-6248 GCA_002398105.1 Syntrophomonas sp. UBA4911
GGAGAACTATGTAAACTTAATCAGTCAAAAATTTAAAGGTTCGATCAAAAACATTTCCCGGTTTGGAAGTACGATAACCAGAGGCATAAATAAACTGGAAGAGTATATTGGCAAAGAGAATCCGGATATAGTTCTGATTGAATACGGTGGCAATGATTGCGCTTTCAATTGGGACGAAGTGGCGGATAATCCGGATGCCGATCATCTGCCCCAAACAGAAGTGGGGATATTTGAAACATCGCTGCGAGAAACCATAGAGCTGCTGAGAAATATTAAAATTACTCCTGTGCTGATGAGTTTACCTCCACTCAATGCCGATATGTACTTTAAATGGATTAGTAAAAATAATCCTCTTACCCAAAGTAATATTCTTAAATGGCTGGGAAACGTCCCTAGAATTTATTCCTGGCAGGAAAATTATAGTTCTGTCATTACTAAAGTTTCAGAAGAAACTCTTACTAAATTGGTTGATGTCAGAAGTGCTTTTTTACAATACCCTGATTTCACAAAATTTCTTTGCCGGGACGGAATGCACCCCAATAGAGAAGGACATAAGGTAATTGCTGACAAAATCATTGATTATATTAATACCGGCTATGATTATTTACTAATAGAAAAACCGGCGGCAACGTCCGGCTGTTAAGGCATCGCCAAGCATCCGAATGAAACCTGAATAAGAGATACGCCAGGGATTATTTAATGAAATAAGGTCCCTGGTATTTTTTGTTGCAGGGCCTCCGGCGTCGTCGGCAAGTTATATAAGACGAGTCGGCGGTATTCAGAACGCTCTCCCAATTCTGTCATCTCCCTCCGTCGTTGCCCCAAAATATCTTGTAATGTCTACAAAATCGGCTGCCGCTTTGATACTCCCAATCGAAAATAACCAGGGACTGTGATAAATTTTTGATGCCTTCCCCCTGGCCATGAGTTGATTCCCGGAGGCAAGGGATGCTAAAATAAGTTAG
>DHCD01000097.1:6442-6605 GCA_002398105.1 Syntrophomonas sp. UBA4911
CTAACTTATTTTAGCATCCCTTGCTGACCTGTTCTCGAAGCTGAAGAAAATTGACCATGGCCTGCTGATGACCGGACCGGGAGGGACAAAGTGAAGATCTTTTATCTTATATTGGCTTTTTTATTCGCTGCCCTGGGTACAGTCGGCGCAGTGTTGCCTATTT
>DHCD01000110.1:0-2445 GCA_002398105.1 Syntrophomonas sp. UBA4911
AACGGGCCTTATGGAGCCAAGGGATTGGCTGAGCCTGCGTTTACGGCACTTCCGCCCTCGGTCGCCAACGCTATTTATCATGCCGTAGGGGTGAGAATTAAAGAATTGCCTATTACCCCGGAAAAAGTGCTGAAAGCGTTGCAGGAGAAAGAAAAAAATATTTAGCTGTGGGAAAGGATTAATATCTGCCCTCCATTTAGTCAGACTATAAAATAATAGATTCAGATCAGATGCAGCAACAGATTGATAATTAAAGCAGTAATTGATTTTGCTTATAAGCAGCACCGGGAGGGCAGACCTGCAGCTAATATATGAAATTACCGACCAGGGAAGAGATACAGATGTCAGGGGGCGATAAGCAATGATAAGGCAGACTTTAAGGGTGGAAGATGCAGTCAATAAAATACTCTGTCATGATATGAGCCGTATAGTCCGGGGAGAATACAAAGGGCCTGCTTTTAAAAAGGGACACCTGATTAAAGCTACGGATATACCTGACCTGTTAAAAATGGGTAAAGAAAAAATATTTATCCTGGAACTGGAACCAGGCGAGGTACATGAAGATGAGGCCGGTGTTCGTCTGGGAGCAGCCGGCGCCGGCAACGAGGTGGTATGGACCGGGCCTAGTGAGAGCAGGGTGAACCTCTATGCTAAATCTGATGGCCTCCTGAAAGTTAATGTCCCCCTGCTGGAAGCGATTAATGATTTACCCGATGTTATTTTTTCTACCCTGCCTAATAACACCGTAGTCAAAGAAGGCGACATGCTGGCTGGGACCAAGGTTATTCCGCTGGTAGTGCCTGAGGAAACGATCAAAACGGTGGAAGACCTTTGCCGGCAGGCCGGCAGCCCGGTTATTGAAGTAGTTCCTTTTAAGAGCTATAAAATAGGGATTATAATCACCGGCAGTGAGGTCTATAAACAACGGATCAATGATGCTTTCGGGCCGGTATTAAATGAAAAGCTGGGAACTATGGGACAGGAGATACTAAGAATAGAATATGCTCCCGATGATTGCGAGCTTATCAGTAAAAAAATTACCCGGATGGTGGCCGATGGGGCCGGCATGGTAATTTTGACCGGCGGCATGTCAGTGGACCCGGATGATGTTACCCCTAAAGCGATTCGCTTGTCGGGGGCGCAGGTCGAAAAATATGGCGCGGCCGCACTTCCGGGCGCTATGTTTATGCTGGCCTATATGGATGAGGTGCCGATTATGGGAGTTCCTGCCTGCGGCATGTTTTTTAAGATTACGGTTCTTGATTTGGTATTGCCCCGGCTTCTGGCCGGTGAGCGGGTAACCCGCAAAGACATTGTGGCTCTGGCTCACGGCGGGCTGTGCCGGGGCTGTGCCGTATGCCATTATCCCAATTGCACTTTCGGCCAGGGAAGCTGAGGGGGAGGCAGTGAAATTATGGGAATTACATTAAAGCAAAATATGGTAATAGCAACCGTAGTCGGGCAACAGGATATTGTACCTCATGTCGTAGGAAAAAAGACGGTTTTCAGCCCGGATCAGGCAGCAGAATATGATTGGGGATTTACCTGGCTTAAGGGGCCTTTGGAAGAATTGGCGGCCCGAAGCTTGGCCACCGGGGAATTCCGGCTCTGCAGCATAAAGAACCCGCTGCAGGAAGAACAAGAGCTTACGGTAATGGTTGACCCCTGTTTACCTCCCCATGAACTTATTATTTTAGGCGGGGGCCATGTGGCTAAGTCCCTGGGTGATTTAGGCAAATTGCTGGGTTATGTCATAACAGTGGTTGACGATCGGGAGGATTTTGTTACGGAACAAAGGTTTCCCCAGGCTGACCGAAGAATATATTGCAGTTTCGATGATCTGGCCCTTCACTTGTCCCCGGGACCCCGCACCAGTGTGGTTATTGTCACCAGGGGCCATAAGCACGATTGGAACTGTCTGCAGCAGATGCTAAAATATCCCCTGCAATACCTGGGAGTAATAGGCAGCCGCCGAAAGGTAGCGCTGCTCAGAGAAAAAATGCTGGCGGAAGGATATGCGGAAGCGGAATGCAACCGCATCTATATGCCTATCGGTATTGATATTGGGGCGCAAACTCCGGAGGAAATAGCTATCAGTATTGCCGCGGAATTGATCAAGGTAAGACGAGGAGGCCAGGCCGCGTCCCTGAAGATGGGAGCAGATGAACCGGTTACAGCCTGTGCCGCTGAAATCAGTTCCGCCGGGGAAATGAATGTTATAGAAAAAGCAGTGGAAGCGGCGGAACAGGGAATTCCGGCAGCACTGGCAACCATTATTGCCAGCCAGGGTTCCACCCCAAGAAAAGCCGGTTCCCGGATGCTGGTTTTAAACGATGGCGCCATTTATGGAACCATCGGCGGCGGTATAGGGGAGGCGCAGATAGGAAAAGAAGCGCTGCGGGTGATTGCATCGGGGTTACCGGAAATCACTACCGTCGCCATGAA
>DHCD01000110.1:2739-21235 GCA_002398105.1 Syntrophomonas sp. UBA4911
GGTGGTGATCAAAGGAGCCGGGGATTTAGCTTCCGGGGTCGCCTATCGCCTGTTTAAAAGCGGATTTACTATTATTACGACTGAAATTGCTCACCCCCTGGTAGTAAGGCGAACCGTATCATTTGCCGAGGCGGTTTACGCCGGGACGGTAGCGGTTGAAGGAATCACCGCCGCGCTGGCTGATTCCCGGGAACAGGCACTGGATATGGCTGAGCATGGAATCATCCCGGTTCTGATTGATCCTGAGGCCAGGATAATAAAGGAAGTGCACCCGGAAATAGTGGTGGACGCTATCATGGCCAAAGAAAACCGATTTACCCGTATTGACGACGCCCCGCTGGTGATAGGTCTGGGACCTGGATTTGTTGCCGGGGTCGATGTTGATGCTGTAATCGAAACCAAGCGGGGGCATTCCCTGGGGCGGGTGATATACGACGGCAGCGCTATTCCCAATACCGGTGTCCCCGGCGAAGTAATGGGGTATGCCAAGGAACGTCTGCTCAAAGCCCCGGTGGATGGAGTAGTCAAATCTTGCTGTACCATTGGGGATCAGGTCAACCAGGGTGATGTTGTGGCCTATGTGGACGATACCCCGATAAAGGCTGAAATGAACGGCGTGGTCAGAGGGATGCTCAAGGATGGCATATGGGTGCCATACCGGACTAAACTGGGCGATATAGACCCCCGCCGGGAAACCGACTGCCATACTATTTCCGATAAGGCGCTGGCTATTGGCGGAGGAGTACTGGAGGCGGTATGCAGCTATCTTCACCGTTAAAGTTAACGAGCTTGAATGCCCGATCTTGAGCCAGACTTATGGGCTCAGCTTGGCCAAGGACAGGAGGAGGCGTATAAAATGATTTCCGCCATAATTCTGGCTGCCGGCACGTCGTCTCGTATGGGCGAGACTAAGCAATTGCTGCCATTTAAAGGAACATCGCTGATAAGAACCGTTACCAGTAACGTACTGGCTTCATCGGTTGATGAGGTCCTGGTAGTAAGCGGTTGTAAAGCAGAGGCGATAAAGGCCCAGGTAGATGATTTACCGGTAAAGATAGTTTACAACCCTGATTACAAACTGGGCCAGGGCACGACCTTAGCCGCTGGCGCCGGTCAGGTAAACCCGGCCGCGGAAATTTTTCTGGTATTTATGGCTGATCAGCCACTGATTGATGCCGCCATTATTGATAGCCTCATTGCCGCGTACCAACAGAGGAGTTGTCTGGCTTTGCGTCCGGTATACCATGGGCAACCGGGCCATCCGGTGATATTTGACGGCTCATTGCTGGAGGCTATGAAAGCTTTAAGTAATGACGAAGGCGCCCGCCAGATCCTGGCCGGATTGGGAAAAAAGGCAGTCGAATTGCCGGTGCCTTATCCGGAAGTTGTTTTCGATGTGGATACCCCTGAAGCCTACCAAAAACTGACCCGCCTGTAAATTCTATCAGAACAAGAGATATTGCCCGGCGAGATAAAAGAATATCAGAGTGAAAATGAGCTTGAAAAGGAATGGTTTCACCTTATGGCTGATAACTACGCCGAATTGAGCTCCTATAATAGCGCCTAAACCTAATAACATAGCGACTGGCAGATTGACAAAGCCTTGCTGCAGCTTAATCAACCCACCTATGGCGGTGTAGGGAAGCATGGCCAGCAGGGTGGTGCCCACGGCGCTATAAGGCTGAGCTCCGAAATGCCAGATTAAGACGGGCACCATGATAAACCCTCCCCCTATACCAAAGACACCCGCCATAGTTCCGGTTAACAACCCCAGTAATAATAGCTTTAAAGTTTGTCGTGGTACCGGATTTCGAAATATCCGGCTGGGAGGCGCCTTTTCCTGTCGTTCCCGGTACACCTCCAGCCCCATGCGAAAAGCCATGAAAAGAAAAAGCAGGCCCAGAAGCAGCTCCAGTATGGACGTATTATCGCTCAGATAGGTTTTGAACAGGTGGGACCCCAGTAATACTCCGACCAGCCCACCGCTGCCAATCAGCAGCGCGCTTTTCAATCTGACATTTCCATCCCGAAAATGCCCATAACCTCCGGAGGAGGTAGTGAAGATCGACGCCAGGAGAGAGGTGCCCACTGCCGCCACCGGACTAAGTCCGAGAATAAACTGGTTGGCGGGAAGCATAATAATGCCCCCGCTGATGCCTAACAACGCCCCCAGGGTACCGGCAAGACATCCGATGATTAAGGCAAGTATATATACTGACATAATTTAATTATCTCCTATTGCTGACGCTTTTACAGCATGTATTATCCTGACTTTATCATTCTACTACAAAATCGCTTCACCGGGCTGGTTCCGGTTAATATAATCGCCCTGGCTGCTGCCGACCAGCGGTGGTTGGAGTATTAAATAATTAAAGAAGCCGTGGCGAGGGTTTATGGTCCTGTTGGGGGTGCAAGCAGGAGGGAATATTCACGTAATAAGAGGTAAGAAGGAAAGGAGGCGATCCAGGCTTTGAAACGAATAATTGGTTGCTTTTTGGTTTTACTGCTGGTGGCGCTGGGTGCTTCACCGGCCCTGGCCGAGTTGCCAGGTGATTTTGCCGACATAGATGGGCACTGGGCCGAGCAGGATATTGCCGCAGTGAGCAATTTAGGGCTGATAACCGGCATCGGTGACAATGACCAGGGGGATAACCTCTTTGCTCCGGGCGCTTCGGCCAGCAGGGCACAGCTGGCTTCGACCCTGCAGCGTATATTGGAATTGGATTATGGCAAGTCGCCCTTGCCCAAACAGCCGGTAGCCAGTGACTACTACCGCGACGTGGATGATAGCGCCTGGTATGCTGAAGCGGTGATGTTCTGCGCCATCAACCAGGTGTTCGCCAGCGGAGGCAATTTCTATCCTGAACAGGAGATAACCCGAATAGAAGTTGCCCGGACCATCTATCGCGGCGTTAACGCCAAAGGGCTTAATATACCTATGATTATGCTTATGCCCCATTACCAGGATATGCAAGGATTATCACAGGAGGATACTAATGCCCTGGTATTTGTCAGCAACACTGGTTTAATGAAAGGAGACAGCCAGTATTGGAGACCCAACGACAAGGTTACCAGAGCAGAACTGGCTCAGGTAATGCATGGGTTAATAAAGCTTATTGCAGTCAATCAAGGGCACAATGGCCAGGAATACAGCTTGGCTCCCGGCCAGACCCTGAATCTGATGCTGGACAGCAATCCCACTACCGGCTACCGCTGGACTGCATTTTATGATGAAGAAATGCTGGCCCTGGTGGGCAAAGACTACCAGACTGATAACCCGTCGGGCGATCTCGTAGGGGCGGGAGGCCATGATTTTTGGAGGTTTAAGGCGCTCAAAGCCGGAACCACGGAGATTAGAATGACCTATGCCCGACCCTGGGAGAGCGTGCAGCCTCTAAAGACTTTTACCTTGAAATTAACCGTAGCCCCTGACTAGATTAAATAGACGATAAAAAAGCCTCCTCCGGGAGGCTTTTTTTAAAAAGAATCTTGATACTACAGTTATAGCGTGGAGCTTGGATGGATAAATATTCCGTCGCTTCGTCTTCGCAGGGTGATGCGACCTTAATCGGAGACATTTGGAAATCAGTCGGATTTACCCTTAGTGGGGCTATTATCCTTAAAATGACGATCAATAATGGTTTCCGCCAGCCGTTTCTGCACCCCAGCCTGGGAGATCAAAAACATAGCCATCAGGAACCAATCGGTCAATTCTCTGGTTTCATCATCTATGCCGCTGGTTTTTTCCCGGATAACCTCTCTTTGCCGGGCGCAGATCTGCTTAAGCTGTTCAGCCTGCTCGTCATTTATTTCCTGCACCAGGTTATAGACTAAATCAATCCAGCTATTGGAGGCGGCATCCTCAGATTCATCATGTTTAATCGTGGGCTGACGGAGAATACTAAATAACAAAGAGATGTCATTAATGGATAAAACCTGTTTGGAATTATAAAGCAGCAATAACAGAGCTATATGCTGGCGGGAATATCTTTTGCGCCGTGGAGGTATTAATATTCCCGCTTTGGCATAGTTGTTGATCATGGTTTTGGTCAGCAATTTATCTTTGCTGTGTCTTTTTTGCAGAGACAGCTTTTTTTCGATAAAGTCGGTTACCTGATCTATGTAAAGCTCAATATCCGGTATATCGCTCAAAGCTATGGGCTGATCGGGAATTATTTCGTCAATCAGGGAATACAGCTCTTCCTTGTCCAAAGAATGACCTCCATTCATTATTTAATAGATAGCTCATTAATTAATATTTAAACAAATAAATCAGGTTATTGCAAATCTAAACCATGTAATGTAGTATGTATACATACGATATATGGTTTTAAAAACTATGTAAAACAATAAAGATAACTATGAACCTAACGGGAGGCGGGAATATGAAAATTACTCTTATTGAACCCCGAGCGCCGGGGAAACATGTTTACAGCAATGTTAACATGCCCCGTCTGGGGCTTCCCATTCTGGGAACGCAGTTAAAACAAGCCGGGCATGAGGTGAAGCTGATACTGGGTTCGCGCCGTGATATACGCCTATCTGATATCACCAGGGCCGATTTGATATGCATATCGACCACTACTTCCACGGTAATAGAAGCCTATCATCTGGCGGATTTTGCCCGCGATCAGGGCAAGCCGGTAGTAATGGGGGGCGCTCATGTGAGTTTTATGGCGGAAGAAGCTTTAAAGCATTGCGATTATGTTTGCCGGGGAGAAGGCGATCTGACCTTTATTCCTCTGATATCCTGCATTGAGCGGGGGGAGCTGCCCCTGGATATTCCCGGGCTGTCTTTTCGCCGGGATGGAAGCATCGTACATAATCCGGCGGCAGACTGGGTGGATATGAACCGGGTGCCTTTTCCCGACCTTAGCCTTTTTACCGGGCTTAAAATGTCCACTTACCCGGTCATGACTTCCCGGGGTTGCCCGTTTGACTGCACCTTCTGCAGCGTTACCCAGATGTTTGGCCATAAATATCGCTGCCGGGAAACATCGGCGCTGCTGGAGGAGCTTAAGCAATACCGGGGCAAGCAGGTATTCTTCATTGACGATAATTTTGCTGCCAATCCCCGGCGCACCAAAGAATTACTGCGGGCAATGATCCGGGATGACGTCAAGCCTTCCTGGTGGTGCACCCAGGTGAGGACAGACGCGGCCCGGGATGACGAACTGCTTCAGCTTATGTATGACAGCAACTGCCGCATGGTTTTTGTGGGGATGGAATCGGTCAATCCGGCAACCCTTAAGAGCTACAATAAAAAGCAGGAAGTTGAGGATATCGTCTATTGTGTCCGGCGCTTTCATCAGCTGGGTATTATGGTCCATGGCATGTTCGTCTTCGGAGCGGACGAGGACAGCCTGCAGACTATCCAGGAAACCCTTGACTTTGCCCTGAAAAACCGTATTGATACGGTGCAGTTCCTGATTCTTACACCCTTACCCGGCACCAGGACCTTTGCCGAACTGGAGCGTGAAGGCAGGTTATTGACTCGTGATTGGAATCTTTACGATGCTCATCATGTGGTGTTCCAGCCTTCCCAAATGTCGCCTTATGAGCTGCAGAAGGCTACTATCCGGGCTTTTAAAAAATTTTATGGGTTATCCCATATTTTCAGCAACCTGTTCATGACGGGATTCCGGTCGCTGGCATTCCGGGCCCTGGGTTGCTGGATGGTGCGTAGCTGGGAGAAAGAAAACCGCTGGTATTACCGATTTTTGCAGGTAATTTCTAATCCGCAGCCAGCAGCCACTTGGGGAAGCCGGATTTCAAAAAGCATTGAAAGATTCAGACTGCGTAAATTAAAATATATTTGCAGCGAGAGATTCATGGAAATAGAGGTAGCCCAGGAACAGGGACATTATAGAGTGGATTTGAAGGGGTATTTAAATGATTTTTCACTGGCTGAGACCTTCAAAACCATCTCCGGGCAGATACCGAGGATATATCAGAATATCACCATTAATCTGGACGAGGTTTACTTTGCTTCGGAAAAAACGGTGATAAAGTTCATTGACAAACTTAACGAATTGACCGGCCGCGCCCGGAATATTGAAGTCAGAGTTGCCCCTGAGAACAAGTACCTGGTTCAGGTTCTGCAAAAATATGATTTAAAAATTCCTCAGTTCAGTATTTCGGGATAAAAGCAGGGGGCGGGCTTTACGCTCTCCCCTGTTTTGATTCAGCAGCCTTTAAAAATCGGGGGCCTTTTTTCCCGGGCTGCGGCCACCCCTTCTTTCATATCCGCGGTGGAAGCGCATAATATCTGGGAAAAGGATTCGAGGGCCAAAGCACTGTCCAGGTCTGCATCCAGGTTGCGATAAATGGAGCGCTTGATCAGACGGGCGGCAATTGGCGGATTATTGGCTATGCGACGGGCAAAGTCCAGAGAAAAATCCTGCAGCTTTTCCGGGGGTACTACATGGTTAAGGAGACCAATGCGCAGAGCTTCATCGGCACTGATGGGCTCTCCCAGCAGGCAAAGTTCCAGGGCCTTGGCTGTTCCCACCAGCCGGGGCAGGGTATAGGTTCCGCCCATTCCAGGATGAATGCCGATTTTTATAAATGACATGGACATTCTGGTATCACTGCTGGCTATGCGCATATCACAAGCCATGGCGAGACAGAGCCCGGCTCCGATGGTATGTCCCTTTATGACAGCGACCGTGGGGATTTCCAGGCTGGACAAAGAGAGAAAGGACTTGTAAAAATTGATCACCGTAGGCTGAGCCTGGGCCGAGGGTCTATTAAACATTTCAAAGGTATCCCGTAAATCTCCCCCCGAACAAAAGGATTTTCCCTGCCCGGTTACAATCAGTACCCTGATATCAGGGTCTTTCTGCACCATGGCGGCAGCTTCGGCGAATTCCACCGCCATTTGCGGTGTTAAGGCATTTATGATCCGGGGCTGGTCCAGGGTCAAAATAGCCATATGCTCTTTCTTTTCCAAGAGCAGGGTTGCAAACTGCAAGTTGCTCAACTCCTAACTGATAAGAATAGAAGGTTATGTTATGCCATATAATTTCACCAAAGACCTGACCAAAACCTTTTTGGGGGTAAAAGATGGGAGCCAGTCTCATTATCATAACTTATAATATACAGCATGGGCGAGGCATGGACGGGCATTTCGACCTGGAGCGCACGGGCCATGTTCTGGTGACGCTCAGTCCGGATATAGTGCTGTTGCAGGAGGTGGATTGCCGGCGTCCGGCTACCCGCATGAGCTGCCAGGCCAGAGAGTTGGCCCGGATACTCAATATGGATTATGCCTATGGAGTGGTGAAACGCTATCAGCCAGGATCTTACGGCAATGCCATTCTGTCCCGCTATCCCATCCGCAGTAAAAAGAATCATATTCTCACTGGCGGGGACGACCGGCGTTGCTGTCTGGAGGTAAAGATAAAAACCCCCCACTATAATTTTACCTGCTTTAATCTTCATCTGGGATTGAAGTCAGCCGAACGCTGTCGCCACCTTGAAGAGGTAGTCCTGCCCCGGCTGCGGGCTGTAAGCGGACCGGTAGTGCTGGGCGGTGATTTCAACGCCCGGCCTGAGTCCGCCGAGATAAACTTGCTCAAAGGCTATTTGCAGGATTCTTTTGCGGCCAATTCCGGGGAATGCTGCTGCACCTTTCCGGCCGACCAGCCCCATAGCCGCATAGATTACATATTTCTGAGCCGCTGCTGGCAAATCAATGATTACCGGATAATCCCCCATACCCTGGCTTCTGACCACTTGCCGCTGATAGTTAAGGCCGCCTGCCGGGGAAGTTAGAAGAACGTCCTCTGTTTTCTTTTATTCCCTATTTTTATAATTCACGCAATAAATTCGGTATAATTCATTAAGGGCTTCATCCAGGGCCTGGCTGGCGGCCAGAACTTCAGGATCGGTAAAGCTTTGTTTCAGGGTTACGAGGTTTTCCAGGTGCTCACGCAGTGACTCCACCCGGTTGATAATTGCGGTGTAATCGGGCCAGGGAGTTTTATCTTCCTTTATTATTTCTACCCAGGCTTGCTTAGTTTCAGCAATATCGTCTTCCCAAAGAATTGCTTGTTCTGCTCTTGCCGGTGATGATGACATTTTTCCGCTTTCTCCCCTCAAACTTAACTTAAAAGCTTACCTAAGCCTTAATAAACCAAAACTGCCGGATGGCAGAGACTCACTTATCATCCATCAGAAGATAATCTTCTACTGCCAGTCCTTCCTGCTTGCATAATGAATAAATTCCGCTCCACAATTTGGCCCCGCCTTGTTTTTCGCCGCGCAGGATGCGAAATAAATAGGAATAGTCAACTCCCAAACGACGAGCCAGCTCGGGAATAGACCAGTTCTTGGCTTCTGCCAACTGCTGTAATGCAGAACAATTGGCCCTCATAATTACCAGCCCCAATTTTGCTTACTGACAATGTTTAATTCAGCTTATCATGTCTGCAGACAACAGTCAACCATTTATGACGGTACAGAACATAATTGTCTACAGGCAATATATGGGGTAGAATTATAGAAAGATTTTTAGGAGGAATTAGAGCTGGATTTCGATAGAAAGCAATTTGCCAGTTTACTTACTCAGGCCAAAGGCGATAGATCTATCAATAGATATGGGAGCGATTCCGGGGTAGACCCAGGCTATATCTCGCGGCTGCTGCGAGGTATGGTTAAAAATGCCCCCAGCGCAACGATTATTAAGAAGCTGGCCGACGCGGCGGTTAACGCTATTAGTATCCGGGATCTGCTGGCTGCAGCCGGGTATATTGACCTTTTACCGGATGATGGCAATGACGAGCACAGCTATTTATACCAGTTTGAACAGCTGCAGCAATGGCAAAGGGTGATTGAGGAAGCAGCCCGCTACGATATTTCACCGGAAGAAGCTTTGGATTTTATCAGATCCTTGGGTAAATCAATGGCCCGAATCAGAAAAAATGAAAGTTAAGGCCACTCATTGATAGAGGTTTTCTGCCGACTGCCTCGAAAGTACAGCGAGCAGCATCATCTTCCCGGCAAGAGCCAGGGCTATGGTGTTATAAGTTATAAAACTGCGGAAATATTTACTTGGCAAGGGGCTCATAAAGAGCTCCTTTGTTTATTTTATGCTAAATGATGAGGGAGGAAGTAATTAATGGATTTTCTTATGCAGCGTTTCTGGCATACCTCAGTTGTTCGGAACGATGAGCATTACCTGACGGCAAAAACCGTCTATATGGATTGTCGGCTGGAATGTCTGGCGGGGATGGAGGTAGAAGTTGATACTCTTAAAATTAAGAAAGCTTGGGTAGACCGGTTGGGCAGGCCGGGGAAAATGGCTGAGAGCCGGGAATATATTGAAGGATTGAAGGGCGTGGAAGCCTACCTGGGCGGCGGCGCGCGGTTAAGGCAGGCACTGCAGGTGGTCAAGGAGGAGCTTGAGCGTTCGCTGTTTAATGATTTGGTAATTGGGATAGTGCAGGCGGAAACCTTCCTCTACCGGGAAAGAGGTTATGACAGCGCTGATGATTACAACCGGGCCTGGGAAGATTTTTACCTTGGTTCCTGCCGCTATTACAGCAACTTGGATCGGATTAAAACTTCCTGGGGAAATTACGTCGGTTTATCGGGGCGGGTAGAGAACCTCTTCGACCGCTGCAAGAGCCAGCAACTGTATCGAGATTATAAGGGTTATTACATTATTAACGGGAGCTTGATTGACTCTTTTCACCAGGTTAACACCAGTTTGGAATTGGATGAAAATATGAAAGTGACGGCGGCATATGGGCAGTTGCTTCGGGTTCCGGATGAAGTCTGCCGGGAATCAACTAGCCGGATGGAAAATATTAAGGGGCTGCTGCTGCCGGGCATGCCCAAAAAAGAACTGGCCCACCGGCTGGGAGCGGGACAAGGATGCGTACATCTAATTGATTTGGTGTACGACGGTGTAAAAACCCTGGAGCTATACTTAAGGCAATGATTTGCAGGCCTTTTTATATATTGGTGTATTTTATCATCCGGGTATTTAAAATATAGTTGCTGATATTGGACTCTAAATAGATTTTCTGGCCTTTTTTCTGGCTCTGATTAGTTTTCCCACAGTCTGATTTACCTCTGCTTTTTACTCTTGACCTATGAAAAAATAATTTGTTATATTTGTACTATGGCAAATAGTACAAAAAGAAGGTGGTCGCTTGTGGCTTGACATAAATCCGCGTTCCAGTATTCCCATCTACCAGCAGATGGTGGATGGGATAAAGGAGGCGGTGGCTCGGGGAATAATGGTTCCCGGGGAGCGCATGCCCACGGTTCGTGAACTGGCTTCCGAATTGTCCCTGAACCCCAATACCATTGCCAAGGCCTATCAAAAATTGGAACAGGAAGGGATAATAGTCACCATGCGTTCCCGGGGAACCTTTGTCGCGGGACGTTCGACTGTACGCGACAGGGAAGGGGCCAAGAAACAAGTAGCTGCTCTAATGGAAAAGGTAATGGTGGAAGCCTATCACCTGGGATTAAATCGGGAAGATCTCATACAGCTTTTTGAAGCTAGTTTAGATGAGTGGGAAAAAGGGGAGGGGAATAATCATGGATTTGGCTATAGAGACGCAGGCGCTGAGTAAATCCTTTGACGGAGTTAAGGCTATTGACGAGTTGTACCTGGCGGTTCCCGCCGGTTCTATTTTTGGATTGATTGGTCCCAATGGAGCAGGTAAATCAACTTTGATCCAGATGCTGACCGGCATAATCCGCCCGGATAGCGGAGAAGGGTTTATCCTGGGGCAGAGTATCCGGGAAAAGAATGGCAGCATAAGAAACCGGGTGGGTTATGTGCCTGATGTGCCGGTGATGTATCCGGGTTTTACGGTAGCGGAGATGTATCGTCTGGGCAATAAATTATACCCCTTCTGGGATTGGGAGCGCTGCCGGGAACTGCATCAGGGTTTCCATTTGGCCGAAGGCCAACGGATACGTAACCTTTCCCGGGGGCAAAAGGTCCGGGTGGCTCTGGTTATGGCCCTGGCTCTGCGGCCTCACCTGCTGCTGCTGGATGAACCTACTGCCGGCCTTGATCCGGTAGTACGACGTGCTTTTCTCCAGACTATTATTGAAGAAGTTGCCGGCCAGGGAACTACTGTGTTTTACTCCTCCCATAATCTTAGCGACCTGGAACAGAGCGCAGACCATATCGCCACCCTATACCGGGGACGGATGTTATTCAGCCGTACCCTGGATGAGTTAAAGGAATCGGTCCACCGTCTGCAGTTGATTTTCTCCGGAGAACCTCCGGAAGATGCCGTTAGATCATTGCCGGGCATTGTGGAGTGGCAGAAGAGCGGAAGGGTTATGACCATCACTGTAACCGGTCGCCTGGATAGTATTTGCCCTGGGTTAGCGCTGCTGGAGCCGGAATTGGTTAAGGAATTGAATCTTGACCTGGAGAGTATTTTCATAGCTTTCATGAGATCAGAGGGCTACTATTTGGGAAGTGAGAAATGGGAAGTAGGAAGTGAGAAGGGGAAAGACGGAAGTGCTAAAGAGGATGCGGAGCAATGAGAGGCTTCATTCTGAGTCGGCCTTGCCCATGCGAAAATACCTGCAGAGGAGTGGTGAGATGAGGATAATGCGAGGTCTGTTGTGGAAAGAGTGGCGACAGTACGGCTGGACTTTCGGGCTGGCTTTTATAGTCATCAGCCTGGAGCCGGTTTTGGTCCCGATAAGCTATTGGCTATACCGGGTGGGGAACAGAGATGCCTGGTCATATGGGATCAAGGCTATCCTGGCGCCAGGCCTTTCGACTACCGAAACTACCGCTATGATCGTGGCGGTGCTGCTGGCAGCGCTGATGCTGGCCGGAGAGCGGGGCAGCGGGCTTAATTATCTGGTAAGTACCCCGGTAAGCCGACGGCAAATCATAGCGGCCAAGTTTATCAGCGGCAGTCTGGCCCTTACCGTCATAATGGCTGCCATAACTCTGTTTCTGCTGGTGGCAGGGCATCTGTTGCCGGCCCAGTACAGTAACCAGGAGGTGCTGCCCTGGGCGCTTGTGACTACTGCTGCTCTACTTTGCCTGTTCAGCCTGGCCCTGCTGATGGCCTCCTTATCCCGGGGAGTTCTTTCGGCGGCTCTTTTTACCGCTATTATTATGGCTCTCCCCTGGATGCTGACCAGCCAAATACTATACGTAATGCAGCAGTTTTACCAGGTATCCGCTACCTTGGAGCTTAAGGCTCGCTATATAGTAACCTATCTATTTATTCCCGACTACATAAGCCGGGACGGACGTTACATCTGGGACAGCAACGGTAATATGGTTATTGACCGGATAACCCCCGATTATCCGCTGGAGACTGCCCTTCTGCTGCTGGCGGCGCTATGCTTTCTGGGGCTCGCCATTAAGATTTTTGAAAAGAATCCCCTGGAACGTCAGGGTGAGCTATTGCTTTTCGGCAACTTCAAGCAAATCGGGCTGCTGTTTTTCTCATTCCTGGGAGCCATGGCATGGGCCGAGGATGTGGGCACGTCATTATTATCATTTTTCGGCTATTTTTTGGTTATGTGGCTGGGAATATACCTGGCTATGGTTCTGGTAGTGTGGATAGTGGCCTGGGTGCTTCAGAACCGCTGAAAATGTGGAGGGTATCTCACCTGATGAAGGCCAACCTCCTGCAAAACCCATGGGCGATGATGTTATTGCGATATGGTCAAAGCAGGCACAGAAAATTGATAACTATAATAGTCCTGATTTCATAAGATGTAACAAGGACTATTATGGAGGTGAACCTATGGCTGATGATTTTGTTCTGGGCAGTCGGGTTTTAAGGCGGGGCGACGCCGGCAGCGATGTGGAATTGACCCAGAATTTGCTTAAAGTACTGCCGGAGCCGATGGGTACCCAGATCAGTATGGCGGAAAAAGGGTTGTTTGGTCAGGAGACGGAAATGGCAGTCAAGAAGTTTCAGAAGTATTTTGGTTTGGCTGTCAATGGTGAAGTAGGAAAGAAAACCTTTCTTTTTTTGGGGATACCGACAGGATCTTACCTTCCTTCTGGCGCTTCCTTATTCGGAGCTCGCACTTTGCAGCGCGGCTCCTTCGGTTATGATGTCTGGGTGCTGCAAAACCGCCTGGCTACGACCGCCAAAAAATTTGCCCAGGCTCTGGGCGGACCGGCGGATAAAAGTTTTGGCTCCAGAACTGAGACGGCGGTAAAAACGTTTCAACAGGATGTACACCTGACGGCCGATGGGGTCGTGGGCCCCAAAACTTTTTTCCAGTTATATAACTTTGCCGGTATGGGAGCCAGGAAACTGCAGAGAAATCGCGGGGATCGTAATCGGGGTTATGATGTTTACTGGTTGCAGCGCAGTCTTAAGGATCAGGGTTATTATGAAGGCAAACTGGACGCTATCTTTGGCCCGCTTACGGAAGAGGCGGTAAAAAAGCTGCAGACTGCGGTGGGGATAAAAGTTGACGGCGTTGTGGGCGCCCAGACTTTTTATCATCTGGCCAGTTTCTGATGTTGACCGGGAGTAAAAAAATCGCGGTTACTAAAATATGTAGCCGCGACTTTTTAAAACCTGAATTTAAATAAGGCTCCTGGCAGATCCCGGGTTTCACCATTTATTCCAGCGCACTATTTCCTCCAGAGAACGGCGGGGAGGCAAGGGTGGATTTGCCGCAGCTTTGCCTAATGGTATCAGGGAAACGACCCGGAAATCATCGGGCAGAGCCAGCAATTCTTTTACGGCGGCTTCCTTAAAAGCCCCCACCCAGCAACTGCCATAGCCTAGGGCACAGGCAGCCAGCAGCATATTCTGGGTAGCATTGGCGGCGTCCAGGCGAGTATAATAATTGCGGCCCGTATCTCCAAATTTAGATGAACGCTCCGGGTCAACACAGACCACGATAACCACGGGCGCCTGGGCTATCAGGTCCTGACCCAGGGCAGCCTTATGTAACTGCGACTTTACCTGTGGGTCTTTAACCACAATAAAATAGCACGGTTGTAGATTACCGGCCGAGGGAGCCAACCGTCCTGCCTCCAATATTTTCATAATATCCGCATCATTGACAGGGTCGCTTTTATAGTGCCTTATACTGCGTCTTTGGTTGATAACTTCAAAACAATCCAATCTGCATCCCTCCTGGTCCAATATTTTAACTAAATTATAGCAGAGTTTAGTTTATATAGCATGAGCCAGCTCTCCGGGGAAGGAATTTAAAGCTACTGCGAGCCGGATGAGGACTGACTTTGGGACAGCTTTTTTTCCAGAGCCTTAAAATTATTTATGGCAATTTCACCCTTGATAGCTACCAGGTTGATCTCCTGACTGCTGATAGCATCTTTCAGATCCCGCAGGGAAAAGTCTGTTCGCTGGGCCAGCATTTTATCCTGCTTGCCTGCCTGGGGCAGCAGCATTGACCAGGGATCTTCAATGGCAGCAATTTTTTCACTGGCAGTGTCCCACTTTTCACGGCCGGCTTCAGCTATGGCGGCCATAACTCCATACTGTACCTGATAGAATTCGGCAGGTAAAGGCATAGCATATATTCGGGCCAGTTCACCATACTGTCCATAAAGTTCTATAGCAGCCGTTAGGCTTTCTTCCAAGTGCTGCCTGCTGACAGCAAGGGTTAAGTTGTCCAGGACTTGTTCAAAACCATCCCGTGAGCTGGGAGGCAACCCTGCTTCGGCAGCTTGCGGTTCCAGCATGTTCCAATTGCGATGGAGATTTTTAAGACTTTGCATTTCCTTCTGCCATGCGGCGATTCCCTTTTGCTCTCCGGCCTGGGATGGCTGCTGACCACCTTGCTGGCTTGACTGAGATTGGCTGCCGCCTTCCGAAGATCCGCTGCCGCTCTTGCTCCCCTGGGAGCTGTCACCCTGGCTGCCTGATCCGCTTCCTTTACCTTGATTCTGTCCGCCTTGCTCTCCCCCCGAAGAAGCCTGCTCCAGGGCAGGAACCTTTTGTATTTTAACCTTGCGGTCCAACTCGGTAATAATAGCGGTAATGTCTTTAAGAATATCCTCAGCGGCAGTGGGGGCTTTTGGTTTTTGGCCGCTATTGGAGGATTGCGGTTTCTGGGATGCGGACTGTTTCTGTCCGCAACCGGCAGGAATCAGTGTAATAGTCAACAGTATGGCCAGCATGATAAAAGCAGTCTTTCTCCGGGGCAATTCAATCACCTCAATACTTATTTACCGCCATAGGTTATGCCAAAACCCAAATGGGCTTTCAAGTTTATAGTTTCCTTAAAAGCCATTTTACATGCGGCTGGCCGATAAAAATATTGCTCTCGGAGGGTTTGGTGCTGGGCCCTAGACCCCGGCCACACCACCGGACACGATGAAAGCCATAAGATCTGAGCTGGCGGTGTCCAGGGGATGTACCTGATCCCGGGGAAAGACCAGTAATTGTCCGGCGAAGTTATATGACTGCGGTACATAGACCGATAGGTATTCGTCCAGTCCAAACTTATCCAGCGAGTCGCAGGTAATGAACCCCAGTACATGAGCGCTGCTATCTGATCCCAGTTTGACCAGTACCGGGCGATTAAAGCTTTTTTTCTCACCGGCAAAGGCATTGAGCAGATCCTTGATGGAACCATAGAGGATTTTGACCAGAGGAAGACGGCTCATAAGGCCATCAAACAGCAGCAGCAGCTTTTTGGTAAGAAAGTTGGAAACCAGGAACCCGGTCAGCGTAATAATTATTATAGTAGCCAGGAACCCTACTCCGGGAATAACGCCAATTCCAGGAAGGGGGATTTTAAGCAGGCCGTCAATCTTAACAAAAAGAATATAGACCACATAAAGGGTTGCTACAATAGGAACCATGAAGAGCAGTCCGTTCAGAAAATAGTTGGCCAATCTTTTCATGCCCATTCCTCCTTAGCCAGCAGGGGTAAAAAGGGTGAGAAATTTTAAAGCTTATCAGCGATAGAGCTGAAAAGCCATACGGCTAAAATGCCAATTAACAGGAATCCTATCCCTACGGCTACGCCAAGTTTATTGTCGGTCAGGAATACTTTTATTTTCTGCACCACATCATCACCCTGCATATATCAAGATTATACACGCAAATAATTCTTCATATTCCAAAGTTATTCCTGCTGACAGTGCTGCCGATATATTTTTTAGCTTATTGACTTCGTTAATTAGAAAATAACCACAGATTCATTATAAAACAGACGCGGAAGACGCGGAATCTTTAAGGAACCCGCGGATTTTATTAAAGCCTTCTTCCGCGTTCTTCCTTTTAAATTCCCAGAATTCCGCGTTAAAAGACTAGCGAAACCGTAGGATTATTTTCATAGGTGGTGCGGCCTGCAGCCATGACCTGTTAATTAGAAAATAGACGCCCCCTTCGAGGACAACTGATGCTCGTTATACTCGCAATTAATGGTGCAGAACAACGCAGATTCATTATAAAAAGACGCGGAACTCGCGGAATCTTTTAAGGAATACGCGGATTTTATTAAGGTTTTCTTCCGCGTTCCTCCCTCTAATTCCCAGAATTCCGCGTCAAAAAACTAGCGAAACCGTGCGACTATTTTCATTGTTGGCTGCAGTCTGCGGGTCATGAACGGTTAATATAAGAATTCTGGTAGTTTATAAAGATTGAGACTAACTCCGGGTCAAACTGGCTATTGGCACAGCGTGCTATTTCTTCTATGGCTTCTTCATGGCTTATTTTTGATTGGTAGGGGCGTCCGTTTACCATAACATCATAGGCATCGGCGATACTGAGTATACGGGCATTGAGCAGTATATTCCTGCCCTTTTGCCCCAGCGGATAGCCCTGACCATCCCAGCGCTCGTGGTGCATTAAAATGGCTTCGGCTATGGGCGATAATTCAGGAGAGGAGAGGGCAATGCGGTATCCTATTTCAGGATGTTTTTTCATGGTTTCCCATTCATCAGAAGTAAGACGGTCAGGTTTGTCCAGGATATTGTTAGGAATAGCGATCTTGCCTATATCATGAAGAGCAGCGAGCAGAGTCAGGTTATCAAGCTCATTTTGGGGCAGATTCAATACCTGCCCGATATTAACCACAATTCTTCTTAATCTGCGGGTATGTTCTCTGGTTTCGTGACTCTTCATCCAAAGGGTTTTTTCCAGTGAAACTATAAAACTGCTGCGGTTACTTTTGCTTTCCAGGAGTTTATTGCGGTACATCCTGTCTTCAGCTTCCTTAATGACATCCGGCATATTTTGCCAGGTATATTCTTTAGTTGCCACTCCCAGGGAAATACTTATTTGCAGAGGGTAACTTCCGGCTTTACGGCAGCTGCTTTTGATGCGGTGGTATAATTGAAGCGCGTATTCTTCACTGGTTCGGGGAAGCAGGATGGCGAATTCATCTCCCCCCCAGCGCGAGATTATATCTTGTTCCCGGCAGGAATCCTTTAAAAGGCGGGCTACCTTGATCAGGAGCTCATCCCCGTCCTGGTGGCCAAAAGCGTCGTTTACCAATTTTAAGCCGTTGACGTCCCCGATAATTATACTCAAAGGCAACTGACTGCCGGTGTCCAGGCTTTTTAATTGCTTCTCAAAAAAAGCTCGGTTATAAAGACCGGTCAACTTGTCATAAAAGCTTAAATAGCGAACCCTCTCCTGATCCTGCTTTTGCCTGGTAATATCCCGGACTGACTCAATAGCCCCTGTCTTCTTGCCTTCTTTATCGTAAAGCGGAGATGCGATAGCATAGAGTATGGCCCCGTTACGACCAATAAGCGGACAGAATGTTTCGGCAGCCAGGGTCTCCTCGCCAATTTGTTCTATCTGTTCATATCTTGAACATAATAGCTTTTCATCTGGAGTCAGTACCATATCAAGCATAGTGGGACGGGAGAATCCGTAGAAGGGTATGGCATATTCATAGCGGCCTTTTCCCAGCATATCTGCAGCTTTGACTCCGGTTAGATCCTCCATGGCCCGATTCCACGCAATTATTCTGCCATCCTGATCTACTACGGTGGTGGGATCGGGCAGAAAACTGATTATATTATCCAGTAATTGAAGGGATTTGTGCAGAGCCTCTTCTGCCTGTTTGCGTTCAGTGATGTCATAAAGAACAGTCATAACCGCCGGTTTACCCTGATATTCAAAATAACGGGAAAAATTATCTACCCAGAGTTCAGGGTTCTTGGGGGTGCGGACCTTGAACTCGTAGCGGCATGGAGGGTTTAGACCTTGCTGCCGCGCCCGGGTTCTCGTCCGCACCATTTCCCGAAATTCCGGGTCAATCAAATCCCAGCAATTTATATCCAGCAGTTGTTCCCGGGAAAATCCGCTGAGTTCCAGCAGACTGGAATTTACCCACACCAGTTTATCATCCTGAAAGATATGAATTGAGGCCGGTACAGTTTCCACCAACTGACGGAAATCAAGCTCGCTTTTATCGGAGAATGAAGAGGTTCCCTGACCTTCCGCCGCCGGTTTTTTGCTATTTTCCATATGCTCACCCCGTTTAAATGAGAAGTACATATCGGCATTCTTAGCAGGATCAGTGCTTTAGGTTGCAT
>DHCD01000110.1:21504-26758 GCA_002398105.1 Syntrophomonas sp. UBA4911
TACCTTTGCGGTTTCTTTTGTTGTCATACATTCTGGCGTCAGCTATATTGATGGCTTCCAGCAAACGGGGGGCATCAAGGGGACAGGTAGCTACCCCGAAATCGGCAAAAATATCTATATCTACTCCGGCAGGCCGTTGCCGGCTGATTTCCTGGTTGACCCGGTCAAGAGCTTTTTGGGCCTGCTGCAGCGAAGTGTCGGGGAACAGCACAATAAACTCGTCTCCTCCGTAACGTCCTGCTAAGTCAATGGAGCGAATCGTCTTCAGTATAGCATTGGCCGTGGCCTTTAGTACTTCATCCCCAACGGCATGACCGAAGCGGTCGTTTATTAGCTTGAAATTCCCTAAATCCAATATAGCTACACTGGCCTTGCCTCCGTGGCGCTTGGTTTTTTCGTCTTCTTCTTCAATCCGCTTCATTAAATAACGCCGGTTCCACACGCCGGTTAGCGGGTCAATCAGAGCCTCCTGCTCTATGCGGGTGATCAGGTTGTTGAGTTCCCAGAATACCGCCAGGTAACTGCCGATAATAAGAGCAAACTCTATATCCTGGTTAGTAAAGGGATGATTTTGGGCCAGACAGAATATTCCATGAATTTCATCGCGAAACCCTATAGGGCTAAAAAACTGGTGGCATCGTCCTGATTCGGGTTCAATTATTTTCATGGTTTTGGCCGTTGCTGTCTGCTGCAGCAAATCAAGGCTGAATATTTTAGTACCTGCTTCCGCTTCTGTATAATGATTCTGTACCAGCAACTCGAAATCATAGCCCTGCTCACCTGCAACGGTGCGATATATAGCGGTGGAACAAAAGTCCATTTCCGCCAGCATGTCGGTGATGAGACGGGAAATCATGCCGACATCCCGCTCCAGCAGGCTCTTGTTGACCAGCTCATGCAGAGCCCGCAGGCGGGTGGCTTCCTGATTAAGTTTATTTTTGGCATCCATTTCTTCCAGATGCAGAGCGATATGCGAGGCCAGCATGTTCATCAGTTCGAAATCAAGTTGGCTGAAGGCGTTCCTTTCTATATGGTCTATAGCGACCAGTCCCCATTTAAAGTTCTTATAAATAATGGGGACAATAATAATCGACTGGATTTCACTATGATAACAGTCCATAGCGCTCACTTCGGCCTGGACATTACCGCTGTAAAAGGACTTGCCAGTGGATAGAACCTGTTCCAGTATGCTTCCTTTGCGGCTCAGTATGGATTCCAGATTACGGGAAGGGGGGGCTCCGGCAATCTCCTTGATGGTATAGGATGCAGCCTCTTTGGACTCCCGCACCGCAATCATAAAGTTACGGTAATTTATAATAAAAGGTAATGAGCGGCTTATCACCATAAAATCATCGGCGAAAGACCAGGATTCACTAAGATAGCGGAATATATTGAATAAATCCTTCTGGCCGTTGGATAGCTTCTCCATTTTGGCTTTTTGCAGCCGTTGCTCTTTATTGGCCGAACGAAGTTGGGTCAATAGTCGCTGAGCAGGCCGATAAAGAAAAAAATAAATCAAGAGCAGGATAATAATCAGAAACAATACTATAATCAATATGCCGGGAAGCGATTTGCAGGCTGTAGAATTATCGGGGGCGAGAAACAGCAGGGAACTGATTTTAAGCCTATCGCTATAAGAAGTGTGATTATTATGGACGAAGAGATGATGGGTGTTAAATTCCGGGCGAACAGAAATGCCGGCTTTATCCGTAAGACTGAATTCAGCCATAACCGGTGAAGGGGCATGAGCTGCTGTCAGCAGTGACAAGGCTAATAACAGTATTGTTCCCGCCCGTGCCGCCTGAATTTTATTGAATAATTCTTTCAGAATTATATCCCTCCTGAAGGTTATTTTTTCAAGGAGTAGTATACAGGCTTACTTAAAACGGAACTGATATAAAACCTTACCTTAAATAATTTATTCTAAACCTGATGACCTTTTTCCTGCCTGTTGAGATAATATATACAACAATTGCCGGTAAGATGCTGATTTTAATCCATTGTTCAATAACGGTAAAAACAAAAACGGAGTAGCGGGACAGAACTTTTTGCGGTAATCTCTTATAAGATCAATAGATGGAGAAGGTATGAAATCATGACTAGACGCGAGGTTATTTCCATTGCTTTTGTAGTTGGCCTGCTGATCAGTAATATCCTGGCGGTAAAGCTGACTGTGATTGGCTCCGTGGTGCTGCCGGCCGCGGTTATCATTTATCCGTTCTGTTTTATGCTGGGTGATATCATTACCGAGGTGTGGGGCTATCGCTATGCCCGCCAGGTGATTATAATAGGCTTCGGCGCCAATTTAATCATGGCCGTTTTCACCAGCTTGGGGGGGGTGCTGCCGGCGGCGCCGGTATGGCCTTATCAAGATGCCTATATGGCCGTATTTGCTATGGTACCCCGGATAATGGCTGCCAGTTTTATAGCGTATTTGCTGGGGGAACTGGTTAACAGCTATACCCTGGAGAAAATAAAATCCTGGACCGGAGCCCGGCTGCTCTTCGTAAGGACCATAGGCTCCTCAATAATAGGACAGCTGCTTGATACTGCAGTATTCATTACTATTGCTTTTTATGGTACTGTTCCCAACCAGGTGCTTTTAATTATGCTGCTGAGCCAGTATCTTTTCAAGATAGGTCTGGAAGCCCTGGCCGGCACCCCGCTGGCTTACCTGATGGTCAAATGGGCCCGGACTTGCTGATAATTTAAAATAGCATAGTTGTCCTCCCTGCTTCTTAAGAGGCAGGCAGGACAACTATTTTTTATCAGGTCACCGACGGGCAAGGTTCTAAAAATATAGAATATTAGTCCTCTGTCCCGCTTTTGCTCCTGTTCGTCTATACTGGCGGCGGATTAACCGAAAAAGGTACCGTATTCCTGCGGGAAGGGGTGACCGGTGTGGCTGAAGTCATGCAGCAGTCCCGTGCCGGCAGGGTAATTATAGCTTCACGGAGCTGGGCGATAGCATTGCTTAATTGTCCCAGTTTGGCCTCCAGCCGGATTAAAAGGTACGCTGAAACTGCAATCGGAAAGCCCATATTGCCGATAAGGTTAAGCCAATCTTCCACAGCTGACACTTCCTTTCACCAATATCCATCCGTTGGATAAGAAAAAGCAAGCGGGCAGGATTACTGCCCGCAAGAAGGATGAATTTAAACCAGGTCGATTTCTTCAACGTCTTTGGTTACTATCCGAGCCGCAATTTTCCCGGTAAGTTCCCCGCCATTGCTGTTGAATATATTTTTCGCGATGATATTGCTCATGGCGGTGGAAATATCGGCGGCGTTAAGATCCTGGCGGGCGTCATATACCCGCAAACGCTGGGTGCGGTTAAGTTCAGTGGCAAAATCCATTTCCACAGTTCTCTGCATAGACATACGGTTTCCTCCTTTCTGTAAAATTTGCCGGGCCGCAAGTCTACTGGTTCGTGATTTCCACGGTATCCCGCCGCTGCACGGAAAGACTGATTTTATCCTGCAGACTGAGCAGTTCCTGGGCTACCGCGAAGAGATCCTCGTTGGCGGCATCCGGTTTTACTTTGGTAAATGCCCGGTTTTTGCTGAGTTGCTGACCTGAGGCGCCGATTCCGTTATCCAGTACCAGAACCAGGTCAGTGGCGATAGCGTTTCCAGTTATAGCCATGTTCCCACACCTCCTTTATTTTTTTCCACCCGGTTTAGACCGGGCTTCTGGCTATTATTTTAGACAGGGGGCATAGAAAAGGGTAATGGCGGGGATTGAAGAAGCGGTATGAAGCTGGAGGAGAATAATAGAAACCTGTAAATTGCCGGACTCGCTTTCTGCAATAATGACCGCTGCCAGGGCAGGAAGTTGATAACTATAAATTTAGGCGCAAAAGTTCAGGGAGGATTTTGCCGCCTTAAAGTATAAGATAATAGCTAAGAAAAGCTTGGGGGGTGAAAAAGATGCATAACGATATACTGGAACGGGCCGTATCTGTGCTGGCCAGTTCCCATAATACGGTGGTGGTAACCGGCGCCGGCATCAGCACCGAAGCGGGCATACCCGACTTCCGGGGGGAAAAGGGGATTTATCGGACCCTGGGCGAGGAACGGGTAATGAGTATAATAAATATCAATACCTTTCACCGAGACCCGGAAAAATTCTATGAGTTCTATCGCCGCTATTTTATTTTTTCGCCGGCAGAGCCCAGCTTGGCCCACAAAATGCTGGCCGCCATGGAGAAGAAGGGAAGAGTTAAAGCGGTTGTTACCCAAAACATTGATGGTCTGCATGAAAAGGCGGGCAGCAAAAATGTCGTCCCGGTACACGGTAATGCCGACCGCTTCGTCTGTACCCGCACCAGGTGCGGTAAGTATTACAGCGGCGACCAGGTGCGGGAGATGAAGGCAACCGTCCCGCAATGCCCGCAATGTGGCGGAATACTGAAACCTGACGTGGTGCTTTTCGGGGAACCTATTCAAAATTATGTCGATGCCCGGGAACGGATAATGGCAGCCCGGGTACTGATGGTAATCGGATCCTCGCTGACGGTCTACCCTCTGGCCGGATTTGTCAAAGAATTCAGTACCTTCTATCAGGACCTGATTATTATCAATAAAGGACCTACCCACATGGATCATGCCGCTCTGGTCAAGATTGAAGTAGGCCCATCCAGTACCGGCGAAATACTTCAGGAAATTGACCGGCGGATGGATTAGCCGGGAAACAGGCATCCCCTTAATTGCCGGCTAAGAGCTCTTGGTATATCGCCTCATAGGCATTGAGCTCTTGGGGCAGTGAATACTTTCGCGCCACCAGGCGGCGTGCATTTTCTCCCATCTGCCGGCATAACCGCCGGTTAGTTATCAAGGTACGGGCCGCTGCGGTCATATCCGCCTGGTTTCGGACATAATAACCTTCCCGGCCGTTTTCAATAATGTTCAGATTACCCGGCACAGCTGTGAGCAGGCAGGGTTTACCCAGACTCATAGCCTCCAGGGCCGCCTGGGGCTGTCCTTCACTGTGAGAAGTGTTTAAGACCACATCGGCCCGCGCCATCATGGTGTACATCTGGTCATGAGGAAATTCGCCGGGATATATTACCCAGGGCAGGCTTTGGATGCGCTTTTGAATAGAGTCACTGTATTCCCGGTCAATAACAGCGCCGAGAATCAATAAGCGCAGATCAGAAAATTCGGGCTGCAGTTTTTCCAGGGCGTCAATAGCAAATTCCAGGTTCTTGACTGGTCTCAAGCCGCTGGGCAGGATGAATACAAAGTCATTATCT
>DHCD01000110.1:27024-65391 GCA_002398105.1 Syntrophomonas sp. UBA4911
TAATCATCAAAAATAACGATATATTTAACCGTATTTAAAGTTGCTGTTATTCCCGGTTTAGAACCTGACTGGATATCATAATTTACATCCGTACCGGTAGTAGTCAGGAGCAGCGGAAGTTGTGCCATGTCGGGAAAAACAGATAATACCCGGCTGAAATAAGTTATATTCAGTCCGTGAATCAAGTCATAGCGCTTCTCCTGCAAAGCCCGGCCCAGTATGTATTGCCAGTCGTCCGATTCCAGAGACAGCAGGTCTATGGCCCATCCCCGCTGGCGCAGGCCGGTTTGCAGCCTTTCACTGGTAAGCTTGTTTCCCCGCGAATTTTTATGAAAAGGAGTTATCATAAGAATGGTGGAATTTTTAAGATCTGATGCCATGAATGAAATCTATCTCCTGTACTGAATATTTTATAAGCTGAAAGGCTTCGCAGTAATCACCTTTCCCGGTCATTATCCCCCGATAACGGTTAAGCCCTTTAACTGCTTCATCGTAGCGGTAATATTGCAGTTGCGAATGATGTTTTTGTATAGCTGTCAGCTTCCGGTCGATAAATGTGCTGATATCTTCGATGTAAGTTATTTCTTCAATGGGAGTCCAAACTTCATAACCCAGAATAGTATCTACCGACCATGGTTCGCGGCCGCATTCGGGGAAAAATGGTTCTCCCGCCCTTTTACAAGCTTCCCGCAGCAGGTGGTGAGTCTCTCTATGATCCCGGCAGCCGTCGCGCTCATGGGGAATATATACGGTGTGGGGTTTTATTGCCCGGATGAGGCTGGTAATCCGGATAAGGTTTTCACGGTTAAATTCGATATAACCATCGGCAATTTTTAAAAAGTTCAGGTTATTTACTCCCAGCAGAGCAGCTGCCTGGCGCGCTTCCGTTTCTCTTAGGGCCGCCAATTCGTCTTTGTCATATTCTATTCCCCCGGCATCGCCTGAAGTCAGGTATACTATAGTAACCTCATTACCGGCCTGGCAATGCTTGGCTATACTGCCTCCGCAAGCTATAATATCGTCATCCGGGTGGGGCGCTGCCACCAGAATCTGCTTCATTTAAGCACCTGCCTTCCATTGACTTTGTCTAAAATGTTAACATAAATAGCGGCGTCTTAATATAAGCTGATGACTTACTCTATATAATTCCCGGGGCCCGGCAACGGTTCCGAGGAAAACCATGTTTAAAATCAATAAAAAATGGTTTACCGGTCGGTAAACCATTAAAGATTAAAAAAAGGAGGAAGAGCAATTAGTCCATGGGGCCGCCTTCCCAATATTGTCTGATTTTACGCAGGGCATAACCACCAAAAAAAAGGCCGTTGATAAAAGCCAATGGTATTGCCATGGCCCCGAAGTAGTGGAACTTTTGATTTAAATCTTCTTTACCGTCAGTGGTACGATACCTGGTCATTTTTATCCCTCCTTCTATATTCTATTTTTAACCTAAACCAAGCTGAATATATCAGGATAACATTTCAATTTTTTTTGAGCATGGAGGGAAAGACTTTTATACACAATAAATAAACCAAAGTTCCGCCAATGGTTAAAATCAACAATAAAGTCAATATTTTAATCAACATACACATCACCACTTATAGTTTGCGATAAGAAAACGGATTTTATTCAGTTGTGGGCATTGGCGTCAGTTAAAATTTTACAATTTTTGAGAAAATGCCCCGGGAAAGTAAGGGGAGTAACCGGACTAGCCTTTAAGGCTTTCAATTTCAGCCTGGCCCAGAGATCTGGTAATCAAGATAGTGGAGAGCTTAGACAAATCTACTTCATGCACATGGGCCAGTCTTTTTTTCCTGGCATTGAAAACTATCCTGACTATGGGCCGGGCAGGATATTCGCGGTTAACGTCGACTACTATGCCTATGTCGCCGGTACTTAGCTCTACTACGGTACCGATGGGATAGATGGCGACGTTGGAGATAAGCGCTGTGACACAGACCGGATCCAGATAAATTCCGGACATCCGTTTTAAAATGGTCAAAGCCTGATTGAGTGAATAAGAAGGACGATAAGGCCGGTCAGCCAGTAAGGCATCATAGATATCAGCGACAGCAACTATCCGGGCATAGGGGTGTATAGCCTCACCGGTCAGGCTGCGGGGATAGCCCTGACCGTCCCAGCGCTCGTGGTGCTGAAAAGCTATATGGGAAGATAAAAGCGAGACGTCATTGTAGTCGCGCAGAATTTCAAAACCATATTCGGGATGGCGTTTTATTTCCATGAATTCTTCCCGGGTAAGGTCTCCCGGTTTATTCAGGATATCAAGGCTGATTCTTATTTTTCCGATATCGTGTAAAAGAGCTCCCACCCCCAGCTCGTTTAGCTGTAAATGATTATAACCCATGGTGATGCCTGTCATTAGCGAAAGGATGCATACATTGACCGAATGGGCAAAGGTGTAATCATCAAAGGTGCGGATGTCGGACAAATTAAGCATTATATTGCGGTTCATCAGCAGTTCGTCAATAATCCCGTCAACAGTCTGCTTTACTATTTGAATATTAAGACTATGCTTTTTTTCCAGCCTGTCAAAACTGTCCCGCATTACCTTGGTAGTTTCAATCCGGGTTTCCTCCGAAACCACATCGGGGATATCAAGATCACCGAATATTTCATCCCTGATATAGACGGAATTAACGCCTATCTGGCCGAGCCTGCCGATATAACCGGCGGTTAAAACTATACCGCTGTGTAAGAGAATCCTGCCGTCGCTGGTAAATATAGCCCGGGCTACCACCATACCCGGCTGCAAATCTTTAACTGGCATGCGTTTCAAAACAATCACCTTGCATCATGTATAGTTTTTTGTCATTGTTCGTATAAATTCTGTTTTTTTTACCGATTTCCTGCCGATTTTTAAATTATTCTGTCAACTGCTGTTTATATCAATGAGTTTTTCTCATCTTTATGACCTGGCGCCGGCTTCAGTAATTGCTATATTAGGCTTAACATGATAAATTAAAATCATAGTTAAAAATAGAACAATGAGGAGCTATATGAAACGAAAAAATCCTTATATTCCCAGGCCGGTTTTGAAAAATCTGGCTGATGATATAAAAAAGATGATGGTCAGCAATGAAGGTTGCTTGTCCATTCTGGATATGGTTGAGGATATACCATATGATATTCGGACCCAGGTGGTAGATGGTCTGTCTGCCTTTCACGAGCCGGCTCTGGTGGCATTTTTTTATCTGCTTAAAGCGGAATATGGGGCGGAACTGGCTGTAGTATGTGATCGCGCCCTGGAAAAATACCGCATGGCTGGTATGGATATCAGTCCGTCGGTTTTTTTTACCGGGAAGTTTATCAAAACTTATGCCAGCGTTAGTCGCCATACCGGCCGTATGACCCTTGATGTGGCCTGGGATACTGGAGGATCAGGGATTCATGTGGAATGTTTTTATCTTACTTTTAACTTTGATGGAGTGCACAGTTTTTTCATCATAGATAATATATCTTTGGAGCAATATGAACGAGACCGCAAAACCACAGCGGAAATGGTTGAACTTGATCTGGAGGAAACCTGCTATCTCTTGCAGGAGGCATTCAATCTCAATGTTACTCATATGAGCAGGCCGGCCCTGGGAAAATTTATGTATCAAAAGTATCTGGATCGAAATATAAACCAGAGCTATGAATGGGTTAAAAAATTAATGAGAAAAGTGTCGGCCCGCTTAACGCCGCGGCAGGTTATAAACAGCTTTTTTAATGCTCTCAGTCAAAATGATTTTGCCTATATTTTTTCTACAGTATCCGGGCGCCAATTATCTCCCTCTCTTTTTTTCGAACGTTTTGCCGAATTGTTGAACCCGGACGCCATGCTGCTGGAGGGGCAGGCCAGTGAGGTACAGGGCTCCAGGCATACCGCCCGGGTCAAAGCCCAAACCATAAGGGTGGAGAACCATAAATTCTACCATAGCGAGTATAGTTTTTATCTTCTATATGAACGGGGATACTGGACTATCGGCGATATTGAAAGATATAGCTTTTCCCCCATTGACCCGTCTTCTGATCAATCTCCCCTGGGCAGGAAGGTCTTGTGCCGGGTATTTGAAATCATTGACCTGGAAGCGTTGTTTGACGTTCTGGATCGTATAGATAATATCCGGGAAGTTGAGGAATTGCCCTGTGGCACCCATTTGCGCATCAGTTACTGCGATGATAATTTTAACCACGGAATATCTTTTATGAGCGGTGTTATAGCCGATGTGGTTATAAACGGCGACGAACTTATAGTTATCTCTCAAAACCGGGCCACCATAGCTGATATTCATGATTTTTTAAATGCGGAACTGGATTCCGCAGTTGCGATTCGAGGTGACTATGAGGTCAGCCTGATGACTGCCTACACTTATCTGGGAGGGCAGTATATGAGTTTTGAAGATTTGCTGTTCAGCCCGGAAGAACAAAATCTTTACGATGACGGCATGCGTTTTGTAACTATCCGCTATTTAATAAAAGACCGCACCCGGGTATTAGAGCGCATAAATACCTTAAAGACGCTTAAAATCAAGTTGAGCAAGGAGTGCACGGTTTATTATCGGATAGTGAGAGAAAGCGGCGGCAATAATTTTCTGGCCGAATACCTGTTAGGTCCCAACTGGGTCAACGTTTCAACCTTCGGAGAGAGGGATATGAATCTGGCCCGCCAGGAATTTGAGGAACAGATGTATGAGTACTTGGAATTTGATGGAATGGAAGTAAAAAATGAAGGCTTTTTTGATCTCTTAACCAACGAGGTAAAAAGACAGCATCCGGGATTGGAACCGGCTTTAAAGGATATATATCTGGACAAATGGTATCATAGCCACTTGCTCCCTTTGAGTGGCATGAGTCCTTTTGAAGCTTGTCAGACCGAAGAAGGGAGCAGGCTGTTATGGGCTATGTTTAAAAACCTTAAGCAAAAAAGCAAAGTTCCCTGCCTCCAGTACAGGAAAAATATCGGTCTTAAAGAGTATATTCGTAAAGTGGAACAAAAAAAAGAAGGGAAACAATAAAAGAGTGTATTGACAGCGCCTCATCCTTTAAATATACTTTATAGATAACCAAGCAAGCGAAATATTGAATCGGCTATGAAGGGAACTGACACATGGAGTCACTTGATAACAGAGAGCCGGATAAGCTGAGAACCGGTATCAAAATTGCATGTGGTGATCATCCTTGAGTCGCTATCTGAAAGACTGCAGGTTAAGTAGGTGGTGCCGGACGAAAAAAGTCCGTTAGCAAGTTAGCATTAGTGCAAGAATCTATGCTGCAAGAGGTCGCCGAAAGGCGACAAGCAGGGTGGTACCGCGGGAAATACCTCTCGTCCCTGAATCGGGCGGGAGGTTTTTTTATATTCTTTTTTAACTGGCAGAATGTATTATTGAGGAAAAATTAAGGAGTGGTATGGATGGGTCTGAGAATTTATCTGGATGGCAAATTTGTTGATGAGCAGGATGCCAGGGTATCCGTTTTTGACCATGGATTTCTTTACGGCGACGGGGTTTTTGAAGGCATCAGAGCTTATCATAACAGTGTATTTCGCCTCAAAGATCATGTTGACCGTTTTTTCGATTCGGCCAAGGCGATTAGTTTACCCCTGCCCGTAAATCGCGCCCAAATGGGCGAAATTATCGTTGAAACCTGCCGCCTGAACGGGCTGAAAGATGCTTATATCCGGGTGGTAGCATCCCGGGGCATTGGGGATCTGGGCCTGGACCCCAGAAAATGCCCGGTGCCGACTCTGGTTTGTATAGCGTCTTCCATTAACCTTTACCCGGATGAATTTTATGAAAAAGGATTGACGGTTATGACGGTGCCTACCCGTCGTAATGGACCCGAAGGAGTAAATCCGAGGATTAAATCATTGAACTATTTGAATAATATCATGGCCAAACTGGAGGCCAATATCGCCGGAGCCGAGGAAGCTATTCTGCTCAATCAGGAAGGCTATGTAGCCGAGTGTTCCGGTGATAATATATTCATAGTCAAGAACGGCGTAATCAAGACTCCGGCTTTGTATGTAGGCATGCTGGAGGGAGTAACCCGCAACGAAGTTATTAAATTGGCCCGGGCTGAAGGCCTGAAGCTGGAAGAAACCGTCTTTACCCGTTATGATCTCTTTGTTGCGGACGAGGTTTTCCTTACTGGTACGGCAGCCGAATTGATTCCGGTAACCAACATTGATTCCAGAATAATCGGCGACGGCAAACCGGGTCCGGTATTCAGCCAGCTTTTAACCGCGTTCAGGGAACTGGTAAAAGAACCGGAAGGACCGGAAGCCGTGATATTCAAGTAAGGCGCCCCTGCCAAAACCCCGGTTGGAATGCATAACAGGCAGGAATCTGAAGCGACGGAATATTATGCATCCCCACCTCCCGGTTATGATTGTTAACAGTGGAATCAAGTAATAACCTTTATAAATCCGCGTTTCTAGGAGGTAACAACATGCGCAGCGATTTGGCTAAAAAAGGCCTGGAAAAAGCTCCCCACCGCTCTTTATTTAAGGCCCTGGGGCTTACCGATGAAGAAATGTCCCGGCCCCTGGTGGGAATCGTAAATTCCAAAAATGATATTATCCCAGGTCATATTAACCTGGACAAAATTGCCGAAGCGGTTAAGGCGGGTGTACGCATAGCCGGGGGAACTCCATTGGAGTTTAATACCATCGGGGTTTGTGATGGCATCGCCATGAACCATACCGGTATGAAGTATTCCCTGGGCAGCCGCGAACTGATTGCTGATTCGGCCGAGATCATGGCCACTGCTCATGCCTTGGATGCACTGGTGTTTATTCCTAATTGCGATAAGATAGTACCAGGTATGCTTATGGCAGCGGCCAGATTAAATCTGCCTTCTATATTTGTCAGCGGCGGTCCCATGCTGGCCGGCCGGGTTCAGGGCAGAGCGGTGAGCCTGACCCAGGTTTTTGAGGGGGTAGGCGCTGCCGCCGCCGGGCGGATGAGCCCTGATGAATTGGCTGAGCTGGAGGAAAATGCCTGCCCTACTTGCGGTTCCTGTTCCGGTATGTTTACGGCCAACTCCATGAACTGTCTGACTGAAGGTCTGGGAATGGCCCTGGCAGGAAACGGCACCATCCCGGCAGTTTATTCGGAACGGATCAGGCTGGCCAAGCAGACCGGCATGCAGATTATGCGGCTCTGGGAAAAAGATATCAAGGCTCTGGATATAATGACCGCTGATGCTTTCCGTAATGCTATGCGACTGGATATGGCCATTGGCTGTTCCAGCAATTCGGTCCTGCACCTGTTAGCCATCGCCCAGGAGGCTGGGGTTGATATTGACCTTGAGCTTTTTAATCAGGTTAGTTCCGCTACTCCCCACCTGTGCCGCTTAAGTCCGGCGGGCGAACACCACATGGAAGATCTGTACCGGGCGGGTGGAATTCCGGCCCTGTTCCACGAGCTTAATAAGAAGAACTTGATAAACAGCGATTGCCTGACCGTTAGCGGCCGGACTGTGGGCGAGAATATTATTTCCGCCCCGGTGCGGGACCATGCTGTTATCAGGCCGATTGATAATCCTTACAGCCCAACCGGGGGGTTGGCCATACTATTTGGCAACCTGGCACCTGAAGGAGCGGTGGTAAAAAAGAGCGCGGTAGCGGAGGAAATGATGACCCATCAGGGACCGGCCCGGGTATTCGATTCGGAGGAAACGGCAGTTGCAGCCATACTGGGAGGGAGAATCCAAGCGGGGGATGTTATTGTCATACGCTATGAAGGCCCTGCCGGAGGACCGGGCATGAGAGAGATGCTTACTCCCACTTCGGCTATAGCAGGGATAGGTTTGGATAAAGAAGTAGCTCTTATCACCGACGGGCGCTTTTCCGGGGCGACCCGGGGGGCATCCATAGGACACGTGTCTCCCGAAGCTGCGGCCGGGGGATTAATTGCTCTGGTTGAGGAAGGAGACCTGATACGAATAGATATTCCGGCCGGGAGGCTGGACCTTATGGTAGACGAAGAAGTACTTGTAGGGAGAAAAGCTCTCTGGAAGGTACCGGAGCCCAAGATTACAAAGGGATATATGAAAAGGTATGCTGAGATGGTACAGTCAGCCAGCACCGGCGCAATCTTCAGAAAATAGAAGGGCCGGGAAAGAAAAAGCGGGCCATCAGCAGCCCGCTATTTTTATTAATATATTGGCTTTAATAAATAATTCAATTAATTCGGAGGTGATGCAGGTGCAGTTAAAGGGAGCAGAAATTTTGTTGCGATGTTTGCAGGAAGAGGGGGTTGATACTGTATTCGGCTATCCGGGAGGCGCAGTCCTTCCTATTTACGACGCTCTTTTCGAATCCAGTATCCGCCATATTCTGGTTCGCCATGAACAGGGGGCGGCCCATGCGGCCGATGGCTATGCGCGGGCAACGGGAAAAGTGGGGGTTTGTATCGCTACCTCAGGCCCGGGGGCTACCAATCTGGTAACCGGGATTGCTACCGCTAATATGGATTCCATTCCTCTGGTCTGTTTTACGGGTCAGGTAGGAACTTCTTTGATTGGCCGGGATGCTTTTCAGGAAGCTGATATAACCGGGATCACTCTGCCGATAACCAAGCATAATTATCTGGTGGAACGAACCGAAGATGTGGCCCGAACGGTTAAAGAAGCCTTTTATATAGCCCGGACCAACCGCCCCGGTCCAGTGGTAGTGGATTTGCCCAAAGATGTCATGGAAAGAAGCATAGATTATAAAGCCGGAGACGCCGAGATAAATCTGCGCGGATATCGGGTTATGAAGGGATACAATTCGGGGCAGGTAATAACGGCGGTAGAGCTGATAAAAAATGCTAAACGTCCGGTTATCTATGCCGGCGGAGGAGTGATATCCTCTGATGCTGCCGGCGAATTAAGAGAACTGGCGCAGAAACGCAAAATACCAGTAACCACTACCTTGATGGGTATGGGCGCCATTCCCGGCAACAGCTATCTTAACCTGGGCATGCTGGGCATGCATGGCACCCGTTATGCCAATTATGCCATTGGCGAAGCCGACCTGCTTATTGCGGCCGGGGTACGTTTTGACGATCGGGTTACAGGCAAGATTGAGACCTTTGCACCCCATGCCCGGGTAATTCATATTGACATAGATGCGGCCGAGATTGGGAAAAATGTGGATGCGGATGTTCCCATCGTGGGGCAGGTAAAAGAAGTACTGCAGGCAATCAATCAGCGTTTGGAGGCAGTGGAACAATACTGGGAATGGCACCAAACGATAGACCGCTGGAAAAAAGAATTCCCGCTGCGTTACGGTCCCTCCTGCGAAGGCCGGATAATGCCGCAAAGTGTTATTGAGAAGATATGCGAACTGACTCAAGGCGAGACTATTATTACCACTGAAGTGGGGCAGAATCAGATGTGGGCCGCCCAGTATTATAAGTTCAAACATGCTCGCACCTTTCTTACTTCCGGTGGACTGGGGACCATGGGCTACGGTTTCCCGGCCGCGATCGGAGCCAAAATCGGACGCCCGGATATGCCGGTAATAGACATAGCCGGAGACGGCAGCATCCAGATGAACATACAGGAATTGGCCACCGCGGTGCAATACCGGCTGCCGGTTATTATATGCATCCTCAACAATCAATTTCTGGGGATGGTACGGCAGTGGCAAGGTCTCTTCTATGGAGGACGTTATTCCTACACCGACGTCAGCCACCAGCCTGATTTCGTCAAGCTGGCCGAAGCTTACGGGGCGGTTGGTATAAGAGTAACCCGGGAAGAGGAACTGGAGGCAGCTCTGCAGCAAGCTCTGCGGGAGACTGAACGCCCGGTGATTCTGGATATCCTGGTGGAAAGGGAAGCTGATGTATATCCCATGGTACCTCCGGGAAGCTCTCTCTCCCATATGCTGGGGGGTGACGAGATATGAGAAAACATACCTTGACGGTGACGGTTGAGAATCGGCCGGGTGTGCTTACCCGGGTAACCACGCTGTTCCGCCGGCGGGGATATAATATTGAGAGCCTGGCGGTAGGGGAAACTGAAAACCCCAGTATTTCCCGTATAACTATTATGGTTATGGGCGATGGAAAAATCCTGGAACAGGTAACCAAACAGCTATATAAGCTGGTGGAAGTTATCAAAATTGTCGATATAACTGAAGAGCGCTCGGTGACAAGAGAGTTGGTCCTGATAAAAATCAGAGCCGACAACAATGTGCGGGCTGACATAGTCCAGATTGTAGATATATTCCGGGCTCGGATAGTGGATATTGGCAAAAATTCCTTGATTATAGAAGTCACCGGGGATAGCGGCAAGATTGATGCCATAGTGGAATCACTGAAACCGTTCGGAGTCTTGGAACTGGTGCGTACCGGGGTTATAGCCATGGTACGCGGGGAAATCAAGTAGTCATGCAGCCGGGTATTCCCTGGCGCTGATAGATTTTAAGGAGGTATTTATAATGGCAAAAATGTATTATGACGCAGATGCCAATCTCAATCTTTTGAAGGGAAAAACTATAGCGGTAATGGGCTTCGGTTCCCAAGGGCATGCTCAGGCGCAGAATCTTAAGGAAAGCGGCCTCAATGTGGTGGTAGGATTAAGGAAACCTTTTGATGAAGCCAGTGAAAAGGAATGGAATGCAGTTATCGCAGCGGGTATTCAGCCTATGACCGTAGCCGAAGCAGCGCAGGCCGGGGATGTTATCCAAGTCCTGCTGCCGGATGAGGTTCAGGCTCGGGTTTATGACAGTGAAATCAAACCTTACCTTAAGGAAGGTGACGCCTTAGGCTTTTCTCATGGTTTTAATATCCATTTTGGTCAGATAGTTCCGCCGGCCTTTGTCGATGTTTTTATGGTCGCTCCCAAAAGCCCCGGGCATCTGGTAAGGCGTATGTATATTAAAGGCGCCGGCGTACCGGGCTTAGTAGCGGTACAGCAGGATCACAGCGGACAGGCCAAAGAGCTTGGGCTGGCTTATGCCTGTGGCATAGGCTGCACTAGGGCAGGAGTTATTGAGACCAGCTTCAAAGAAGAAACCGAAACCGACCTTTTCGGTGAACAGTGCGTGCTCTGCGGCGGGGTTACCCAATTGGTAAAAACCGGCTTTGAAACCTTGGTTAATGCCGGTTACCAGCCGGAAATAGCTTATTTCGAGTGTTTCCACGAGCTGAAGCTGATCGTTGACCTTATGTATGAAGGCGGCATGGGCTATATGCGCTATTCCATCAGTGATACGGCGGAATGGGGCGATTACATTAAAGGACCGGACGTGATCGGAGAAGAGACTCGTTGGGCCATGGAACAGGCTTTAAAGGATATTCAGGAAGGAAAGTTTGCTAAGGATTGGCTGCTGGAAAACCAGGTGGGAAGACCCCAGTTTAATGCCTTGAAGCGCCAGAACCGGGAGCATCTGATAGAGCAGGTGGGGGCTGACCTCCGGGCCATGATGCCTTGGTTAAAGGAAAGCAAATAATAATAATTTTATGATCATGAATTTTGAATTGAGGAAGGAAAAGCTTGGCTTTTCCAACCTTAATTTAGAATTTGGAATTCACAAAGAGGTGTACAATGGGGAACAGTAAACGCATATACCTGTTTGATACTACTTTGCGGGACGGGGAGCAATCTCCCGGGGTCAGCCTCAATACAGATGAGAAACTGGAGATAGGATATCAGTTGGCCCGGCTGGGAGTTGATATTATTGAAGCCGGATTTCCGGTTGCCTCCCCCGGCGACTTCGCTGCGGTCAAGAGGATCGCGGAAAAAGTCAAAGGGCCGGTTATAGCCGGTCTGTGCCGGGCCAGCCGCCAGGATATCGACCGAACCTGGGAAGCGGTAAAAGAGGCCGAATCTCCTCGAATTCATACTTTTCTAGCTACTTCGGATATACATTTAAAATATAAACTGAAAATGAGTCGGGAAGAAGCCCTGGCTCAAGCGGTAGATGCTGTTGCCTATGCCAAGCGATACTGCAGTGATGTTGAATTCTCGGCCGAGGATGCTTCCCGCTCCGACCTTGACTACCTGGCGCTGCTGACGGAGAAGGTTATTGCGGCCGGGGCCACCACGGTAAATCTGCCGGATACGGTAGGATATGCGGTACCGGAGGAATTTGGCCAATTTATCAATGATATAGTTACCCGGGTTCCCAATGTTGACCAGGCCGTAATCAGTGTGCACTGCCATGATGACCTGGGAATGGCGGTGGCCAATTCATTGGCCGGGATCATTAACGGCGCCCGCCAGGTGGAGTGTGCGGTCAACGGTATCGGGGAAAGGGCGGGAAATGCTTCGCTGGAAGAGATAATCATGGCTTTATATACCCGTCAGCATTATTTTGAACGGCAGATCAAAGTCAACTACGGAGAAATCTACCGTACCAGCCGTTTGGTCAGCAGTTTGACCGGGATGCCGGTACAGCCCAACAAGGCTATAGTGGGGAAAAACGCATTTCTGCACGAGTCCGGTATTCACCAGGACGGGGTATTAAAGAAACGCAGTACCTATGAAATAATGAGTCCGGAACTGGTAGGGGTGGTCAGCAGTAATCTGGTTTTAGGCAAGCACTCCGGACGTCATGCCTTTAAGGAACGCATGAGTGAGCTGGGGTACGATCTGAATGAGGAAGAATTAAACTTGGCCTTCAGGCGTTTTAAGGATATTGCCGACCGGAAGAAGGAGGTTACCAATGACGACCTGGAGGCCCTGGTAACCGGCCAGGCCAGTGCCGTACCGGAACGCTTCAGTCTGTCCTATCTGCATATATCAAGCGGTACCAGTATTATTCCCACTGCAACCGTAAGACTGACTATAGAGGATAAATCGTTTGAAGCCGCAGCCACCGGAGATGGGCCGGTAGATGCAGCCTGCCACGCGGTGGATAAGATCACCGATATTTATGGGAAAATGCATGATTACAAATTGAATGCCGTCAGCGGAGGCAAAGATGCCCTGGGCGAAGTGACAGCGCATATTGAGATCAACGGCAAAAGATACAATGGCCGCGGTCTCAGTACAGATATTATTGAAGCCAGCGTAAAATCTTATATCAATGCCATCAATAAATACTATTTTGAGCAGCAGCGTAACCGCGAGGCGTAAAGCGCTGTCGGCGGACGGATGAATCTTGAAGGATGTGTAAAACAATGGGAATGACAGTCAGCCAGAAGATTATTGCCAGTCACGCGGGGAAGGATTTTGTAGCTCCGGGTGAATTGGTGAATTGCAAGCTGGATATAGTACTGGGTAATGATGTCACCGCACCGGTAGCTATAGCGGAATTTGCCAAACTGGAAATGGACCGGGTCTTTGATGAGGAAAAGATTGTTCTGGTACCCGATCATTTTACCCCCAATAAAGATATAAAATCAGCCGAGCAGAGCAAAATCGTGCGGGACTTTGCCCGCAAATTCGGCATAAAGAATTATTTCGAGATTGGTTGCATGGGGATAGAACATTGCCTGCTCCCTGAGCAGGGGCTGGCGTTGCCTGGCGATATGATTATCGGGGCCGATTCCCATACCTGTACTTACGGGGCTCTGGGGGCCTTTGCTACCGGCGTCGGTTCTACCGATATGGCAGCCGGTATGGCTACCGGGGAAGTCTGGTTCAAGGTGCCGGAAAGCATTAAATTTATCTACTATGGGAAAATGCCGGAATGGATCAGCGGCAAGGATTTAATACTTCATACCATAGGGGATATCGGGGTTGACGGCGCCCGTTATATGTCTATGGAATTTACCGGGGAAGTTATCAGCCGGTTGTCGATGGATAATCGTTTTACCATGGCCAATATGGCTATTGAAGCGGGGGGCAAGAACGGGATCTTTGCTGCTGATGATATAACCCGCGAATATGTGGAAAAGAGAGCGCGGCGTCCTTACCAGGTTTACCAATCTGATGCCGATGCCAGTTATTTTGAGATTCGGGAATATGATGTATCGAAAATGGAACCGGTAGTGGCTTTTCCCCATCTTCCGGAAAATACCCGCCCGGTCAGCGCAGCCGGTGACGTAATCCTGGATCAAGTGGTGATAGGCTCCTGTACCAATGGCAGGCTGGAGGATCTGGAGATCGCCGCCTCCCTGCTCCAAGGCAGGAAGGTGCACCCGGAAATACGCCTGATTGTGTTCCCAGGCACCCAGCAGATTTACCTGGAAGCTTTGCGCCGGGGTTATATTGAAACCTTTATTGAGGCCGGAGCGGCGGTCAGCACACCGACCTGCGGCCCCTGTCTGGGAGGACATATGGGTATCCTGGCCAAGGGGGAGAAAGCTCTGGCCACGACCAATCGCAATTTCGTAGGCCGTATGGGACATCCGGAGAGCGAGGTTTACCTGTCCAGTCCGGCGGTAGCTGCCGCCAGTGCCATAAAAGGACGCATAACTCCTCCCTGGGAGGTATAGTTTTACCGCAGCACGTTTATAAGGAGGATATTTATGAAATTTAGCGGTAGGGTGCATAAATTTGGCGCCGATATTGATACTGATGTCATTATACCGGCACGTTATCTGAATACCTTCGATCCCGGAGAGCTGGCCTGCCACTGTATGGAAGATGCTGATGCCGAGTTTCCAGCCAAAGTTAAGCCAGGCGATATTATAGTTGCGGATAAGAATTTTGGCTGCGGCAGCTCCCGTGAGCATGCCCCCATCGCCATCAAGGGAGCGGGAGTAGCCTGTGTCATCGCCCGTTCCTTTGCCCGGATTTTTTATCGTAATGCTATAAACATAGGGCTTCCTATTCTCGAATGTGATGAGGCCATAGACGCTATTAACGAGGGCGATGAAGTGGAGGTAGACCTCAGCCGGGGACAGGTACGCAATCTCAGAACTGATGAAGTGTTTGCGGCCACGCCCTTCCCCGGATTTATGCAGGAGATCATGGCTGAAGGCGGCCTGATCAATTACATTAAAGCTAAAAAATGAAAGGGTGGGATTGATGTATAAGATTGCTGTTCTTCCCGGAGATGGCATAGGAGTTGAAATAGTACCTGAAGCAGTTAAAGTTTTAAAGGCAGTAGGTAGAAAATTTGGCCTGGAATTTGAATTTACCGAAGCTCCGGTAGGTGGAGCAGCTTATGATGTCTGCGGGCATCCCCTGCCGAGTTCAACCCTGGATCTGTGCCGCCGTTCGGCTGCGGTGCTGCTGGGAGCAATAGGCGGTCCCAAGTGGGATAATCTGCCGGTGCATCTGCGCCCGGAATTAGGAGCCTTGCTGCCCCTGCGCAAAGAGCTTGAGCTTTATGCCAACCTGCGGCCCTGTGTACTTTTCCCCGGGTTGTTAAAAGCTTCCACCCTCAAAGAGGAAGTTATCTCCGGGGTGGATATTCTGGTAGTCCGGGAGCTCACCGGGGGGCTTTACTTTGGCGAGAAAAAGCGGGAAAAAACTCCGGATGGAGAGAAAGCCACGGATATGCTTACCTATTCCACCTATGAAATAGAGAGAATCTTACGGTTTGCCTACCAGGCCGCCCGCAAGAGGAGAAGCAAGCTGTGCTCGGTGGACAAAGCCAATGTATTGGAAAGCTCACGCCTGTGGCGGGAAACAGCCAAGCGGCTGGCTAACGAGTATCCCGATGTTCAAACCGATTATATGTATGTGGATAATTGCTCTATGCAGTTGATTCGCAACCCCGGCCAGTTTGATGTGATTGTGACGGAAAATATGTTCGGGGATATATTGACCGATGAAGCTTCCATGCTGACCGGCTCCATTGGTATGCTGCCCAGTGCCTCTATCGGCGGCCAGGTGGGGCTCTATGAACCTGCTCACGGCAGTGCTCCGGATATTGCCGGACAAAATAAGGCCAATCCGCTGGCTACCATCCTGTCGGCGGCTATGATGCTGAGATTCTCCTTTGACCGGGAGGAGGAAGCGGTTGCGATAGAAAAAGCGGTGCGCCGGGTACTGGAAGAAGGCTACCGTACCCCCGATCTTATGGAGGCGGGCCTAAAGCTGCTGGGCACAGCAGAAATGGGAGACCTGGTGGCGGAGTATATTAATGTTTAATTCTGATTTATATTGGAGGTTAGATGCGTTGGGAATAAGCAGCTGGATGTTCTGATTTATGATACTACCCTGCGCGATGGAGCGCAGGGAGAGGGAATCTCCTTTTCGCTGGATGATAAGATTAAAATCGCGCAAAAACTTGCCTGGCTGGGAGTCTCTTATATAGAGGGCGGATGGCCGGGCAGCAATCCTAAAGACCTGGAGTTCTTTAAACTGGCCCGGCGCCTGGACTTGAACCATACCAGGGTCGCCGCCTTTGGCTCTACCCGCAAACCCAATACTCCGGTAAGCCGGGATGGCAATGTCCAGGCCTTGCTGGAGTCCGGGGCCCGGACTATTACTTTGGTGGGCAAAACCTGGGATTTCCATGTCCTGCGGGCTTTGGAAACCACTTTGGAAGAAAATCTGAGCATGATTCGGGAGACTATCAGCTACTTTAAGGACCAAGGCCGGGAAGTAATTTTTGATGCGGAACACTTTTTTGATGGCTGTAAGCATAACCGGGATTATACCCTGCAGATTGTGGAAACGGCGGCCCAGGCCGGGGCGGACTGGCTGATTCTCTGTGATACCAACGGCGGAAGCATGTCCTGGGAGATCGGAGATATTATCCGGCAGGTAAAAAAACAGGTAAAAACTCCGCTGGGGATACATGCTCACAATGATTGCGGCTGTGCGGTCAGTAACTCCCTGGTAGCAGTCAAAGAGGGATGTACCCAGGTTCAGGGAACGGTCAACGGTTATGGCGAGCGCTGTGGCAATAGCGACATCTGTTCCCTTATTCCTAATCTGGAACTTAAAATGGGACTTAGGTGCCTGCCGGCGGGAAATCTGAAAAACTTAAGTGAAGCAGCCCATTACGTAGGCGAGATCGCCAATATGCCTCATTACAGCAACCAACCGTTTGTCGGGCACGGGGCTTTTGCTCATAAGGGGGGCATACACGTTAGTGCGCTGTTGAAGGACCCGCTTACCTATGAGCACATTGACCCGGAAAAAGTGGGAAATCACAGACGGGTACTGGTCTCCGAACTTTCCGGCCTTTCCAATCTGCTCTATAAGGCCCGGGAGCTTAACATTGACGTCAATTCCTATGATGCCGAGACCCGGCGTTTAATTAAGGAAATCAAGGAACTGGAGAACCAGGGCTTCCAGTTTGAAGGCGCCGACGCTTCGCTGGAACTTTTCCTGCGCAAGGCCTTCGCCCAATATGATGAATTCTTCCAGCTTAAGAATCTTAAAATAATTCTGGAAAAGAACGAAGAAGACGATATAACCGCCGAAGCCATGATTAAGGTGCAGATCGGCGACCATACTTTCCACACCGCAGCCGAGGGCGACGGGCCGGTAAATGCCCTGGACAATTCTCTGCGCAAGGCCCTTAACGAAGTTTACCCGGAGGTAGCGGAGATGCATCTCAGTGACTACAAAGTCAGGGTCTTGGATGGCAAAAACGGTACGGCAGCCAAGGTCAGGGTCTTGATTGACTCCGCTAACCAGAGTGATAAATGGAGTACGGTGGGAGTTTCCGAGAATATTATTGAAGCTTCCTGGCAGGCCCTGGTGGACAGTATAAACTACCTGCTCCTGAAAAAACGCCTGTGATAAGAAATATCATTCTATTGCAAAAGGATATAAATTGGTGGTTTGGATGCATAAATATTCCGTCGCTCGAGACTTCGCATGGGCAACACCAACTGCTTGTCTCGCGGCTCCAGTGGGACGTTCCAATTCGCGTCCATGCTCAGCGTCACTCGCCTCCTTAATGGTGAGGCATTGCCGAACATCAGTGTGCCCTGTGGGTACGCCCCATCCGTGGGGCGCGCCCCCTTCCGCCGCAACCTTAATTGTCACCCGGAGGTGACATCAGGAGTGCCCTCGGGTGCTTCGCCTTCGCAGGGTGAGCTCCATGCGCCGCCTGACGGCTCCTGCATATTTATGCATCCAAACCAGAGTTTTGGCAGCGGAATCAAATATGTAAATGGTAGGAAACAGGGATGGGAAGGCCTGTGGCTTTAAGTTGAATTTCTCCTTCCCGTATGAGCAATTGCCGTCATTTGCCGTTTTGGTGTATATTTAGGACAACAATACTGCAGGGGGTCTTTATATTTATGAAGGCAATGATAATGGCAGCCGGGGTAGGATCAAGATTGATGCCCCTCACTACTAAAATACCCAAGCCCATGATACCGATGGCCAATGTCCCCTTGATGGAAAGCATTGTGACCCTGCTCCGTATCCACGGGTTTGATGATCTGATCTGCAATCTGTATTACCATGCCGGCAATATCAGCTCCTATTTTGGGGATGGAAGCAAATTTGGGGTAAAAATGCAATATTCTCTGGAAGACGAGCTTATGGGCACAGCCGGCGGAGTCAAGAACTGTGAATGGTTTTTGGATGATACCTTTGCCGTAATCAGTGGGGATGCTTTGACCGATATCAATCTGGGAGCACTGCTTGAGGCTCATCGGCAAAGGGGAGCACTGGCTACCATAGCCTTGAAAGAAGTGCAGCAGGTGGAGCATTTTGGAGTAGTCATAACTGATGACCAGGGGAGAATTGAAAGGTTTCAGGAGAAGCCCCGCCCCGAGGAGGCTTTGAGCCATCTGGCCAACACCGGCATCTATATTTTTGAACCCGGCATATTTAAGTATATACCGGCCCGGCAATTTTACGATTTCGGAAAACAGGTATTTCCTCACCTGGTCAGAACGGGGGCGCCCTTCCATGGCCTGCCGGTGCAGGATTACTGGTGTGATGTGGGCAATATCTCCACTTATTGCCAGGCCCATGCCGATATACTGCAGCAGCGGGTTAAGACCGCTGCGTCGGGCAAAGTAATCAATACGGCTGAAGGAGCGCGGGTACTCCTGGGTGAAGGAACTGTCTGCGGGCGGAATGTCAGATTTGACGGCAGTGTAGTTATTGGCTCCGGATGCAAGGTCGGCAGCAATGTATACCTGAGCGATTCTATAATCTGGGATAATACCGTTATTAAAGATAAATCCGTTATTAAAGAAGCCGTGGTAGGGGCAGATTGTATACTGGGCCGGGGGGTAAAGCTCAATGCCGGCGCTGTAGTAGCCGCAGGCTGCATTCTGCAGGATGAGGTGGAAGTACCTCCCCAAAGTAAGGTCTTTTATACTGCAGGAGATGAATTGCATCTGGAGGTGCGGTAATAAAATCGGCTGGAAAATAAATCGCCATAGAAGCATAATGCCCCGGGCTCATCTTGACCGGGGCATTGATTTGGCCTTACTGGCCCAGCATTTCTTGGAAGCTTTGTTCCAGGTCGGAGATATCATTGCCGTTCAACTGCTGTAATTGTTCCTGGTTCACCGCCATCATTTTCAAAATATACATGCGGTTTTTTTCTTTTAATAGCAAGGCCATCTCCATACCGGCAGGCTTGTTTTTCTCCTTAAGCTCATAAGCTACCAGGGCGGTGTTTTCTGCCCGTTGAGTGTATTTAGGAAGAATCTTGATGCTCATACCGGCGGGAATCTTGGTCTCAGCCTCCACCCGGGATATAAAATCGCCCATTTTTTTCTCTATGGCAGGCCGGTCCTCAATTAATTCCTGAGGGCTCATAAGCATATATTCGGGCATAAACTGAACCCCCCAAAATACACTGAGGTTTTGGGCTACGGTTTCATAGTCCTTCTGAAAATAACCATTATAAAAATCCCTGACCGCTACTTCGGGGTTGGAATGATCTCTGTAGGCGGCATAGTAATACATGGCGGCCAGTATCAAGATAATAAGTAGAAACAGAATCTTAGGAACACCGCGTTCAACCGGTTTATCCAATATATAATTACCTCTCTTTCGCTTAGTATGTTATAAATAAAATTGTAACAGATGAACCGGGGGTTAACAATTAACAAGACAGCATCACGGAGGACAAGGAATGCAAAGGGTAATCGTAATCGGCGGGGGACCGGCGGGCATGATGGCGGCGGCAGCGGCAGCCGAAAACGGAGGCCGGGTCACCTTGCTGGAGAAGAAGGAAAAGCCCGGTAAGAAACTAAAGCTGACCGGAAAGGGCCGCTGCAACATTACTTCCGCTCGGGAGCGGGAAAACTTCATTTCCGGCTATGCCGGCAACGGCCGTTTTCTTTACAGTGCCCTCAATGAATTTTCCAACCGGGATGTGATCGCATTCTTTAACCGGCAGGGGCTGGCAACGGTGGTGGAACGTGGGCAAAGGGTCTTTCCCGCCAGTAATAGAGCCGAAGACGTAGTCGCCGTGCTCTATAAGAACATGTTGGACCATGGGGTGGAGGTTATCTGTTCTTCCCGGGTTGAAGGTATAAAAATCGCAGACGCCCGGGTAGTGGGGATAAAGATGGAAAAGGTGCTGATGCCCTGCCAGGCAGCGATTATCGCTACCGGCGGCATGTCCTACCCGGGTACCGGCTCGACCGGAGACGGGTATGCCTGGGCCCAGGCCGCCGGGCATCATTTGGTGGAACCGCGTCCGGGATTGGTACCGCTGGTGGTCAGAGATGAATGGGTGAAGCGGCTCCAGGGCTTGAGTCTCAAAAATGTCAGGGTGCGCGCCTGCCGGTTAAATGGCGGCAAGATTAACGAGGATTTTGGGGAAATGCTGTTTACCCATTTCGGTGTATCCGGCCCTATTATTCTGAGCCTGAGTCGGGATATCGGGGAGGTGTTATATCAGCAGCGGGAACCGGTGCGGTTATTGATAGACCTGAAGCCGGCCTTAAGTGAAGAAATACTTGACGAACGTCTGCAGCGCGACCTTTTCAAGTATTCCCGGCGGCAGTTTAAGAATTCGCTGGACGACCTGCTGCCCCAGAAACTTATCCCGATAATAGTAGAACTTAGCGGTGTTGACGGCAGCAAGGAAAGCAATCAGGTAAACCGGACCGAACGGAGAAGGCTGCTGGAGTTGCTGAAGGGAATGGAACTGACCGTCACCGGTACCCGTCCCCTGGCCGAAGCCATAGTTACCGCCGGGGGAGTAGACGTTAAGGAAATCAATCCCCAGACTATGGAATCAAAGCTGGTAAAGGGGCTGTACTTTGCCGGGGAGATTATTGATGTAGATGGTTATACCGGAGGCTTTAATCTGCAGGCGGCTTTTTCCACCGGTTATCTGGCGGGAAAATCTGCAGCGGGCAGATAATCCCGTAGGCAGAATGGAGTTTGGATGCATAAATATTCCGTCGCCAAGACTCCACCTGGGCAACACCAACTGCTTGTCTCACGTCTGCAGGGGGACGTTCCAATTCGCGTCCGTGCTCAGTGTCACTCTCGCCCCGTCCGTGGGGCTCGCCCCCTTCTGCCGCTTCGCCTTCGCAGGGTGATGCTCCAGGCTCCGTCTAACGGCTCCTGCATATTTATGCATCCAAACAGAACTGTTATACTCAACTGTTTTAATCAGTGATTTTATTTATTAAGAATTAGTTTCCCGGGCGCTTCAAACCTTAAATACCGGAAGCCCGGGTACGATTGACGCGGATGTGAATTTCTGCTAGTATTCGAGGTAATGATAATAATGAAGTCAATATTATTGGGGGAATCGGACAATGGCTAAGAAAGCAGGGCCTCATGATGCCGGTAATGGCTACCAGGGGTCGGCAGATTATATAGTATCGGATGATTTGAGAAATTGCGTTAATATTGCTATTGCCTTGCAGAAGCCGCTGCTTATAAAAGGGGAGCCCGGTACCGGCAAGACCATGCTGGCGCAAAGCATTGCCGACTCATTGGAGAAGCAGCTTATCATCTGGAATATCAAGTCCACTACTAAAGCTCAGGAAGGGCTCTATGTCTATGATACGGTACAGCGGCTATATGACAGCCAGTTTGGTGAAGGCGACGTCGCCAACATCAAAAAGTACATAAAACTGGGCAAGATGGGGGAAGCCTTCATATCCCCGGAACCGGTGGTATTATTGATCGACGAGATAGACAAGGCTGATCTGGAATTTCCCAATGACCTGCTCTGGGAGTTGGATCAGATGAGCTTCTATATACCTGAAACCCGGGAGACGGTTGCAGCTATACATCGCCCTATCGTAGTCATAACCAGCAATGCGGAGAAGGAATTGCCGGACGCTTTCCTGCGCCGCTGCATATTTCATTATATCGAATTTCCCGACCCGGAGGGTATGGAAAGGATTATTGCCGTGCATCACCCCAACCTGGAGAGAAAGTTGCTGGAGCAGGCCATGGAGGCTTTCTATATGCTGCGCAATGTTCCCAATATTCAAAAAAAGCCCAGTACCAGCGAGTTGATAGACTGGCTGCAGGCCTTGGTGGTGGGTGGCATCAGTCCTAATCGGATTAAGCAGGAGCTGCCTTTTCTGGGTGTATTGCTTAAGAAAAATGAGGACCTTGATACCCTGCTTAACCAGCTGCAGGGCAAGGCTAAGGGACGTAATCCCAATGCGGTGGGCAATTCGTCTTTAAGCCGTTACCGCTATTAATAAACCGGGCAGGCGCTTTTAAGGGCGCCTCTTTAATTTCGGGCCCATATCCGGGAGGGAAGGTCAGTGTTTACCAAATTCTTTTATACCCTTAAAAACTTCGGCGTCCCCGTTTCCATGAATGAATGGCAAACCTTATTGGAGGCCTTGGAAGGCGGCATGGCCGGATCCAGCCTGACCGGCTTCTATCACCTTTGCCGGGCCTTATTGGTTAAGACGGAAGCTCATTACGACCGGTTCGACATGGCGTTTGCCGCCTTTTTTGGCGATATTGAGACTCCGGAAGGGCTTCCGGACAAGATATGGGAATGGCTGAACAAGGAACTGCCTGAACTGGAAATAACCGAGGAGATGAAACGCAACCACCGCCAGTTGGATTGGGATGAATTAAAGCGAATGCTGGAAGAAAGACTGGCTGAGCAAAGCGAGGAACATCATGGAGGCAACCGCTGGATCGGTACGGGAGGGACTTCGCCTTTTGGTCATTCCGGCTATCATCCGGGGGGAATAAGGATAGGAGGAGAGTCCCGCAACTTGTCTGCAGTCAAGGTGGCGGGTATGCGCCGTTTCCAGGAGTTTCGCACCGATGAGACTCTGGGGGTAAGGCAGTTTCAAATCGCATTGCGCAAACTGCGCCAGTTTACCAGCCGCCTGGAAGGAGCCAAAACTGAGCTGGATCTGGATGCGACCGTTGATAAAACCTGTGATAATGCCGGCCGTCTCGAGCTGGTCTGGGAGAGACCCCGGGATAATGCCATAAAGGTAATACTATTAATGGATGCCGGCGGCTCTATGGTAACCTACAGCCGCCTGTGCAATCAGCTTTTTACGGCGGTCCATCGCGCCAATCATTTTAAGGATCTGCAGATTTTCTACTTTCACAATTGCATTTATGACTGGCTCTACCATAGTCACGCCTGTGAGCAGAGTGATTATACCGATACCGAATATATTCTGCGTACCTACAGCTCCGATTATCGGGTGATAATAGTGGGCGATGCCAGTATGGCCCCTTATGAGCTTATGCGGGCCGGGGGCATTATAGACTGGGGGCTGCATAATGACAGGCCCGGGATAGAGTGGCTCAGGCGCTTGCGTCAGCACTTTGAATATTCGGCGTGGTTAAATCCTATCCCCCGTGATTACTGGGACTGGACCGATGGAGCCTTTACGATAAGAAAGATAGCGGAAATATTTCCTATGGAACCACTCACGGTTGATGGTCTGGAAAAAGCCGTCATTGCTCTAAGGAGCAAGCAAGCCGTGGCTGGTAAATAAATATTGGCGATGGAGGATTGGTATATGAAGCACGTATATGAAGGCAAGACAAAAAGTGTTTATGAACTGGATGACGGCAATTATCTGCTCAAACTAAAGGATGATGTTACCGGGGAGAATGGGAAGATAGACCCGGGAGCCAATTCGATAATGGGTGAACTGGAGGGAATGGGTAAAGCTTCGCTTTTAATGTCCCGTCATTATTTTGAATTGCTCCAAAAAGCAGGCATTCCCACTCATTATATAGACTCTAATATTGAAGAGAATACCATGACGGTGCTGCCGGCTCAGACCTTCGGCGAAGGTTTGGAGATAATCTGCCGCTTTAAGGTTTACGGCAGTTTCTTGCGCCGGTACGGCAAATATGCTCAAAAGGAGCAGCCTCTCCATAGTCTGGTGGAAATTACTCTGAAGGACGACGATCGGGGCGATCCCCTGATTGGGGACGAGGCTTTGGAGCAACTGGGGCTGTTATCCCTGCAGGAATGTGCGCAGCTAAAAGAAATGACCAGAAAAATTGCCGGGCTGATTAAGGATGATTTAGCGGCCCGGGGTCTGGAACTATATGATATAAAATTTGAATTCGGCCGGGTAAATGGACAAATCCTCCTGATAGACGATATCTCCGGAGGCAATATGCGGGTGTTTAAAGATGGCGTGCAGGTTGACCCGCTGGATCTTTCCCGCCTGATTGTCGGGTAACATCTAAAACTTCAAAGAGGGCTGAGGCCCTCTTTTTTAATGCCTGAGAAGAGAATCGCGTCAAACCACGATTCCGCGGTAAAAAGTTATAGCCCGGCGGTTGAATAAATATTCCGCTGTGTGGGCTCCTGCATGTTTATGCATCCCTACCGGAGCATACTATTGTCAGAATGATTTCATTGCTAAAAGTCTAAAATGAAAATATAATATTAATAAGATTTATTACTTTAACTTAAAATTTATAGTTGAAGTAATTTTATAAAATAGGGGGGATGGAAATGGATTTTAATTTAAGTAAAGAGCAGCTTCTAATTCAGAAAATGGCTCGAGACTTTGCCGAGAAATACATAGAGCCGGTGGCGGAACAGATTGACCGGGAGAACCAAATACCTCAGGCAATTCTTGAAGGGTTGGCCGAGTTGGATCTTTTCGGTATTCCTTTCCCGGAAGAATATGGCGGAGCCGGTGGGGGGTATGACGGTTACGTCCTGGCCATGGAACAGATTGCCAGGGTTTCCGGAGGTATAGCCCTGACTATATCAGCCCACTCTTTGGGTTTGAGTGCTATTTCCGTATTTGGAACCGAGGAACAAAAGCAAAAGTACCTGGTACCGGGCTGCAAGGGCGAGCATATCGCTTCTTTTGCCTTCACTGAACCGGCTACTGGTTCCGACCCTAAACAGATTACAACCACAGCGGTAAAAGACGGTGATTATTATATTATCAACGGCACCAAACGTTTTATCTCCAACGCCAACTGGCCGGGCGCCATCATTCTCTTTGCCCGTGACAGTGAGAGCGGCCAACCCAGCGGCTTTATAGTAGACAAATCATGCCCCGGCTGCTCCCTGTCCGAACCCTGGGATAAAATCGGCATGCACGGCGGCATGCTGCTGGATGTCTATCTTAAAGATGTAAAGGTCCCGGCGGTAAATATACTGTCAGGGCCGGGTATGGGTTATCCCATATTGCAGCTGGGCATATCCTTCGGCAAGGTAGGAGTAAGTTCTGTGGCTCTGGGCGGAATGCTGGCGGCCTATGAAGAAGGGCTTAAGTATGCCAGGGAAAAAACTCACCGTGATAAGCCTATTGCTAAATTTCAGGCTATCCAGTTGAAGATAGCGGATATGGCCATCAAGTACGAAGCAGCCCGCTGGCTGGCCTACCGTCTCGGCTGCCTGGCCAATAATGTCAAGGACCCCAGGCAGTTTGCCAAAGAGGCGGCTTTGACCAAGACTTTTGTCTGTGAAGCCGCAACTGAGGTAACTCGTCTGGCTATGGATATCCACGGTTCCTATGGCCTGATGAACGATTATAAGATAGCCCGTTTATATAAAGATACTATTATCGGGCCTCAGATTGAGGGCGTGGCTGATATGCAGAAAATGATAATAGCCGGGGTAACTCTGGCTGATGAATAATTCTGTACCGGGGAACCGGATGGTTTCCCTTCTTTTACGCTGGATGAAAAGAGGTGCCAAATAAGGATGGAAAAGTTTGAGGCAATTATTGTGGGAGCAGGTCTGGCAGGTCTGGCGGCAGCCTACACCCTGGCCCGGGAAGGGGTGGAGGTGCTCTTGCTGGAGAAAGGGGATTATCCGGGAGCTAAAAATGTCAGCGGTGGCCGCCTCTATGTCAATCCGGTACGCGAACTTTTCCCTGAACTGTGGGGGAAAGCGCCCTGGGAGAGGTTTATTGCCCGTGAAGGCGTAAGCATCATGGCCGGAGAGCGTTCGCTTAAAGTTGAGTATTGCGGCGATGAGCTGAGCCGGGAGCCTTATCAGAGCTACAGCGTACTGCGGGCTAAATTTGACCGCTGGCTGGCTAAGCAGGCTGAAGGCCAGGGAGCTATGCTGGTAAGCAAAAGCCGGGTTGACGACGTAATAATCGCCGATGGCCAAGTGGTTGGAGTCTGGGCCGGGGGCGATGAACTCAGGGCCGATGCAGTCATCGCCTGCGATGGGGCTATGTCTTTGCTGGCGGAAAAGGCCGGCTTGCGCAATCCGGGGAACCCCCGAGATTATGCCGTAGGTTTCAAGGAAGTAATCGAACTGGACTCCGCTCTTATTGAAGAACGGTTTGGATTGGAAGGCAAGGAAGGCGCCGCTCGTCTGTTTATGGGCGAAGTTACCCGGGGAAAATTTGGCGGCGGTTTTTTATATACTAATAAGGACAGTCTGAGCCTGGGTATAGTGGTCGCCATCAAGGATCTTATGGAGGGTTCCCCGGCGGTGCAGGCTCCGGTTCTGCTGGATGAGTTTAAACAGCGGCCGGAAATTGCCCGATTAATAAAAGGCGGGGAAAGTGTGGAATATTCTGCCCATGCAATTCCCGAGGGAGGATTCAAAGCTCTGAGCCGGTTGTATGGCAACGGCATTCTGGTAGCCGGGGACGCCGCCGGGCTGGCTATGAATATTGGGATTACGGTCAGAGGTATGGAATATGCCTTGGCTTCCGGCTATTACGCAGCCCAAACCGTATTGCAGGCCCAAAAAAAAGAGGACTTCACTGCCGCCAGTCTTTCCGGGTATGAAAAAATGCTCAATAACAGCTTTGTGCTGAAGGATTTTATGGCTTTCCAGGAGGCTCCCGCCGTACTGGACACCCCCAGGTTCTTCAAACACTATCCCGAGCTGGTAGGAAACATGATGAAAGATATATATGAGGTGCCGGCAGGACCTAAAGACCGGCTCTACCCCACAATCAAAAAATACCTGCCCCTTAAAGAAATGTGGGCGATGGCTGGAGATATGCGAAAGGTGATGAAGATATGAGCACTATGAGCGGACTGAAAGCCAAACTGGGACTGGATGTATTCAAACCCGACAGCGAACCTCACATCAGGATCAAACCCGGCATGGAAAAAGACCCCCGCTTGAAAAGGGCGGTACTGGTTTGCCCGGCAGGTTTGTATAAGGAGAATGCCGACGGCGCAGTGGAAATGACCACGGACGGCTGCCTGGAGTGCGGCACCTGCCGCATAGCCTGCGGTACCGAGGTGCTGGAGTGGAACTACCCCTCCGGGGGAACCGGGGTCCAATTCCGTTTCGGATAAAATTACGATTCTCAAGGGGGCAGGCGCTCCCTTTTTTCTTGCCTTATAACCAATTATTGTTAACCCTCTCAGCATCAAGATATTCACCCCCCTGCATATATATAGATATGACGGTTTACTTTTTTACGGTTTCTGGAAGGAGGTTTTCCATGAGCTATGATTTTGACGCACTAATCCGCAATGACAGAGAAAGCAGGAGGGAGAAAGCATCAGCTACTAACTTCCTGGAATACCTGGAAATAGTCCGGGAGAATCCTGCGGTTGCGATTCTGGCCCATGAACGGATGCACCAGATTATCATGGAACCAGGGGTGGAGCTGATTAAAACCGAGGAGTATCCACGCCTCAGAAGAATTTACGGAAATGATACCATACGTAAATATAAATTTTTTGAGGATGAGTTTTATGGCATAGATAAAACCATTATGGAAATGGTGAGATATTTTCATTCGGCTGCCATGCGGGGTGAAGAATCCAGGCAGGTTCTTTATTTGGTGGGACCGGTGGGGTCGGGTAAGTCGTCTTTAATGGAAAGCCTGAAAAAAGCATTGGAAAGCAGTGCTTCAATATATGCGCTGGAAGGGTGCCCCATGCGGGAGGAGCCCCTGCATCTAATACCCAAGCATCTTAGGCCTCGTTTTGAGGAACTGCTGGGGGTAAAAATCGAAGGTGATCTGTGTCCGGTTTGCCGCTACCGTCTGGCTAACGATTATCAGGGCCGGTATGAAGATTTCGGGGTGGTCGGCGCTGATTTCTCCATACGGTCACGGAAAGGTATTGCCGTGGTGCCGCCGGTGGACCCCAATAACCAGGATGCTTCAGTTCTGGTGGGATCAGTGGATATATCCAAGATGGATCTTTATCCGGAAGACGATCCCCGGGTCCTGTCGTTAAACGGGGCTTTTAACGCCGGCAACCGTGGGATCGTAGAATTCATAGAAATCTTTAAAAATGATGTTGAATACCTGCATGCTATTCTCACTGCCACCCAGGAGAAGTCGATCCCCTCACCGGGCAAGGGGGCGATGATTTACTTTGACGGTATAATTCTGGCTCATTCCAACGAAGCGGAATGGAATAAGTTCAAATCCGACCACACCAATGAGGCCATTCTGGATCGTATCGTTAAGATAGAAGTACCCTATTGCCTGGAGTTGGATCAGGAGGTCAAAATTTATCGAAAAATACTTAAAAAGAGCAATTTCAGGGCTCATATAGCCCCCCATACGCTGGAGATCGCTTCTATGTTTGCCATCGTCAGCCGCCTCATCCCATCATCCAAGGTGGATATGATTACCAAAATGCGTATCTATAACGGAGAAGAGATCATACAGAAGGATACCACCAAAAAGGTTGATATCCTGGAACTCAGGGATGAAGCGGCCCGGGAGGGCTTCACCGGCATATCCACCCGCTTCATAATGAAAGCCATTGATAATACCCTGTCGGAATCAGAACACGACTGCATCAATCCTATTACCGTGCTGGAATCGCTGATAAAAGCGGTAAAATCCACAGACAGCAGTGATGATGAGAAAAAACAGCAGCTTACCTATTTACAGGACACCATCAAGAAAGAATACCACCGTATTCTGGAGAAAGAGGTCACCAGAGCCTTCATTCATGGTTACCGGGAACAGGCGGAGAGCCTGTTCAATAATTACATTGACCATGCCGAGGCTTATGTGAATAAAGTGAAATTGAAAGACGCCAATACCGGGGAAGAACTGGAGCCGGATGAAGCTTTCATGGAATCAATCGAAGCCGGTATCGGCCTGAGCGGAAGCGCTGCCAAAGGATTCCGCCACGATGTTACCGCCTACATGTTTTACCTGCTGCGCAACAATCGCAAGATTGAATACGCCAGCTATGAACCTCTGCGGGAAGCGATTGAAAAAAAACTGATTGCTTCGGTAAAAGAACTGTCCCGGATAGTTACCCAGGCCCGGGTGCGGGATGAAGAGCAGAACCAGAAATACAATGCCATGGTGGAGGAAATGAATCGCAACGGCTACTGCCATTACTGCTGCAATGTTATCCTGCGCTACGCCGCCAATAACTTATGGAAAGACTGAGGGGATGGCTTTGGCTATTTTTCGTGAATATGACAGCGGAGGGCGGGATCGCAGCGCCGAGGACCGGCGGCGGCACCGCCAGCTGTTGGAAGAGTCGATCAAGAAAAACCTGGGCAGTATCATTGCCGAGGAGAGCATAATCGGCAAGAGCAAGGATAAGACCGTAAAAATACCGGTACGGGGAATAAAGGAATATCAGTTTATCTATGGGGATAACCATGAACAGGCGGCATCGGGCAGCGGTCAGGAAAAGCGCGGCGACAAAATAGCCTCCGGCAGAGGTGAGCCCAACGGTCCCGGCAGCGGTGAAGGGGCAGGCAATGCCGAAGGTGAAGACTACTATGAAACTGATGTTACTCTGGAAGAACTGGTGCAGTACCTGTTTGAAGACCTGGATCTGCCCTTCCTGGAAAGAAAGAAATTCTCTTACATCATGAGCGAGAAGAGTAACAAACGACATGGTATACAGAGAAAAGGCATACCTCCACGGCTGGCCAAAAAGCGTTCCATGACGGAAAGGATAAAACGCAAGAAATCCATGGAAAGAACCCTGAAAGATTTGGAAGCGGATAGCGAAATAGAAAGATTCCCTTTCCGGGAGGAGGATCTGCGCTATCAGCGTATCCGCGAAGAAATGCGTCCCGAATCCAATGCGGTAGTAATCTGTATTATGGATAATTCAGGTTCCATGTATCTCAATAAGAAGTATCTGGCGCGCAGCTTCTTTTTCCTGCTCTACCAGTTTGTCAACTACCGCTACATTAATGTTGAATTGGTGTTCATTAATCATACCACTACCGCCCTGGAGGTAAATGAGGACGATTTCTTCCATCGGGGAGAATCGGGCGGGACTATGATCAGCAGCGGCTACGAAAAGGCGCTGGAGATTATTGAGGAGCGTTATAATCCTGCGGTATGGAATATTTACGCTTTCCACTGCAGTGACGGCGACAACTGGCCGGAAGATATTGAGAAAGCGGTGGGAAAGGCCCGGGAGCTATGTCAGGTATGTAATCTGTTTGGCTATGGAGAGATAAAATCCTCCTGGAAAGTGGACAGCACCATGGCGGATGAATTCGCCGCGATTAAAGCGGAGAATTTTGTGTCCGTTAGTATCGACAGCAAGGAAGATGTTTGGCCGGCTTTCAGAAGGTTATTAAAAATAGCTGAGAAGGAGGAGCAACATGGGGGCTGATTATAGCATGAAAGACCTTTTGTACTACAACGCCCGCATTGAGGACTTAGCGGCCGAAGCGGGCCTGGACACCTACCCTCAGGAGTATGAGATCTGCAGCTATGAGGACATGCTGGGATATGAAGCCTATGCCGGGATGCCGGTTCGCTACCCTCACTGGAGCTTCGGCAAAGCTTATGAACGCAAAAAGACCTTTTATCGCTATAATCTCAATGGTTTACCCTATGAGATGGTTATAAACTCCAACCCCTGCCTGGCCTATCTGATGAAGGACAACACTTTGCTGCTGCAGATACTGACCATGGCTCATGTCTATGGGCACAATGACTTTTTCAAGAATAACCGCCTGTTTAAAGACGGAACCAGGGCCGAATATACCCTGGAAATGTTTAAATCCCATGCCCGGCGGATAAGCGATTACATAAAAGATCCCAGCATAGGCTATGCCAGCGTGGAGAGGGTGCTGAATGCGGCTCATGCTCTGCGTTTTCAGATACATCGTACCGTAGGGGAGAAACACCTGACCCCGGAAGAAGTTAAGGACAGAATTATAAACCGCTGCAGCCTGCGGGCTGTCGGTGAGCATCCGCTGCTGGAGGAAAAGACCGAGAAGCCCCTGCCGGATCTAAGTCGTATACCCTTGGAAGCGGAAGAAGATCTGCTCCTTTTTATCACCCGTTACGGGTCTTTAAGTGAATGGGAAAAAGACATCGTCAATATTGTCAGGGAGGAGAGCCAGTATTTTTTACCCCAGATGGAGACCAAAATTATGAATGAAGGCTGGGCCAGTTACTGGCACTATAAAATATTGAACCGTTTGCAATTGCCTCAGGAAATGCACCTGGAGTTTCTGAAGCGTCATAATCAAGTGGTTTGCTCCCTTGAAGGCTCACTCAATCCTTATCATCTGGGATTTAAGCTATTTGAAAAACTGGAGCAGAATAGTCGGGATATCTTTGCTATACGGGAGCAGGAAAGGGACGCTTCCTTTTTACGGCGCTATTTGGACGAAGACATCTGCCGGGAGTTTAACCTATTCTCCTTTATAAAAAAAGGACGGGACTATTATGTAAAAGAGATTGCGGATGAAGAAGGATGGAAAGAAATCCGTAATGCTTTGGCTCTTAATGTGGGCATACAGGCGCTGCCGGTTATTAAGGCAGTAGAGGCAGGGGCGAAGAACAACCTGCTTATGCTGGATCATGAGTGGGATGGGAGGGAATTGCAGCTGGAATATGCGCATCAGACCTTAAAACACCTGGCCCAGCTCTGGGGCGGAAAGGTTCGCCTGCGTACCGTAGTCCGGTCATCATACCAAATCCTGGAGACCGGCGGAGAGTAGCTTAATAATGAAATCGGCCGGTAGGAATTCTTGCCTGCAGCTAGAAATAGTAATTATTAAGGATTCTTTTGCTGGCAGAAAGGAGAAAGAGAAGTGGACGAGGCCAAAGGGGTGGAAATAGTCGTGGACGGAGTTACCGGAGTCGGCAAGTCAAGCCTGGTTAAGATCATCTGTGACGAATTTGACCTGAAACCATTCAGCGAAATGTTTGAGGACGAGAATCGTTTATTGAATAAATTTTTCCATGATCGGGCCAAATGGGCTTTCCCTATGCAGACCAATTTCCTGACCAATCGCTTCAAACAATATAGCCAAGCCATGAAAGTGGGGCAAGCGGTAATGGATCGTTCCATATATTCCGACCGTATTTTCGCCCGCATGTATCTGGAATATGGCTACCTTAAACCGGAGGAATATGCAGTTTACAATAATCTGCTGGAGACTATGCTGGAACATGTAGTACCGCCCAGGCTTTTAGTCTATCTCAAGGTTGATACCGATGAAGCTATCCGCCGTATCCATAAACGGGGACGACCGGATGAAGTGGAAGTGGAAAGGGAGTATTGGGCTCACCTGAATACTTTTTATGAGTCCAATTATCGTGATTACGCTTTGGGCGGAGAATTGCTCGTAATCAGGGTGGACAACCTGGATTATGTGCACCGTCCCGAGGATAGAACGTTTATGATAAATGAGATAAAAAAGGCCCGTCAGGTAATGGCGATAAAAAAAGCCAGCAGTTAATTATACCGGGTTGCTGGTTCGGAATAAGCATATGCTTATACGGCTTAATAATTGCCGGGAGCAATTGGCCCTGCAATTTGTTTGCACAGCTTTGCGGTTATGATATAGTGTTAGAGAATCAGTCGAAAGGTTGTGAAACGGCTTGACCGCAGCCCTGGGATTAATCGCCGGAACTATAATATTCCTCTATTCATTTTATTTTCTCAGGATAATCAGGGGGGAGCCGGAAGGTTTTGAGCTGGAACTGTTGCAGGCATTGGCTGGCTGGATGGTACAAAAGGGAGCCAGCAGCCGGGGCCAGTTATGGTTGCTGCTATTGCTTGCTTTTCTTCTGGAGCTGCTGTATTTTCTGCTGGTTTTGGCGGTAGTCAAAAATCTGTTTTTATTGTTGTTTACCGGTTTTTTTATCGCCGCCGAATCGTATCATTTGGTAAGTTTCGGCTATTCCCTGGGGCGCTTTTTCCGTGGAGATATCAAGCTTAAGTATTTGTTTAACTGGCGCTGGGAGCGCTTCAGTGCTATTCTCTTCTTCACTCATTCCCTGCTGGTGCTGATATCCGTCATCGCTTATTAACCGAGATTTAACCTTATGGTCATCATCTTTGAGCCAACTTCAGGCAGAGGATAAAAAAGCGTGATATGGTAAAAAATATATCCTAGTATTTTTTATCAGGAGCAACAGCATGCGCAAGATACCACGTCGGGCTGGTCCCAGCCAGTATCAGGACAACCATGATAGCCAGGAAATACCGGACAGTAAATTACCGCCGGGCTATGAGGATAAGCTGGCTCTTTTACGGCCCTATATTGAAAAAAATGACGACCTTATCGCCCGGCCTTTTTATCTGGACAGTGAGATGAAGCTGCAGGCCTGTGCCTTTTATTTTAACGGCATAGCTGATGATAAGAGATTAAATGAACATGTGCTCAAACCCCTGATGTCGCATAGCGGAGGCTGGGATCCGGGCGATTTCCCCGCCGCCGACCGGGTGGATTTGATTGTACGTACTTCCATCAGTGTGGGACAGCTGCGCAAGAGCGACAGTTTCGCAGTGATGGTGCACAGCATATTCGACGGCATGCTGGTGCTGATCTTTGAGACCATCCAGGAAGCGGTTATCATTGACATCCATGGAGGAGTGGCCCGGGCGGTGGAGGAACCTCCGTCGGAAAAGGCTATACGCGGCCCCCGGGAAGGTTTTATTGAGAATCTTGACATTAATCTCTCCATGATAAGGCGCCATCTGCGTACTCCCCGTTTAGTGATAAACAAGACGACCGTGGGGAGGAGAACCCGTACTCCGGTGGCGGTAATCTACATTGATGATATAGCTGATGCCGGGCTGGTGGAACAGGTAAACCGGAGATTGGACCGTATTGATATAGACGGGGTTATAAGCGCGGGCAATATAATTCAGTATATAGAAGATAAGCCCTATTCGCTGTTTCCCCAGGTATGGACCAGTGAGCGTCCCGATAAAACCATTGCCGAGCTCCTGGAGGGGAGGATAGCCGTAATAGTGGATGGCACTCCCACCGCCATTTTTCTTCCGGCGCTTTTTGTTGAGTTTTTTCAGGCTTCCGAAGATTATCTGGAGCGCACCTTCCTGGGTTCGTATCTCAGGTTTGCCCGCTTCATAGCCTTTTTTATTGCCGTATCTCTTCCCGCCCTCTATATCGGAGCCATCAGCTTTACACCGGAGCTGGTACCTTTGGATCTGGTAGTAAGCATAGCTCAGGCGCGTAAAGAGGTTCCCTTCCCGGTTTTGATTGAAACCCTGCTGCAGGAATTTATAATCCAGATGGTGATTGAGGCCGGGCTGCGCCTGCCCGGTCCGGTAGGACAGACTGCCGGGGTGGTCTCGGGTATTGTTTTGGGACAGGCTGCCATTTCCGCCAAGCTGGCCAGCCCGGCTGTGATTATAATTATTTCCATTACGACTATCTGCACCTTTATTCTGCCTTCAGGTCCTTTAGTACAGGCTACCCGTATTCTGCGCCTGCCTTTAATATTTCTCACCGCCGGCTTTGGGCTTTTTGGCTTTTCCCTGGGCTGGCTAATCATGCTTACACATCTCAGCAGTCTGGAAAGCCTGGGGCTACCATATTTTGCCCCCTTTGCCCCCATGCGCTACTCTGATTTGAAGGACAGCGTCTTTCGTATCTTCCTCTGGAAGATGGATAAGAGGCCGCTGTCCATACCCAGCCAGCAGAAACAGCGCCAGGGAAACAGCGGGCAGGAGGGGAACCGGGATGAACGCTAACGATACTATTACCAGTAAACAATTGGTATTTATAATTGTTGGCGCCCAGATTGCCGTTGGTGTTTTCAGCCTCCCCCATCTGGTCGCTATTGAGGCCCGGCAAGATGCCTGGCTGGCCGTACTTCTGGGGGCGGCGCTTCCTTTTGCGGTATTGCTGATCATTGAGCGTTTGGGACGCCGTATGCCGGAAGCAGGGTTTGTGGGCATGAACCATCTCCTGTTCGGACGCTGGCTGGGATCGGTCATAGTTTTTCTGTTTGCAGCTTATGTAGTACTTTTTCAGGGGATAGTGGTACGTCTGTTTTCTGAGCTAACCAGTATTTTTTTGCTTCCGTGTACTCCACTGCCCATCACCATTTTTCTGGTCCTGGTCGGGGTCGTTTATGTGATTAATAAAGGCGCCCGGGTGGTGGCGCGGGTAAATGAAATACTGTTCTGGATAATCTTTGCTTTGCTTTTGCTGTTGCTGCTTCCTCTGGTAAACGCCGACTATACCAATCTCCTGCCGGCAGGAGAAGCGGGACTTGCCTGCATAACCCGGGGAGCTCTGGTCAGCAGCTTCTCCTATGCAGGGGTGGAGATATTGCTGGTATTCTATTTTTTGGTAGGCCGCAAGGAGGAAGTGATCAAGGCGGGGATACTGGGTTTAAGCTTTACTACGGTGGTTTATCTGGTTGTGACCCTGGTCTGTATACTGGTCTGGGGCCATGAACTCCTGCAGATAATAAACTGGCCTGCGCTGAGCATGCTAAAAACCGTAAAACTTGCCGTACTGGAAAGACCTGAATTTTTTCTGCTGGCAGTGTGGGTGGGAGTAGGGGGCGTCCCACCATGAACATGGGTTTTGCCGCCTCTTATGTCCTGAGCGAGGTCTTTCATGTAGACCGGAGCAGATATTTTCATTGGACGGTGTTATTTGTCGCCCTGCTGATTTATATCGTAGCCTTGTTGCCGACAAACATAATAACGGCATTTCAATGGTCCGACTATGCCGGTTACAGTTTCTGGCTGGTAGGTCTGTTCTATCCCCTGATCATGCTGTTTATGGCAATTATTAAAGGGAAGGAGGCCGCCAATGAATAAGAAACTGCACCTGGCAATAATCCTGGGTATGTTTCTTATCCTTATTGCGGGCTGTTGGGATTCCCGGGATCTGGAAGAACTGTCTTTCCCTCTGGCTGCGGCCTATGACCTGCACCGGCCCGGCAGCTCCGATCCTACCGACCCGCCCGCAACGGCAGGCGAAAAACGGCTGGACTTAACCACGGCGGTCCCTAACCTCACTCCCGACGCTCCAACCCCGGTAAATATTGAAACCTTGTCCGGGGTTACGATAGGCGATGTGCGCCGGCGGAGGGGATTAACTGATGCCGATACTTATGTAACCGGCATGAACCTGATAATAGTATTGGGTGAAGAACTGGCCCGACAGGGGGTAAACCCTTATATGGATGTATTATGGCGGAGTTCCACGGTCAGTGGCACCATGTACATGGCAGTAGCCGCTGGCCGGGGCGAAAACGTCATTAAAACGCCCATAAAGACTTATAATAATATAGGCAGCTACCTGAAGGCATTATTCAATGGGATTAATAGGAGAACCTTTATACCGGTTACTAATATAAGTCAATTCCGTATCCAGCAGAGTGCAGGCAGGAATCCGGTGGTCCCCGTACTGGAACGTAAAGGCAATCGGGTGGTGATAACCGGGGCAGCCTTATTTAAAAAAGACCGGATGATAGGCAGGGTAGGGACCGAAGAGGCTCTCAACCTGGTATTGCTGCGCGGTTTAAAAGGGAAGAGCTATCTTCCCTTTGCGGCCCAAGTGGATGGTACCCTCCACCGGGGGACGGTTCTGGTGAATAACAGCAGGAAAGTAGAATATAGCAGAAACGATCAAGGACACCGTTTTGTTGTCACCATAGAAATTCAGGGGACATTACAGGAACACAGCCACCAGTATCCTGTAGATGAAGCCCATTTGCAAGAGATCGAAAAGACGATAGAAAAAGAGATTACGGCCCAGTGTGAAAGATTTATTGATATGATGCAAAACGAATTAAAACTGGACTGTATTGATATAAGCAAATATGCTTTGACTAAAGAACGTAAAAATTTGTTCCCATATATTGATAATCCCGATTTTATTAAAAATGCCGATATCAGGGTAAAAGTTAAAGTTCATCTGAAAAATACCGGCGAAATGCGCTAAATTATGCCCTCATAAAATGCTCTCTACAGCTTATCGGAGATGATCAGAGGAGTGTAATCATTACCGGTAATCCCCAGACTTACGTAGTAGGATGATTCCGCTTCGATTTCCCAGTCATAACTGCCGACCGGCCTTTTAACGGAGGCATCCGGAAGGTCAAGGGTTTTACCATCCTGATGCAGGCGTAATATCAGTTCTCGGCCCGAGGCTCGGTTGCCCAGCTGTTTTAAGATTTCCTGCCACTTGCTCTGGCTTATACGCCAGTAAGCCCGCAAATGCCCGGAGTCGATTGCAAGCAGCTTGATGCTGTCAGCAGGCAGGTAGAATTCTTCTGTTTCCAGATATCTGAATAGTTCCTGGGCTGACTCCCAGGAGAACATATCCTGGGACGGCATTTTAAACCGGGAACGGTGTTCTTCCGGACCGGCGGCGGACAAAACCCAATAAAGCATGATAAACAGGACTGCACTGAGCAGGATAATATATAATAATGGCGGCATAACGGCAACCTCCGTTTCTGGTATCTAAAAACTAGTATTTCCCGTTATGAGCATTAATAAAAGCATCAATTTCATATTTCCTGGCTTTTCATTCCCGCATATCTTGATGGTTTTCCCAAGTCTTATACATCTGATGTATAATTAAAAGGATCAAGGAGGAACGTGTATGGAACAGAGGGAAAGACCACGCTGGGGTTTGCTGGAGATCGTGGCGGTTTATATAGGCATCATTGCCGCAGGGTTGATTTTTGGCCGCTATTCTGATGGTATAAAAGTCTGGCTGGCCGGGACCGGAGTCGGTGATACCACCCTGGCTTTTTTTGCCATCGCCTACATTTTCCAGTTTGTAGTTACGATCTTACTGGTACTGTTGTTTACTTTGGTTTTAAATCGGGCCCGGCTCAGTGATCTGGGGGTAAGAAACGTCAGCGGGAAGGAGTATATCTACTACGGGCTTCTGGGCGGATTTTTGCTTATGATTTTTATTATCAGTCTGGGCCTGATTATTAACCTGTTTAACCCGGATGTTAAACCCCAGCTTTTTGAGGATATGCTGCG
>DHCD01000110.1:65623-72377 GCA_002398105.1 Syntrophomonas sp. UBA4911
CCGATTTCAGAAGAGCTCTATTACCGGGGGATGATTTACCCGGTATTTAAATCGTATCTGGGAACCCTGGGGGGAGCAATAGTGGCCGGTTTGCTTTTTGGAGCGGTGCACTGGGATTTATGGAGAGCTGTTCCCCTGGCGGCAGGGGGGATAATACTCTGCTATATATATGAAAAAAGCGGCAGTATTTTGGTTTCGGCTCTGGCTCATGGGGTGTGGAATGGAATTATGGCTTTGATCGTTTATCTCAGCATAATGAACTGACAGCATTTTTAATTTATTGACTAATTGGTGTATAATTATTTTCATGATAAATTCAGACAGACGCAGAAGCATACTGACCCTGGGGGAGTTACTGAAGGCTTATAAGCGCTAAGAAATTTTTAAATTTTCATTAATTTAAAAATATTTCACTGATTTGTTTTAGGTTAGGAGTTGAAATTATGCCTATTTATGAGTACAAATGCAAAAATTGCGGAGAGTTTACCAAAATGCAGAAGATCAGCGCCCAACCGCTGGCAATCTGCCCTACCTGCGGTGGTGAAGTTGAGAGGATGATAAGTAAGAACGTAGGGGTCGTATTCAAAGGCTCGGGGTTCTATACTACTGATAATAAGCAGATTAAGGATCGGGCCCGATCACTTAATAAAGAAAGGCAAAAAGATAACCAGGCTCTTTTGGACGGTGATGTGGGCGGTTATGTTAAACAAGCGGACAGCACCGATAAAAAGGTTTCCGGAGCCTGATCAATCCCCGTAAGGGGATTTTTTTCCCTTTTGCAGTATTTAACTTATATCAGGATCAGGATTTTAACATGTCCGGGTGTCATAGAATTAAATTTTTGAAATGTGTGGTGCCGATAATGGTAAAAGTAACCAATGTCATGGAAACTATGGTATGGCAAGTAATGGAATCCATCTTAGACCAGCGACCGGACATGTGCCGTTGCGAGAATTGTCGTGCGGACATGGCAGCCTACGCCTTAAACCGGCTGAGTCCTCATTATGCAGCTACTAAAAAGGGTGAGGTCTTAATAAAGACCGCTTCCCTGGATGGAGGTATGAATGTTGCTTTAATGGTGGCTTTAACCGAGGCTATGGAAATAGTGAAAGCCAATCCTCACCATGAGAAGGAGTAGACATTAATGCCAGAGATAACCATATACACTGATGGAGCATGCTCCGGGAATCCGGGACCAGGCGGATGGGGAGCTGTTCTTTTTTATGGCGATAAGATAAAAGAGATTTCCGGAGCAGAAGAGGAAACCACCAATCAGCGCATGGAACTCACAGCCGTGCTGGAAGCTTTGAAGGCTCTTAAGGTCAGGGATTGGAATGTAGTGGTATATTCCGACAGCGCCTATATAGTAAATGCTTTCCGCCAGGACTGGATCGGCAAGTGGACCCAAAACGGATGGAAAAACAGCAAAAAAGAAAAGGTCGCCAATCAGGATTTGTGGAAGGCTTTACTGGAGCAGACGCAAAGGAATCGGGTAAGAATAGAGAAAGTGAAAGGGCATTCGGGTGACCGCTGGAACGAGCGCTGTGACGAACTTGCCCGCAACGCGATCAAGATGATTAAGTTGGGTTGATATGGGGATAAACAAAGTTGAAATAGGCTATGACGAAAAAGATGAAACTAAGGGCCTGAAGGTCAGGGTAAATGATGATAAGGCTAACCTGCAGGATCTGCTTGATGCCTGGCAACCCTTATGTGACGACGACAAACTCCGCAAGCTTTATGCTGAAGGCCAGCATCATGCCTGCCGGGCCTGTACGGTAAATTGCTGCAGCACCGCTTATGTGATCCCTGATCTGATTGCTTTTAAAAAAATGGCGGCTTTAACTGGCCTTGACTATCCTGAGTTTGTGGCCCGCTATTTTCAGGAAGAAAAGCTTAAGGCAGGGTTGCTGAGGATGCGGCCCAATCCCTGTGCTTTTTTGCAGGATAACATATGTACCATCTATCCGGTGCGCGCGCTTATATGCCGGTTTTACCTGTGCTGCCAGCTGGCAGGCGAGACCGAACAGCTTATCTATTCCCTGAGTTGGACTGGTGCTGCCGCCGCCCAGCTTTTTGCTGAACAAACGGGGTTGCTGCCAATGTCTTCTCCATCTGCTCTTACCAGTTTTGACCTGATGTTTAAGCAATTAATTGAGGATTATCGCTATGACCCCAGGGTGCAGCTTTTTCTGCAATCCGGGGAATACGGCGATATACCACTGGCTCCTTTTATGTAAGGGATATGGAATAAGGTGTTTTGAGCCGGTCATATCATTCCGGGTCCGATGCCGGTACCTCATGCCATGGGTCGAGTTTACAGTTTTTTAATTATATTGCAGGATTTTATGCTACTAAAAGGAATATATAAACTGTTATACTTTACTATGACTGGGGGTGTTTTTACACAAGGTCCGGTGTATTTATCAGATAGGTAAGGGAGGAAAAGCATTTTGAAATTTCGCGGTAAAACCAAATGGGCGCTGCTTTTGAGTCTGTTAATGATTTTCTCGGTGGTTGCGGGTTGTGGCGGCAGTGGTTCCGATTCTGATCAGGCTAAGGAAGATGTTATCAAATTGGGATTTCTGGGAGCTACGACCGGATCAGTAGCCAACTACGGCATCCCCGGCCAAAAAGGTATGAAAATGGCTATAGAAGAACTAAATGCCAATGGTGGGATACTGGGTAAAAAAGTAGAAGGTATTTATCAGGATAATAAGGGTGATTCGACCGAGATATCCAATATAGCCACCAGATATATAACCAGGGATAAAGTCGCAGCTATGGTGGGCGACCCTTGTACCGGATTGACTAAAGTTGCGGCTAAGATAGCCCAGACCAATAAAATCGTCATATTCTCCGCCGGCGCTACCGGAACCGGAGTGGTGGAGATCGGCGATTATGTATTCCGCAACACTTTGCTGGACAAGCTGGCAGTACCTCTGGTAGTCGATTGGATGATGAACACCAAGGGATGGAAGAACTTTGCTGTGGTTACCTCCAGCAACAATGACTACAGTGTTTCATTGACACCGGTATTTAAAGAGGCCATCCAGCAACAGAAGGGGAAAATAGTCATTGAAGAAAGTATTAATGACGAGGAAACAGACTTCACCGCCCAGATCACCAATATAAAGAAAGCTCAGCCGGATGTTCTGGTATTTACCGGGTACTATCGGGAGGCGGCCCTTTTGATGAATGAAGCCCAGAAGCAGGGGCTGGATATCAATCTGGTCGGCGGCGACGGCCTTTATGGGCAGGATCTGGCCAAACTGGGCGGCAAGGCCGTGGAGGAGAAGGTTATCTTCTATTGCGGGTTTAGTTTCAGCGGCGACGAATCCAACCCGGAGACAGAAAAATTCCTGGAGACCTATAGAAGCAAATATAATGAAGAACCGGATATGTTTTCCGCCCAGTACTATGATGCAGTCATGATTCTGGCCAAGGCTATGACTGATGCCAACAGTACCGACCCTTCGGTATTCAAGAACGAACTGGCCAAGCTTAAGGATTATCCGGGGGTATCAGGCAACACCACCTTCCGGACTGACCGGGAACCAATCAAAAGCCCGGTTTGTCTGATTACCGTAAAAGATGGAAAATTGACTTTATTGGATAAGATTCCGGTAAACATTCAGTAGCAATATGCTTTATACTATATACAATGGCCCGTCCGTTTGAGGTCGGGCCATTGTCAAGATTATACAGAGTTTAAGGCAGCTATTATTCTGTCCTAAACTCTGTATAGTTAAGATCAGTCAGGGGAGGACACTTATGATTTGGCAACAACTGCTGAATGGGCTGACTCTGGGCAGCACCTATGCCTTAATAGCCCTCGGTTATACCATGGTTTATGGCATTATTCAACTTATTAACTTTGCCCACGGGGAAATATACATGGTCGGGGCTTTCGTAGGACTGTTTCTGGTAGTCAATACCGGTCTTAATATCGGAGTCGCTTTGCTGGGAGCCATGGCTTTCTGTATGGTGCTGGGTATGCTGGTGGAAATAGTCGCCTACCGCCCTCTGCGGGGAAAATCGTCCCGCCTGTCGGCTATTATAAGTGCCATCGGAGTTTCCATCTTTTTATCCACGTTGATGGTTTTGATAGCCCAGACCAATACCCGCCGTTATCCTGAGATCATCAATATTGAGACTTACCAGTTGGGGTCATTGCAGGTTTCATCATTGCAAATCATAATTCTGGTGGTGGCTGCTTTATTGATGGTGGGATTACAGGTGATGGTGCAGAAAACCCGTATTGGTAAAGCCATGCGAGCCTGTTCCCAGGACCTGGATGCCTCTTACCTGATGGGGATTAATGTTAACCGGATTATCTCCTTTACTTTTGCGGTAGGTTCCGCTCTGGCTGCTGCCGGCGGGGTCATGGTAGGCATATACTATAACGCGGTGTGGCCTTACATGGGAACCATGGCCGGACTCAAGGCTTTTGCCGCTGCCGTACTGGGCGGTATCGGCTCCATACCAGGGGCCATGATCGGAGGGCTTACCCTGGGAGTACTGGAAATAATGGGCGTAGCTTATCTTTCATCCTCCTATAAAGACGCCATCGCCTTCGGCATTCTGATTCTGGTTTTGATTATTCGCCCGCAAGGCATAATGGGACAAAAGATTTCGAAAAAGGTATAGGTGAGGTTTAGTATGGACGCACTCTTATCACAGTATATAGATCCTTATTACCTGCGTATCCTGATGCTGATCGGTATAAATATAATCCTGGCCCTGGGGCTTAATCTGATTACAGGTGTCACCGGGCAGTTATCCATGGGACATGCCGGTTTTATGAGTCTGGGGGCTTATACCTCAGCTATTCTTTCCATGCAGCTGGGATGCCCTTTTTTCCTGTCTTTGCTGGCCGGTGCGGCCATGGCGGCGCTGTTCGGATTTTTTATCGGCATACCTACCCTGCGCCTGGAAGGGGACTATCTGGCTATGGTTACCATCGGTTTTGCTGAAATTATCCGGGTATTTTTCCTGAACTTTGAACCCGGGGGCAAGGCGGTGGGGATGTCCGGCATTCCGCAGAATACCACTTTCTTGCTGGTTTGGACCCTGGTCATCATAGTGGTTGTACTTAACGCCAAATTGCTCAACTCCCGTCTGGGGAGGGCATTTTATGCTATCCGAGAGAATGAAATAGCGGCCGAAGCCAGCGGGATCAACACGACCCGCCTGAAGGTGCTGGCTTTTACCGCCGGTTCGTTCCTGGCCGGTCTGGGGGGAGGCCTCTATGCTCACTATATGTATTTTATCCGGCCTCAGGACTTTGGTTTTATGAAGTCCATTGAACTGCTCAATATGGTGGTACTGGGAGGTATGGGGAGCATACCGGGAACTATTCTGGGTTCTGTTATCCTCACCCTGCTGCCGGAAATGTTGAGAGTGGTGGCGGAATATCGTCTCCTATTTTACGGAGCCTTGCTGGTAATATTGATGATCTTCCGTCCCAACGGCTTATTGGGTGATGTCAGGGTTTATGATATCAAGAAAAAGTTTGCGCGAAAGAAGGTGGGCTCATGGCAGTCCTCCAATTAGAAGATATAACCCAGGAGTTTGGCGGCCTCCGGGCTTTGGACCTGGTCAATCTGGCAGTTGACGAACAGCAGATTTTCGGTATTATTGGTCCCAATGGCGCCGGCAAGACCACGCTCTTTAATATTATAACCGGAATATACCGGCCTACCGGGGGAAAGGTGATCTTTAAGGACCATCTGCTCAATAATATGTCCCCTTGGAATGTAGCGCGTATAGGCATCGGCCGTACTTTTCAAAATATTCGCCTGTTCAATAAACTATCGGTGCTGGATAATGTTCGGGTGGGCAGCCACGGGGTCGGCAAGAGCGGATTTTGGGGCTGCATACTGGGCCTGCCCGGCGAGCGTCGGGAAGAAAAGGCTATAATAGAGCAGACCGAAAAGTTGCTGGAGTTGGTGGGCCTCTATGATAAGAGGTGGGAGTATGCCGATAACCTGGCCTATGGTGAACAGAGACGGCTGGAAATAGCCCGGGCTATGGCCTTAAAGCCTTCCCTGCTGCTGCTGGATGAACCGGCGGCGGGCATGAATTCCACCGAGAAAACTGAATTGATGGATTTGATTTGGAAGATAAGGAATGACATGCATCTTACCATATTACTGGTGGAGCACGATATGAATCTGGTTATGAATATATGCGAGGAAATTGCGGTGCTGGATTATGGCCGTAAAATAGCCGACGGCAGCCCGGAAGAAATTAAAAACGACGAGAGGGTCATCCAGTCTTATCTGGGCGCGGAAGCATGAGGCTCCCTTTTATATATCTGGCCATATTCCTGGCGGTCCTGGCTATGTCCACCGCTTCCATTATGATAAGGTACTGTACTGCACCAGCCCTGATAATTGCTTTTTATCGGGTCTTGTTTACTTCGCTGCTGGCAGGCGGGGCCAGAGGCCATAGATTGAAAAACAGTATCGCCGGTATAGACCGATGCGATTTTTATTATATTATCGGAGCCGGAATTTTCCTGGCTCTGCATTTTGCTTTCTGGATAAGCTCACTGGATTATACCAGTATCTCCAGTTCAGTGCTGTTTACTAACCTGCAGGTCATATTTGTACTCCTGTTTTCCATATTTTTTCTGCGGGAAAAATTATCCTATACCGTTATGGGAGGCATATTTCTGGCTCTGGCAGGCAGCCTGCTAATAGCTCACGGCGACCTGCGCAGCGGTAAACTGCTGGGCGACATGCTGGCC
>DHCD01000110.1:72604-93605 GCA_002398105.1 Syntrophomonas sp. UBA4911
GCCCGTATAGGGGCTCTGGACTATACTTTTATAGTATCGGCAATTGCATCAATGGTTCTGCTTCCGGTATGTCTTGTGGGCCGCCTTAGCTTAAGCGGCTATCCGCTGCTTGATTGGGGGCTTTTTATCCTTCTGGCCCTGGGGCCGGGCTTGGCCGGTCATGGAATTCTTAATTGGGCCTTGAAATATGTAAAGGCCCCCATAGTCGCGGTATCCATTCTGGGCGAATCCGTAGGGGCCACGATACTGGCTTATTTGTTTTTCCGGGAAGTTCTGCAATGGTATCAGATTGCAGGAGGTCTCCTCATACTCATCGGCATCTATATCGCTGGGGCCAATGAACACCGGGATGCCGGACCAGTTTTATAACCAGCCTCTGCAGCCGCAGGGTAAGCAGCGTACTGCCCGGGCCAAGTCTTAAGGGACGGAATATTTATGCATCCGGACCACCATAGGGGAATCATGGAGACTACTGAAAAAGTCCCCAAATTTGTGCTAGGGTATGTATAAATATACTGGCGACCGTTGGCGGAGCATGGGTAACAACATTCTGCGAAGGCGATTGGCGGAAGGGGGCGAGCCCTACGGATGGGGCGAGAGCGCCATGAGCACGGATGCGAATTGGCGCTGTACCCCTGGAGACAATCGACAAGCAGTTGATGTTGTCCATGCATAGACTGGGCGCAAGTTATTTATACATACCCGTTTACCCCAGATAGACTTTTTCAGTGCTCTCGAATCATGTTGGCTGGGCCGCAACTAAGGATGCTGATTTTACTTATACAATCTGGTCCAGGTCATTTTGGGGAAGTAGTGCTCTACTATCTGGCGGCCGTTTTTACCCTGCTTAGCCATGGTGTAAGCTCCCCATTGCTCCATACCTACCCCGTGTCCCCAGCCTGAACCTTTGAAAACAATATAATTGCCCTCGGCTTTCACACTGGTCCAGATAGTCGAGTAAAGGCGATCAGGGCCGATTTCCTTACGCAGGTCCACCGCCTTGATGGAAGCTTTGCCGGCGGTTAAGACCGTAGCCCGTCCTGACGGCCCCCGTTTACTTACCCGGATGTCATTGAGATTACCGGCTTTACTGCCCATAAGGTTTTTAATTTCCCAGCGGGGGACTTTTACTGTCCAGGACCGGTATTTAGCCGGAGCATATTTCATGCCGTTGGTGCTGACCGGAACCAGGTATGATGCCTTTTTGGCCAGAGTGGGGAAGCCTTCGGCCATGCTGGCGGTTTTATTTTTGGACAGGGAGTGGAACATGGCATAAGCAAACTTGCCCTGATAAGTCAGCACCTGTCCTCTGGTTTCCTTGACCGCGCGGGAAATTTTATCGGTAATCTGCTTCTCGTCGTATTGCTGAAACTCCAGGTGGTTATCACTGGCGTCGGTTCCGTGCTTGGACCTGGTGCCGTTTTCATATTCCAACAGGGCCAGGGTCATGGTACGGGCGACTATAGCCTGAGCCTTCAAGGCTTCCAGGGGAAATTTATTACTCATTTCCGCAGCCAGAACCCCCTTCAGATATTCTTCCATTTTCAATTGCTCTTTGGCGCCGGTGGCAGTGCGGTAGAGGCTTATGGTGGGCTCAGTGCTGTATTTTTTTACCTCGGCGGATAAGCGGGCCGGTTGGGCCGACGGTTTTTTAGCCTGTTGCTGACAGCCTCCCAGGGAAAAAAGAAAAACGCTGATTAGTACTAAACAAAAAGTTCTGACAAGTATTTTTGGCTGAAACACATGGATTGCTCCTTCCCTTTTTGACTTAGTATTTCCGACCGATTGTTTGTTATGTTCTATGAAGTCAGGTATAATTTGGGCGAAATAAAGGAGAAAAGGAGGCCAATGATATGCATATTGTTCTGGTCAATCCCGAAATACCCCAGAATACGGGTAACATAGCCCGAACCTGTGCTCTTACCCGCTCGGTCCTGCATTTAGTAAAACCGCTGGGATTCTCCATTGAAGACCGGTATCTTAAAAGAGCGGGTTTGGATTATTGGGATAAGGTGGAAGTAAAACTGTGGGACAGCTTTAAAGAATGGGAGAAGCACTATCAGAATGCCGGGATATACCTGGCAACTACCAAGGCTGCCCGGTCCTGCTATGAGGTGGAGTATCATCCTGACGATATGCTGGTTTTCGGCTGCGAGACCCGGGGCTTGCCGGAAGAGATACTAAAACGTTATAGCGGGCAGCAAATCAGGGTTCCTATGTTGGATATCGGCAGATCCTTAAACCTTAGTAATTCAGCGGCGATAATTCTGTATGAAGCTTTGCGTCAGAATAATTTTCCTGGTTTGAGATAGGGTTAGTGCTTAGAAGGAAAAGCAGGAATAATGTAAAAAAATATCGAAATAGACCTGCAACTAGAAAAGGCGGTGCCATGAATGAAAATAAGAACCAGATTATACGTCATTATGGCAATGCTGGCGGCAGTAATGGTGGGAGAGATCCTTCTGACCGTAAACCTGCTCACTATACCTATGCAAAAGAAGGATATTATTGATAAGGCCTGGAACAGCGCTTATATCCTGCAACAGGTTGCTCCCCTGCTCAATAAGGAAGAAACCCAGGCGCTGGCAGTGGCTATGGTCAGGCTGGATCCTAAAATCAGCTATCTGCTTTTACTGGATCGTGATGGCAAAGCCGTGGTTCATAGCGATCCCCAGCGGATAGGTATGAGCTTTAATGATGCGGGCAGGCTGTCATGTGCGCGCTACGGCCATAGCCTGCAGCAAGTTTACATCCGCGACCAGAATATACCTGATTCTCCCCATCATGGAGAAAAGGTCATTGATATCCTGGTTCCCAACTATGATCGCGAAGGCAGGCAGGTGGGGGCAATAGATGCCGGGGTTTCTCTGAATGACCTGAATCAGGTTGCCCAAGCCCATTATAAAATATTATTTATCGGCGTGGTTGCGCTTATTATCGTATTTTATATTACCACCCACAGACTGTATAAAGATATAATTTCCCCCTTGAAAAAAACGGTTTATGCCATAAGGAGAGTCAGGGAAGGCAATTACCATGAGATTGATTTAGAAGAGAGAAATGATGAACTGGGCTTATTAGTGCGGGAATTTAACAGCATGGCTTGCCGGATATCAGAATTGATGGCCGATTTGCAAGAGGCTCATGAAGAACTGGAAAATCGGGTTAAAAAGAGAACCAGCGAACTGGCGGCGGAGAAAGAACGCTTGGCCGTAACTCTTGGCAGCATTGGCGAAGGGGTAATCAGCACTGATCTGAATGGAGTTATTATCCTCGCCAATCACATGGTGGCTAAAATATTGGATATGGATGCCGCCGATTTGCCGGGCAAGAACCTGGAGGAAATATTGCAGGTTCCCCCGCCGGAGGCAGGGGGTGAAGCCAGATTGAAAGAGAATGCGGTAGTGGAAGTGCGCAATCATATTCTGGTAACAGGTGAAGGTAAAGAGCGCCTTATTGATATTGTAGGTTCACCGATCAGGGATGAGTCGGATAAGTATGAAGGCATGGTTTGGGTATTGCATGATATTACGGAAAAACAACGTTTTGAAGAAGAGCTGATAAAGGCCAGCAAGCTTGAGTCAATGGGGATACTGGCCGGTGGACTGGCTCATGATTTCAATAATTTGCTCACCGTTATTGCCGGCAATATCAGTCTGGCCCGCATGACAGTTGAGGGTTCACGCAGCGACGACCCCGGCGATTTCCTGGAGGAGGCGGAAAAGGCCACATTACAGGCTCGGGGGTTGGCTCAGCAATTGCTGACATTTTCCCGGGGGGGCGAACCTATAATAAAAACGGTATCAACCAGTAATCTGTTGCGCAATTCAGTTAAATTTGCCCTGAGTGGGTCCAATGTAAGTTGCGAGTTCTTTATTCCGGAGAAACTATGGAATGTTGAAATAGATGAAGGGCAGATAAGTCAGGTACTGAATAATCTGGTTTTAAACGCTATTCAGGCTATGCCTGAAGGAGGTATAATCCGCATATCCGCCCAAAACCTGACCCTGAGGGAGACCAATAAACTTCTTCCTTTGCTCCCGGGTAAGTATGTGTTATTATCAATAGCTGACCAGGGGAAAGGTATACCGGAAAAATACCGGGCTCGTATCTTCGAACCCTACTTCACTACCAAAGAGTCCGGAACCGGATTGGGTCTCGCTACCTCGCAGTCGATCATCAAAAAACATGGCGGGTATTTAACCTTTGATTCCCGTCTTAATGCGGGAACGACCTTTTGCATCTATCTTCCGGTAAGCGAATGTGAACGGGACGACCAGGATGCTTTGACCTATCCTCCGGCCAAAAGGAAGGGACGGATTCTGGTAATGGATGATGATGAAACGGTACGAACCGTAGTTATTGAAATGCTGGGTTCCCTGGGTTATGAAGCCGAAAGCGCTGAAAATGACAGACAGGCCGTTGAACTTTACCGGAATACGCTGCAGGAGGGGAGAAAATTTGATGCGGTAATGATCGACCCTGCTGTCAGGAATGGAACCGGGGGCCGGGAAGCGGCACAAGCGCTGTTGTCTTTAGACCCTGAAGCTCTAATAATATTGAGCAGTGCTTCTTCCAGCGAGGAACTGGCATGGAATTACCGAAATATGGGTTTCGCTGCTTTTATTGCAAAACCCTATGGAATTGCGGAGTTAAGTGAAACTTTGCATAATCTCCCCCTCCCTCGAAGTTAGATTTTTGCTCCATTTGAACCTTGGCCGGGGAAGTCCTTTTGCAGGGCTTGTTGTCATATGGGTATCCGGAAAGTGAAAATTCCCATCCTTATTTTCTGCCAGAGCGTTATATAGCTCTTTTTTCTTTTCTCACTCCACTAGCCTTCGCAGGAGCTTTTGAGATTTCACTGCAAAAACTCCGGTTGGATGCGTAAATATGCCGGAGCCGTCAGACGGGAGCATGGTGGAAACACCAGTCACCTTATGACTTTTTGCAGTGGAATCAAGTACACATTGTAGTATTATAAAACAATAGGGACTTAAATCCTAATCGGGGGAGTTAAAGCCCTAAAAGTGAAGTGAAAATGGATAAGGAGCTGAATTAATGAAAGTTCTCATCGCCGATGATGATGCCCTTTCCAGAAAAATCCTGCAAGATGCCTTACTTGAATGGGGATATGACATAGTGGTAGCCCGTGATGGGAAAGAGGCCTGGACTATTCTGGAAAGGGCAGATCGTCCCAATATGGCCGTTCTGGACTGGATGATGCCTGGAATGTATGGAGTTGAGATATGCAGCAGGTTGCGGACCCTGAATTTAACAAATTATATCTATGTTATACTCCTTACCGCTAAAAACAAGCGGGAGGATATTATAAAAGGGCTGGAATCAGGTGCAGATGACTATGTAATAAAGCCGTTCAACTATGAAGAGTTAAAGTTAAGATTAAAGATAGGACGGAGAATTATAGAACTGGAACAGAATATTATGCGTTTAGCCAATACCGACTACCTGACCGGCTTATTGAACCGGCGTGCTTTTTTGAAACGCATGACCAGGGAACTAGAGCGGTGCCAACGGGAGAGGGCCCACTTGGGCATCATCATTATGGATATAGACCAATTCAAACAGATCAATGATAAATACGGGCACCAAGTCGGCGACCTGGTCCTGCAGGAAGTATCGGCAACTCTGGTCAACTCCTGCCGGGGATATGATTTCTCCGGCAGGTACGGAGGCGAAGAGTTTATTCTGTGCTTACCCGGTGCGGACAAATGGAGCACCTATCAAATTGCCGAACGTATGCGCTCCTCTATAGAATGCCAGAAAATATTACTGCCTGATAAAAAGAACTATATTAAGGTTACTGCCAGCTTTGGTGTTGCCGCAATGCTGCCGGACCAGCCCAAAAGTTTGGATGAATTAATCAAACAAGCTGATGATGCTCTTTATCAGGCCAAGAACGAAGGGCGTAACCGGGTGATCATGTGTCCCCTCAACTAAAAATCAAATAAAAAAGCCCCGTAAGGGGGCTTCCTTCAGGTATTCCGTTGTGAAGAATATTATTCAGCGGACGTAGGTGCTTCTACTGGACAGACATCGGCACAGGAGCCGCAATCTGTGCATAATTCGGGGTCGATCTCATACTTTTCCTCACCCTCAGTAATCGCCCCCACTGGGCATTCCTCTGCACATACACCGCAAGAAATGCATTCATCGGTAATAACGTAGGCCATTGTGTTCCCTCCTTTGCTACAATAAAACTAATAGCATTATAATTAACGTGATTTTTTTTGTCAATTTACTATGATAAAGTCGAAAAATATTTTACCTGACTAATATTATACAACTCTTCAGGATTTTTTAGCCGGCTTTCAGGGAAAATAATTACAACTATAAACCCGGGCCCCTGGGACTATGGGAAAAGGGCTGTAAATGGCTGGTCAACTATTAGTTTTTTTTGCTTTCTGGTAGAATTAATAAGCGTGATACTTACGTATAAACAATAGAACAGGTGATTTGTATATGAAATGTATTATTATGGCTAATGGTGATTATGGCGATATCCGAAATTACCGGCGGCTACTGGATGAAGCGGACACTATCCTGTGTGCTGACGGGGGAGCGAACTATGCCCATGAGATGGGGGTGTTACCTGCCCACATAGTAGGAGATATGGATTCCATAAGACCACAGGTGAAAGCATACTATGAGGAGCAAAAAGTACCCTTTAAAAAATATCCGCAACGTAAAGACTTTACTGACACCCAGCTTATCCTGGAACTGGCTGAAGAACTGGGGGCCAGCGAAATAATCTTTGTCGGGTCGCTGGGCAAAAGGCTGGATCATACCCTCTCCAACCTTTATTGTGGAGCCGAGCTGGCTCTAAGGGGCAGGAAAGTATGGCATTACTCAGCCAACTGCTCAGCTTATCTGGTCAGCCGGGAATGCATAGTCCATGGAAAAATCGGAGATAAAGTATCCGTACTGGCTTTAAGTGACAAGGCCCGGGGGGTATATGAACAAGGTTTTGAATACCCTTTGGAGAATGTTATCCTGGAAAAATGGAATCCCTATGCCATATCAAATGTGCTGAAGGAAGAGAAGGGTATCGTCAGAGTACAAGAGGGCCTTTTATTAGTGCTTCATTACCACGGTAAGAGTTCGCTCTAATCTTAAGTTGAAGCCATAAAAGCTTATTTTTTACAATCTATGGGGATAAGCACAATATTACTAAACAATTGTTTGATATCAGACTGCACTGCGGGAGGATAGACAGCTTGGATTTTTCGTTCTTATCGGGCGTTTTTGCCAGCCCCTGGGACATTATACGCAGTTTAATAGATATAGGAATAGTGGCTTATGTATTTTACCGCTTACTGGGTTTGATCAGAGGAACCCGGGCGGAACAGCTTCTTAAAGGCCTGGTCTTATTGTTGGTCTTTACCGTTATAGCCAGCTACCTTGAGTTGGATATGGTCAACTGGCTGGTGGAGAAACTGTGGATTCTTTTTGCTATCACCGTTCCCATCGTTTTTCAACCTGAAATCAGGCGCTTTCTGGAGCAATTGGGGCGCGGCAGCTTCTTTACTTCCAGCCGCCACCTCTCCTTGATGGAAGAGTATGAAAATATTATCACCGAAGTCAGTGAATCGGCCCGTATACTATCGCGTAACCGGGTAGGAGCGCTGATAGTGCTGACCCGGGAAACGGGTATTGCTGAATACCTGGATAGTGGTGTTAAAATGGATGCCCTGGTATCATCCGGGTTGCTGATAAATATTTTTGTTCCCAATACTCCCCTGCATGACGGGGCGGTAGTTATCAGCGGGGGGCGGATAGACCGGGCGGCATGTTTTCTGCCCTTAACTAATAACCCGGCTTTGGACAAGGAACTGGGCACCCGCCACCGTGCTGCCCTGGGCATAAGTGAGGTATCAGACGCTTTAGTGGTTATTGTCTCCGAGGAGACCGGTACCATTTCCGTGGCCCGGGAAGGGCAGCTTCAGCGCTATCTGGATGAGGACAGTCTCAAAGAATTACTGGCGCAGGAATTGCTGATCAGCAGCCGGTCAACTGAATCCCTGTTCAGGAGGTGGTCCCAGTGAAAGCCGCCCATCCAAACAAAAAAAGCACCATCGGACTTAAACTGATATCAGTAATCATGGCGCTCTTGCTCTGGATCTATATAGGCAACCAGGGTGGGAACACGCCCCGTCAGGATACGGTGCAAGCTGATCTGCAGTACATCCATCTGGAAGACGGCCTCAGTGTAAAACAGGCTCCGTCGAAGGTAAGCGTAACCATGTGGGGTAACTACAGAGGAAGCAACAATATTACGGCCTATGTGGACTTAAGCGGATTGGAAGCCGGTACTCATGTGGTGCCGGTCAACCTGGAACCGGTTGCAGGAGCCATGTTTACCCGGGTAAATCCTAAAGAAGTAGAAGTGGTTCTGACCCGGCTGCAGCAACGTGAATTCAGGGTGGAATACCAGGTGACTAATGAACCGCCCGCCGGTTATGAGTTGCTGGACCTGGCAATAACGCCTGACAAATGTATCGTAAGCGGGGAAGATAATATTCTAAGCCAGGTGAGCCGGGTGATTTGTCAGGTCAACCTGGCTAACAGCACTGGGGTTGACTCCTTGCGGCTCCGTCTCCAGGCTCGTGATGCCAGAGGCAATGCAATCAATGAGGGACTTCGCATAGTCCCGGAAACAGTTATAGTTCATGCTGCTGTCAATCAGAAAATGATCAGTAAAGAATTGCTGATTAAACCGCAGTTTAAGGGCAGTGTAGCTGAAGGCTACCGAATAAAGGCAGTAACTATCGAACCAAGTGAAATCAGCATAATAAGCAAACAGGAATTACCGGCGGAGCAGAGCGAAATCCTTACCGCTGAGATAGACCTGGCAGGTAAAAAGCAGTCCTTCAGCCAGGAAGCGGCCTTGCAGATCCCGGCAGGAGCGAAGGCATATCCGGCCCAGGTACTGGTTGAAATCAGTATAGAAAAAATACCGGCAGAAGAGAGCGATCAAAATGAAGATTCGCGTGCGCGACATCAGACTACCCCTGGAACATAATGATGATGAACTTTGCCGGGCTGCAGCCCGCAGCTTAGGTATTGCGGCAGGAGATATAGCCAACTTCAGTCTGGCACGCAAGGCAGTAGACGCCCGGCATCAGACGGTATATTTCAGCTATACTCTGGATTTGGAATTAAAGCCGGAAGCAGAAATAGGGGCCGACATCCTGGCATCCCCAACTACCAAACTCTTGGAAGCCGCAGAGAACGAGCCGCCTCTACCTGGTAACACCAACCTGCCTCATGCACCGCTCATAGTGGGGTCTGGCCCGGCCGGGCTCTTTTGTGCCCTGTACCTGGCTCGCAGCGGCCATAAACCGGTGGTTATCGAAAGAGGACCGGATATGGACCGCCGGGTAAAGGCGGTAGACCTTTTCTGGGGTAAAGGCGTGCTTGACCCGGAAGCCAATGCCCAATTTGGCGAAGGAGGAGCAGGGACCTTTTCTGACGGTAAGCTGACTACCCGGATTGATGATGCCCGCATTGCTTATGTCCTGCAGACCTTCGTAGACTATGGGGCTGATAAAGAGATTCTTTACTTGAAGAAGCCTCATATAGGAACTGATGTCATTCGGCAGGTAGTAAAAAAGATACGGCAGGCTATAATAGCTATGGGTGGCGAATTCTATTTTGATGCCTGTATGACAGACATAAATATTAACCAAAGACGTCTGCAAAGCATAGTAATAAATAACGAGCTGGAGATTCCGGTTTCGGTACTGGTTCTGGCAATAGGCAACAGTGCCCGTGACGTATACCGCTTATTGCTGCAAAAAGAAATAAATATGGCTCCGAAAGCCTTTGCCCTGGGGCTCAGAGTGGAGCACCCGCAGGAATTGATCGACCGTCTTCAATATGGCAGCTATGCCGGTCACCCCTGTCTGGGAGCGGCTGATTACCATTTAACTTATCAAGACCGGATCAGCGGCAGGGCTATGTATACCTTTTGCATGTGCCCGGGAGGCTGCGTAATAGGTGCAGCCTCGGCAGAAGGTCAGCTGGTCGCCAATGGCATGAGCTATTTTGCCCGGGATACCGGGATAGCCAATAGTGCTTTGGTAGTAACGGTCGGCCCGGATGACTGGGGCAACAGCATTCTGGGAGGCATGCAGCTGCAGGAGAGACTGGAAAACAGGGCGTTTATCCTGGGGGGAAGGGGCTATCGGGCTCCGGCCCAGTATCTAACTGAATTTCTGGAGGAGGAACCGGCTACTTCTCTGAGAAAATCACTGGCTACCTTTAGTCCGGGGGTAACCCCGGCTCAATTGGGAGAATTGCTGCCCCGGGAGATAAGCCAGGTATTCAGGCGGGGCATTCGTTACTGGGAAAGAAGAATGAAAGGCTTTATAGACCGGAGAGCGGTTCTCACCGGAATAGAGACCAGAACTTCGGCGCCTCTGCGAATAGTAAGAGATGAAAACCTTTGCTCCACCAATGCGGCCAACATCTATCCCTGTGGTGAAGGTGCGGGCTATGCGGGCGGTATAATGAGTTCGGCGGTAGATGGCTTAAAAGTGGCAGAAAAAATAATTGCTGTCTACAAACAACCGAACGAAAAAATTGCCATAAGCGGTTCCGGGATTACCAATGCCCGGAATCTCAAATAATCAAGCAATTTATACCCTGGAGTTGTATCTGCCGATAGATGAGAAAGGAATGAGCTGCGATATATAAAAATATTGCCATTAGTGTAAAATTAAAGCTTGATCTGGAGGGAGAATACGGTGGGAATTCTATTTGGAACTGATGGAGTGAGGGGAATAGCTAATGTTGAGCTGACACCCGAAATGGCATTTGACCTGGGACGGGCTGGAAGTTATGCCCTGGCTAAACAAGAAGCCGGAGCCCGCCCACGGATACTGGTGGGGAAAGATACCCGCATATCCGGCGATATGCTGGAAGCCGCTCTGCAAGCCGGCATATGCTCTACCGGAGCGGATGTTCTCAAGGTAGGTATGATACCTACTCCGGCCATAGCTTATCTCACCCGCTATTATCAGGCATCTTGCGGTGTGGTAATATCCGCGTCCCATAATCCGGTAGCTGATAACGGTATTAAATTTTTTGGCCCCAGTGGTTATAAGCTGCCGGATGAAGTGGAAGCGGATATTGAGCAGCTGGTGCTGAACGGAACCAGGGAGCTTACCCGTCCCCGGGGTACCGATGTGGGGCGGGCTTATGAGGTGAAGGAAGCTGAAAATAACTATCTCAGATACCTTATGGACTGCTACAGTTTTAATGAAGATCTCTATGGCCTGCGGGTAGTTATGGACTGCGCCAACGGAGCTGCATATAATGTAGGGCCGGAACTGTGGCGCCGCCTGGGAGCGCGGGTTATTGCCATAAATGATAAGCCTAATGGCGTAAATATCAATGAACGCTGTGGCTCTACCCATACGGATACCCTGCGTAAAGAAGTGATTGAACACCAGGCCGACCTGGGTGTAGCTTATGATGGTGATGCTGACCGCTGTATTATCGTGGATGAGCGCGGCAATGAACTTGATGGCGATTATATCATGCTTATCTGCGCCCTGGATGCGTATCGTCAGGGTAAACTTGATCCCCCCAGTATTGTTGCTACCGTCATGAGCAATATCGGCCTGGAAATAGCGCTGAGACGGGAAAATATCAAAATTGAAAGCTGCAAGGTGGGGGACCGCTATGTGCTGGAAAAAATGCAGGAAACCGGCTCACTGCTAGGGGGAGAACAATCCGGTCATATAATCTTTTCCCGCTATGCCACTACCGGAGATGGTCTCCTGACCTCCATTAAAGTGGCGGAAGTGCTCAGGCGCAACCGCATAAACCTGTCCGAATTGGTACGGGAAATGGAAAAATTGCCCCAGTTGCTGGTTAATGTAAGCCTGGAGAATAAAGATGAGATTCTGGGTCATGAATTGGTGGTTGCTGCCCTTAAAGAGGCGGAACAACGTCTGGGTGAATGGGGTAAACTGGTAGTAAGGCCCTCCGGTACTGAACCATTGGTCAGAATCATGGCTCAGGGCTCTGATCGTTACCTGCTGGAGGAAGTTATTGACAGCATCAAGAAGGCAATTGCAACTGCCCAGAATTGATAGTAAAATAGCGCATGTGCGTATAAAGGTCAGGGGATTAACACTGAATCAAGGGTATGAAAGGAGGTGAATATAGGACGGCATAACCAAAAAGGGAGGTGAAATCAGATAAAGCGGAACATTAAAGCGCCTGACCCGGTCGAACCGGGTGACGAGGAGGGGGTTAATCGAATCATCGGCGGGTTCCCCCCGGCTGCCACAGCCGTTAACGCAGTTAACAAAACCGGACAGCAATCTCCGGCACAAAAACTGCAGAGTGGGTAAAGGACGGCATATGCAGTAGAAGGCAATTTATTCCTTCTTACGCCGCGCAGCGAACAACTCTTAAGGATAAGAGCTGCGTTAATCTCAGCTGATCGCGGAATCTGCATCTAATTTTATAACCGGAGGTCAATTTATGTGTGGAATTATGGGATATACCGGCAAGGGTAATGCTGCGCCGGTAATTATAGATGGACTGTCCAAACTTGAATACCGGGGTTACGACTCTGCCGGCATCGCTGTCTGCCAGGAAGGAAAGCTGAAAATAACCAAGAAAAAGGGGCGCCTGGCCGATATGGTAACAGCCCTGGGGGAACTGCCGGAAAGTTCTCTGGGAATCGGGCATACCCGTTGGGCTACTCATGGTATACCCAGCGACAACAATGCCCATCCCCATTGTGACTGCCAGGGCCGCATTGCTTTAGTTCATAACGGCATTATTGAAAACTATGCTAATCTGCGCAAAGACTTGATATTAGAAGGGCATGATTTCATTTCCGAAACCGATACCGAAGTGGTGGCCCATCTGGTGGAAAAATATTATAACGGCTCCCTGGAGCAAGCGGTGAGAAAGGCGGTGTCCTGCTTGCAGGGTTCTTTTGCCCTAGCCGTAATCAGCCGTGACGATCCCCATACCATCATTGCCGCCAAGAAAGACAGCCCTCTGATAGTAGGCCTGGGTGAAGGGGAGAACTACATCGCTTCCGACATTCCGGCTATACTGGGGCGTACCACCAGGGTATATATACTGGAAGACAATGAATTTGTGGTGGTAACTCCGGAGCAGGTGGCAGTCACCGACTTCAGCGGCGATCCGGTGAAGAAGAGCGTATTTAACGTGGACTGGGACCCGATAGCGGCAGAAAAGGGCGGCTATGAGCATTTTATGCTCAAAGAGATCCATGAACAGCCTGAGGCTATCCGCAAAACCATGGCGGGGCAGATAAAAGACGGGCAGGTTGACTTTTCCGCTCTTGACTTTGACGAGGTTCTTAAAAAGACCGGAAAAATATTTATTGTGGCCTGTGGTACCGCCTATCACGCCGGTATGGTAGGGCGCCTGGCCATTGAAAAATTAGCCCGCATACCGGTAGAAACCGATATCGCCTCTGAATTCCGCTATCGGGACGTGCTCTGGCAGCCTGATGATCTAATGATAGTCATCAGCCAGTCGGGAGAAACTGCCGATACCCTGGCTGCACTTAGGGAAGCCAAGCGCAACGGCATTAAAGTCCTGGCGGTGACTAATGTGGTGGGAAGCGCGGTAGCCCGTGAAGCCGACCGGGTCATATACACCCATGCCGGGCCTGAAATAGCTGTAGCTTCCACCAAGGCCTATTCTACCCAACTGGTGGTCATGTACCTGCTGGCTCTTTACCTGGGTGAAATCAGGCAGAGTTATGACCACGGAAAACTGACCGGCATGGTTCGGGATATGCTCTATATGGATACCATGGTGGAACAGGTACTGAAAGAGCAGGATAAGATCAAGGCTCTGGCGGAAAAGTACCGGAGCGTGCAGAGCACCTTCTTCCTGGGGCGGGGTATGGATTATGCCGTAGCCATGGAAGGCGCCTTGAAGCTTAAGGAAATATCCTATGTGCATGCCGAAGCCTACGCTGCCGGAGAACTCAAGCACGGCCCCCTGGCCTTGATTGACGAAGGCGTACCTGTTCTGGCCCTGATCAGCCAGGATAAACTGGTGGATAAAACCATGTCCAATATAAAAGAAGTAAAAGCGCGAGGGGCAGTGGTAGTAGCCATATGTAAGGAGAACCTGCAGGAAGATTGCCAGGAATGCGATGAACAGATCCTTCTGCCGCGGGTCAACCCTCTGCTGGCTCCTATAGTCGCTGTCGTCCCCCTGCAGATCTTCGCCTACTACATGGCCGTTTTCCGCGGCGCCGACGTCGATAAGCCCAGGAACCTGGCCAAGAGCGTAACGGTGGAGTAAGAATGCTAATTATGGCCCTAACTCCTGTAAATTAATAAGTCGCTTTATAACCCCTTCTTAAATTTGAATGATTTAGGAGGGGGTTACTTATGCCATAAGAAATCCAGTTAACCGCCATGGCCGGAGGCCGCAACCAGCAATGAAAATAGTAAGTAGAAACCCTGTATAGTTATAGCGTGGAGTTTGGATGCATAAANNCGTCTGACGGCTCCTGCATATTTAGGCATCCAAACAGAGTAGTTATACTTTCAATCTGTGGTTATTTTATAATTAAACTTAAGGCATTACTGCCGGTACTCATTTATTTACTTTTGGCATAAAATAATATAATATCAGAAATGAACGAACGTACACTCGGGGGAAGCGAGATGCCAATATCGAAGAGAAAAGCAAAATAAAGAAAGACGGCAGAGATTATTGCAATGTTCTATTGAACTTTTTATTGAAAAGGGTTATTTCAATACCTCAATTCGCGATATTATCCTTCGGTCAGGAGTTGGGACCGGTACTTTTTATAATTACTTCATTGACAAGGAAGACATACTTAAGGCACTGCTGGAAGATTTTGCCGAGCAAATTATCTCAAGTATAAGCCGGTATTATACCTTGGAAAAGGATCTGTACAGGCGATTTGTGCAGACCAAGCAATTGACGATGGAGGTTTTTGCTCAAAATGAAGCTTTATCGGAGATATACAGTCGGGTTGCCGGCGCCAGTGCTCCTATTGATCAATGCTTACAACAATTTGAGGATAGACTGCTTCAATTTTACTCCAGGAATATTGAATACGGCATTAAAAAGGGTGTATTTAGAAATGTCCCGATCCCTCCTGTCGCCCACTCCATTCTAGCCATGGAAAAATTTTTATTATACAAATGGATTGTTCTCAAGGCCATAACCAAAGAGGAAATGATAGAAATGGTGGTGTCTTTCCATGAGACCTTGGCTGCTGGTTTATTAACGAACCGGTAGACCATGTTCATTATTGACTGGGAAATAATTGTCTGTTTTTATATGAACGTACGTACGTTCTGATTATTGATTTTTTATTGAATTCAATCTATGAGGGGGAATTGTTATGCGCAAGCCCAATCCCGAGCATATGAAATCCGTTATTGACCTTATAAACCGAGGGCCTTACTTTCAACTGCTTTCCATGAAGGTCTGTGATTTGGGATTAGGCTATTCCAAGGTTGTGGTAGACTTGGAGAGAAAACATCTTAACCCATTCGGAGGCATTCATGGCGGTGTTTATTCCTCGCTGATCGACACCGCCGCTTACTGGGCGGTTTATTGTGATGTTCAAGAAGATGCCGGACTTATATCTCTTGATATCAAAGTGGATAATTTAGCTCCGATCAAAGAAGGACGTCTTGTGGTGGAAGGAAAACGAATAAAGGCGGGAAGAAGTATCTGTATAGCTGAGGCGGCAATTATGGACAATCAAGGCAGATATCTGGCTCATGGCACATCCAAGCAGATGGTCACTCCAGGTCTGCAGACCATTGCCCAGGCAGTAGCGGCGATGGGATATAGAGCCCTGCCGCCGAAGTTTATCAGCGAAGGTGTCTTGGAATAGGCACATTGATTACAAGATTACAAATGGGGGTATCCGGTCATGAAAAAGGTTCTGGGATTAGTAGTATCCCATAGAAAACTGGGTAACAGCGAGCTTTTAGTTAAAGAGATAATAAGAAATATCCCGGAGGAATGCAAGCGGGAACTGATACGACTGACCGATCTCAGGCTTGAGCCGTGCAAGGCTTGTTATAGGTGCCTGCAGCCTGAGAACCCTTGTCCGGTCAAAGATGACTTTAATTTCGTAATTGAAAAAATTAAGAAGGCGGATGCGCTTATTATCGGAGTCCCGGTATATTTTCTGGGACCGCACGGCTATTATAAAATGCTGACTGATCGCCTGATAGGGGCCCAGAATGACGCGCAAGGTACGCAGGGAAAACCATGTGTTATCGTAATGCCTTATGGAACCAAGGGATGGGAGGGTTACAGCAAAGCTGCCGCCATTATCATGTCGAAGCTGCTGAGAATGAAAATGGTTGACTGCTGGCAGGTGCACGCTACGCTGCCGGGAGAATCCCTGCTGAATCCTGAAAATATCAGCTATGCCCAGGCCCTGGGACGGGGAATATTCACCGGGCATGAGTATCATCCGGGAAGCAGGGATTGTTCGGTCTGCGGCTCCGATCTTTTCCGACTGCTTCCTGACAACCGGGTAGAATGCCCGATATGTGGAGCACAGGGCATTTTAAAAAATAATGGCGTTCCGGATTTCACTGATTCGGACTACTGCCGTTTTTCAGACCAAGAGATGGATGAACACTTTAAGGGCTGGCTGCTGGAAATGAAAAAGCGTTTTTTCACAGAAAAGGGTTACTTAAAAGAGCTGCAAAAAGACTACCGGGATCAAAGCTGGTGGATAAGACCGTGAGGATTATCAAATCAGACCGCGTCAAACAGCCGGGAAGGCGTAAAAGAAAAATGAGCGGTGCACGGTGACTGCTCCGCTCATTTTAGTAGTTAAAAACGTACCATTTGAAATGCCATAATAAATTGTCATATTACTGGAGAAGCAACCCTGGTACGGTACTGTTTCTACAGCTTTTAAAATCCATAACAAGTGTTTTCCAGGCTTATGGGGCAGGTTATCTCGTTACAGATCCCCAAGAAGGTAGGTTATCAAGCAAGGTGCATCTTTTTTAAAGCTTTGCGATCAGGCTTATTATTTTTAGTCTTCGGGATTATATTAATAAACTCAATTATCCTCGGTATTTTATAACGGGTTAATCTTTTATTACAGTAATCCATAAGTTCTTCCTTGGTTACGTCGCGATGATTTTGATCTAAGACTACATAGGTTTTCGGCACTTCTCCTCTTATGGCGTCAGGCACACCAACCGTACATGAATCAGCAACCCCCGGATGAGTCATCATGATATCATCTATCTCCCGGGGAAACACATTAAAACCGCTTACAATTATCAAATCTTTTTTCCGATCAAGAATTATCAGATAACCTTCTTCATCAATCATACCGATATCTCCGGTATACAACCACCTATTGCGAATGGCGAGAGCTGTTTCTTCAGGTTTTTGCCAGTATTCTTTAATAACACATACGCCGCGGGCAATAATCTCACCGGCTGTTCCATTAGGCACTATTTTATTTCCGTCTTCTTGATCTACTATCAAATACTCAATATTGGGATAGGGAATTCCTACTGTTCCCGGTTTACGATGGGCAAAGGAATTATGGGTTATTGTATTGATGGTCTCAGTCATTCCATAGCCTTCGTTTACCATTATACCGGTCAATTCTTCTACTTGATTTAAAACTGATAAAGGTAATGAAACACCTCCGGAATTAATGCTTCTCAGGGAAGACAGATCGTACTTTTGCAGTTCCGGCTCACTTATCAGAAGCTTCAACCAAATAGGCACTGCAGGCCATACATTTGCTTTATATTTTTCAATTTTCTCGAGAACTTCTTTCAGGGAAGGTTTTACAGAATCGGTGAGTATCATATTTCCGCCAAAGGCTAAATTAAGAATGATCCCCATGGAAAAACCATAGGCATGTGAAAAAGGCAAACCGACAATTATCGAAAACTTATCAGTGTCTTCAGGGGGAAAAACCGGTTTATAAAATTCTCTCGCGGCCATGGCTCTGGCAAAATAAGCCCTATTAGTTCCACAACATTCTTTTATTATTCCAGTAGTTCCTCCGGTGCATTGCAATACTGCAATATCATCAGGCGAGATATTTTCTTGCGGCTCCTCTTCTCCGTAAACTGATATTGTTTTCAGGGTTTCAACTTTTTGAGGGATGTCATGAACCAATGTTGCGTCTACTTCGCTAAGTATTAAATACTTAGGGCCGTTTTTAATATTCTGCAAAGCATCGCATACAGCCCTATAGCTAATCTCGTCAGCAATAACGACTTTCGCTTGGCAATCACGCATAAGATATTCCATATCATAGGCAACATCCAATGGATTACTATTAACCAATATAAGACCTAGCTTGAAGCACGCTTGTGCAATGCAGACAAAGTCTGGGGAATTTGACATATAAGTGTTTACCCGATCGCCCTTTTTACATTCAATCTTTCTCAATCCATTAGCAATTTTTCTGGCCCATAGATTACATTCCCCATAAGTATAGGCATGATTTCTATAGTAAATATATGTTTTGTCAGGATGTTTTTCTGCTATTGTATTAAAAGCTTCTTTAAGAGTGGTATTGGGAATAGGAAAAGAATAATTAACCTCAGGGTCCTGGATTTTTTCCCATTTAGGTCTGTGTTCAGCCAAAGCTGCTGCAAACAATTCTTCGGAGTATTCTGTCATAATATCAGTATAATCTCCTTCCTTTTGTACTGCTCGTACATCATATATCATTGTTGAATTAACGCAGTTGTATACTTGTACTATAATTCACATAATTGAGGAAAGCTTTTCTCATAGTACCTAAATATTCATAATGCGGAAATTGTTTAACATCAGCATCCCTTACGATAAACAACCCCCTTTGCTTAAAAGTTATGTTGCAACATATATAATTGGATAGTCGCAAAAGCCGTGCCATTATGATACTTAAGAGGCAATTTCAAAGTTAGAGCTAGATATTAAGGCACAATTATGAGTTTACTGCTTCATAATTAGTCATCTTCATGTCAATCTAAGTGTTTCATAAACGAAAAGACAGGGTTTTTTATGTAGCATATTTGGCAAGCATACAGTTTCTGAGAATATTGATTAGAGGCAACTAAGGTAATTTCAGTGTGACAAGACGATATTTGAGTTTTGTGATATATTTAAAGAAATATACTCGAAAATGGTTGATATTTTGCAGGAGATTCATGAGGAGGCGTGTTCTCATGTTGGACAATGAAAATAAGCAGAACATTGAGCATTCAATCTCCCGTTGTCAGAAACAGTATGCCCTGCCTAGAAATATGTCATTTCAGGAGATAATTAAAAAGAATCAGTTGATTTTGGAACGAACACCTGTTGCCAATGATACCAAAACCAAATTGCTTGTAAATATTGCCGACAACATGCTTCCTTATTTGGGGATTCTTTTCAAAGATTGTACACTTCTGCTTTTCGATAGAAATGGCTTCATTTTGAAACGATATGGTACAAATCTCATGAAACGCCGAATAATTGTTTTTACAGAAGACATTCTTGGCACAAACGGAACAGGGCTGGTCATAAAAAATGGTCAACCTATTAAAATGTCAAAAAATGACTATTATCTTGATGCTTTAAAGATATTTGAGACAATATCAGTTCCTATATATGATAATAATCACAAATTACTGGGTGGTATTACTATCTCGTCTCTGAATGAATTACCCGATTATTATATGGAAGTGATTCAGTTTATTAGTAATTGTCTTTCCGGATTCATCAACCAGCCGATGCATTTTGGCTTTTCAGATTTGATAACCTTATTAAGCCATTTTAAGTCAACACGATATGCCGTTACAGATGACGCAGGACATTTGCTGGCTGTAAATGATTTATTGATTTCAGAACTTGGAATTAATGATTATAAAAAATTTTTAAATATACCCTTGAATAAATTGATTTCCATTGACAATATTCATCAGCTTAAGGAGTTATCTTCTAATAATAGTTATAATGATTATTTCAATAAAATCGAACCCCAGGAATCTCTTCCTGACATGCCGGTATATTCTTTGTCTCAATGGAGTAACTTGGATGTTTATGAAAAGTCTTATAAATTACTTGACTTGAATCCAAATGTTAAAAATCTAGAACAGGATATTAATGTTTCGCCAACATCATTTAGCGATACCATCATTGGTGAAAGCTCTATTTGGAAATCCGTTATTCATCAGGTTCTTAAAGCTGCCCATACGGATTTTACTGTTTTATTGGAAGGCGAAACAGGTACAGGCAAAGAATTGTTAGCCTCTTATATTCATAAAAACAGTGGACGGTCGGGTGCTTTTGTAGCTATAAATTGCTCTGCCCTGCCAAAAGAATTAGCATTAAGTGAACTTTTTGGCTATGAAAGCGGTTCGTTTACCGGAGCTAAAAAACATGGCAGTATTGGAAAATTTGAATTGGCCGACGGGGGTACAATATTCTTGGATGAAATCGGTGATATGCCTTTGGATATACAGACTTATCTTCTGCGGTTTTTAGAAACTCATACAATCACCAAAATAGGCGCAACGCGGTCAAAATATGTTAATGTACGAATCGTAGCAGCTACAAACCGCCTTACTTTTGAAGAAGTTGAAAAAGGTAATTTCAGAAAGGATTTGTTTTATCGTTTAAACTCTATAAAAATTCAAGTTCCTCCCTTAAGACAACGGGGTAATGACATTTTATTGATTGCAAATTATATCTTACAAAAAACCTGTGCCAAATTAAACCATTCCCCCATGAAGTTTGATAAACAATCGAATATTGCCTTATTACGATATGAATGGCCCGGAAATATCCGTGAACTAAAAAATAAAATTGAATCTGCTGTTGTTTTTGCAGAGAAGAATATTATTAACTGTACCAACCTTGGCTTACCTGCACCTGAGCAGGTAAATCCGACGCAGACGCCTCTTCAGGCTTCCGAAAAAGAAACTGTTTTAAACGCACTTAAAGCATTTGATTT
>DHCD01000082.1:0-8622 GCA_002398105.1 Syntrophomonas sp. UBA4911
AATTTTGATGCCATGATTACCCCGTTTATAATAAAAATCGTTTTCTGGATAGGGGTAATAGGCTGTGTTATAGGCGGTATAGGAATGCTCTTTACCGGCGTCGGCGTGGTCAACGGGTTGTTGTGTATTTTTCTGGGGCCTCTGGCCGTACGTATTTATTGTGAGTTAATGATGGTCATATTTAAAATACTGGAAACTTTAAAACAGATCACTCAAAGACAATCCGGTGCCGGCCCCCAATACGGCAGCCACCATTCCGATATCAGGCGGACTGCGTCATCGGCGGAACCACCTGTTTTCATTGAATAGAAATACTATATCCCGGGGCTGTCCCGGGATTTTTTTAATCTGCTTCCACAATCGCGGGACGGTTATTTTCGGAGGACGAAAACATAAAAAACGATTACATGTTGAATAAAAGTGTAGGCCGGCTTTTGCTGAAGCTGTCCCTTCCGGCTATGGTCGGCATGTTCGCCTACTCCCTGTTCAGCCTGGTGGATACCTTTTTTATTGCCCGCCTGGGAGCCCAGGCCTTGGCGGCAATAACCCTGACCATTCCTATACAGGTATTGATAAGCTCTTTGGCCTCGGCTACCGGTGTAGGTCTTACTTCTCTTATATCCCGGACCCTGGGTCAGGGTGATATCAGGTTGGCGGATAATATTGCCTGGCATGGATTATTTATCGCTATTCTTTATGGGCTGTTTTTTTTAATAGCGGGCAATCAGTATCTGGATCAGTTGCTGCTGCTATTTGGCTGCAATCAGGAAACCTTTCTGCTCTGCAAACATTATCTGAGCATAATCCTCAAGGGGTGTGTTTTTACCTTCATCCCTATTGTCCTGAGCAGCATTATTCAGGGGGAGGGGAATACCTTCCTGCCTATGCTGGTATCTCTTCTGGGAGCAGCGCTTAATGTTATCCTGGATCCGATTCTGATTTTCGGCTGGGGGCCGTTCCCAGGTATGGGACTGACCGGGGCAGCTCTGGCCACTGTTCTGGCTCAGTTGATTACCTCCCTGAGTATTATACTACTGGTATTGGCCAGGAAACGCATTTACCTGAGCTGGGCGATCGTTCACTTTCGTCCCAGTTTGACGGTTTTAGCCGGGGTCTACCGGGTTGCTCTGCCTACTGTGGTTATGGAGGTATGCAGTGTCCTTATCATGGCTTTTCTGAATCGCCTGCTTACGGCCTATAGCTGTACTGCCGTAGCAGTTCTGGGTATATTCATGCATGTACGTTCCATAGTATATATGCCTGTTTACGGGTTGGCCCAGGGAGTGACACCGGTGGCGGGATTTGCCTATGGCGCCGGGAATGATGACCGGTTGAAAGAGACCCTGGTTAAGGCTTCGGTTATGGCTCTGTTCCTGATAGGGTGGGGCTGGCTTATTGTCCAATATCGGCCTTTGTGGGTAATGAGCTTCTTTTCTGATGATCCCGCTCTGCTCATAATGGGGGTTAGCTGTTTGCGTCTGGCAACCGTGGTTTTGCCGCTTATGGGCCCCATTATCATTCTATATTCGGTTCTTCAGGCTATGGGCAAAGGCACCACCGCTATGTGGCTGTCACTTATCCGCCAGGGCGGGTTTTTCCTTCCCCTTTTGCTTATTTTGCCTCGGTATTATAACCTTCAGGGAATATGGCTGGCTTTTTCCGTTTCAGAGCTGCTGTCAGCTCTGCTGGCCCTGGTATTTTTCATCAGCCTGTGGAAGGAACTGCAGAAGAAAAAGAGGCCGGTATTTTTGATGCTTTTAAAAGGGGGACATAGCTTTAAACGTCTGCTGGCCTGGCTTAAATGGTAAATCTGACCCCGAGGGTTTTCTATTGCAACCGACAAATGTGTTATCATTTAACAATAGGATTATCATACTTGAGGTGACATAAATGGCAGAAGCAGTACAATTTGATGTAAGCGACACTATTTTAGACACTCTGGGCATCAAGATAATAGAATATACCCGGGAAAGGGTTGCGGCCACCATGCCGGTAACCCCGAAAGTCCACCAGCCCTATGGCCTTATGCATGGCGGCGCTTCCCTGGTGCTGGCTGAGACGGTAGCCTCAGCGGGGAGCTATCTTTTCATCGACCATGCCAGCCAACGGGCGGTAGGACTGGAGATTAATGCCAACCACCTCCATAGCAAGAGTGCCGGGGTAGTTAAGGCAGTAGGCGTACCGGTGCATGTGGGACGGAAAACGATTGTCTGGGATATCCGCGTGCTGGATGAGGATGAGCGCTTGATTTGCATTTCACGCTGTACTGTAGCTGTTGTTGATGCCAGGGATTAGGGAGTATTTCTGTGGTGATCGGTAAATTATATTTTATTTGGGGAGAGGAAGCTTTCCTCATCGACCGGAAGATAAAAGAAATTCATAGCCTTATGCAGCAAGAGAGCGGAGAAGAAACGGAGCTGACCTATCTCGACGCCGATGAGCTGAGTCCCCGGCAGCTCCTGGAAGAACTGGAGTTCAGCCCGCTGTTTGCCCTGCAAAGAATGGTGGTTATAAGAAGGCCTTCCTGGCTGAGCAAATCCCAACGTAAAATTAGCCGCCATGACGGAATACTAAAGGTTATGCAGGACTATATACAACGTGACCCGGGGGGACAGACTCTGGTGATTACAGCCGCTGAACATAATGGCAGCAATCCGCTGGTCAAACTGCTGGATAAAGAGGCGGTAGTGCATGAATGCAAACCGGCTACCCCGCAGTACCTGTCAGGATGGATTAAAGATGAGTTCAATGCCCGGGGACGCAAATTGGACGCCCCGGCGTTAAGCATGATGGCTAAAAGCGGTCAGGATATGTACTACCTCGGCAATCTGATAGATAAAATCTGCCTGGCGTATCAGAATGGAACCATAGGCATAAAGGAAATCGAAGAACAACTGGACAGCCGGGAGGAAATAAAAGTCTTTAAGCTGACCGATGCCCTTCTGGAGCGTAATACAGCTGCTTCTTTCCGTTGTTTTTACCAGTTGCTGGAGCAGGGGGAGCACCCGATTTTTATGCTGTACATGACCGCAAGGCAGTTACTTTCACTGGGAAAAGTTAAGCACCTGCAGGAAAGGGGAGCCGATAATAAAGAAATAGCCCGGCTGACCGGAATGAAGGAATTCGCGGTCAGAAAGCTCCTGGGTCAGGCCCGCAATTTTACCTGGGAGGAAATAGAGGTTCTGTTTAAAAAATTTCTGGAAGCCGACATAAAATTTAAAAGCAGCGGTCAGGATGAAAAAATCGTTATGGAGAGCTTGATTATGGAAATCTGCAGCAAAAAATAAACCTGTCCGCAAGACAGGTTTATTAATTATTGGCCTATAATGTTAAATTTCTTAGCCAAGGCTGATTTTTTCCGGGCAGCCGTGTTCTTGTGCAAAATCCCTTTGTTTACGCTTTTATCAATAAGGGAGGTTACTTGTAAGAGATTATCCCTGGCAGCCTCCTGACTATCTTCCTGCAGGGACGACTCGTATTTCTTAATAGCGGTTTTCAACCTGCTCTTATAAGCTTTATTATTAAGGCGATTTGCCTCTGCTCTTCTGGCTCTTTTGGCTGGAGTCTTGCTTTTTGCCACACTTTCACCTCCTTGGATTCAAAGCTAACAGAAATACTATAGCATTACCGGTTGCAAAATGCAAACTAAGATTTTCTTTACGCCAGTGAAGCTGGTTTTAAGCAGCCCTCCGTTCTATTCTTCCGGCAGCAGCCATAAACTTAATAAGATAAGCGCTGGATGGTGGATAGGATGCAAGGCAATAATTTAATTACTTTCGTAAAAAATATAATTTATCTACAGTTACTTTTAATTGTTATAATAGCTGGGGTAGGAATTGATTGGGGCGATATTAAGATGGTGCGGCCGCAACAGCTTGACCATTATAGTTGGCGCCTACCGTGGCCAACCGGCGCCATTAATTCGGAAATAGCAGTTAACCTGATGGCTTTTAACAGCGTGGCCTTGGCCGGGCATAATAAAAAGACCAGTCTGTGGCCGGAGCAGGATGGGATAAGTATACCCCAAAAACTGATGGCAGCTAATTTGAATATACCTGTTTCCCGGGGAGAACCGGTTGTTCAGAAAATGCCGGAAATGGAACTGCCCTGGAATAAGGAGGAGAAAGAGGACTATGCCGGCAAATATTATGATATCCTGAAAGACTATAAAGTGGTGTTATACTGTACCCATAGTTCGGAAAGCTATATACCGGACAGTGGCCAAGCCAACCTTAGCGGCAGGAAAGGTCTGGTAAATACTGTGGCCGAAAGCGTTGCCGAGAGTCTTGAAGCAGGTGGAATAAAAGCTGCGGTTATTGACCGCATTCATGATTATCCCGACTATAATGGGAGCTATACTGCTTCCCGGAAAACGGTAAAAGACGTTATAAACAGTGAAAAAAACCTGGTGGCACTTTTTGATATCCACCGGGATCACATACCTGGTGCGGAAAGTGCAGAGACTGTAAATATAAAAGGCGAGATGGCAGCCCGTATTCTTATAGTAGTGGGAACCGACGAACGTAAAGACCACCCCCGCTGGAAGGAGAACTTGACTTTTGCGGAAAAGCTGTACCAGCAGGGAGAGGAGATGTACCCGGGATTGATAAAGGGAGTAAGAACCAGGCCGGGTACATATAATCAGGAATTCTTTGACCGTTCTCTGCTGTTGGAATTCGGCACTGATCTTAATTCATTGGCTGAAGCCCAGCATTCTGCGGGGCTGATGGCCGAAATATTGCTTGAGGTTCTGGAGGAGGAAATGACAAAATGAGATTTTATCAGCTATTAATGCTCACCGGGCTTGTCATATTAGTAATACTGGGGCTTAATACCAGCAATCAGGGTATCAACAACCTTACCCGGGAGGAACGGCAAGCGGTATTGGATGTGGATTATGACCAGGGCGATATCAGATTAGAGGCTTTGGGCAATAGTCACAGTTACTCCGTGGACAGGCTTAGTGCCATTTTGCCTGAGCTTAAGCAGCAGAGCCGGAGAGTGGTCAACGGGTCTGTTGATTATCTGAAAAAGATATGGACTATATTTGATGCGGTATTTCTTTATGAATAAGGGCGAATTAGGGTTAACAAGCCTGCTTTTTATTTGCTATAGTAGATATACTGTGAAAAATAACTAGCGGGTGGGGCTGAGATATTTGAGCGACACAGGAAAACATGTAGCCAAAGCGGCAATACTTTTGATGGTTACGGTGATTATATCAAGAATTCTGGGCTATGGCCGCGAAGTGGTCATGTATACCATATTTGGCCAGAATTATTTGACCGATGCCTATCGGGCAGCTTTTTCCATCCCTGATTTCCTGTACATGCTGTTGGTGGGGGGAGCCTTGAGTTCCGCCTTTATTCCTATTTTCTCTTCCTGCATTGCGACTGACCGCACTGATGAGGGATGGAAATCCGCCAGCATAGTTTTTAACTATACGGTAATTTTTTTATTAATACTTACGGTATTTGCTTATCTGTATACCCGCCCCCTGATTGTACTGCTGGTTCCGGGATTACCTGACCAGTATATTGGGCTGGCCGTTACCCTGACCCACATAATGTTTCTGCAGACCTTTTTTATGGCCTTAAACGGTTTTGCCATGGGCATACTCAATTCTTATAATCATTTTGCCGCCCCGGCTATCGGCACTCTGGTATACAACCTCTTGATTATACTGGTGGGGTTAGCCCTGGTTAAACAGATAGGGATCACCGCATTTTCCTACGGGGTGGTAATCGGTGCGGCCCTCAACTTCCTGGTGCAGATTCCGGCCCTGCGGCGGGTAGGCTTAAAATATACTTTCTCCTTTGATTACCGGGATCCGGGCTTCCGCCAGATCATGGTTCTGATGATTCCGGTTTTGGCCGGGTTGGGAGTAGTACAGATAAACCTCTTTGTTACCCAGAACCTTTCATCGGGTCTGGGCTCAGGGACTGTAAGCGCCCTTAACCTGGCCCAGCGGATTATGAATCTGCCCATAGGCATCTTTGCTGTTTCCATCGCCACCGCCATATTCCCCACCCTTACCACCTTGACCGCCCGGGGGGAACTGGACTTGTTTAAACGTACCAGTTCATTGGGCTTACGCGCCATATTCCTGGTAACTATTCCGGCTTCACTGGGACTGATGGCTATTGGGGAACCACTGATCAAGCTGTTGTTTCAGCAGGGCGAATTTACTGCCGCAATGGCTGCCGCTACTAACCAGGCTCTATTCTTTTACTGTATAGGGCTGTTCGCCTATTCTTCCATTCAGGTTTTAAACCGCAGTTTTTATGCCTTAAAGGATACCCTGACCCCGGTAATTGCAGCAACCATAACCATTGGTTTCAATATATTTCTCTCCATGGAACTGGTTGAACCTATGGGGCATACCGGCCTGGCTCTGGCCTATTCGCTGGCGGGTTTTTTAAATCTGGTCTTTTTGCTGACGGTATTAAGAGTCAAGGTAGGCAAGCTGGGAGGCAGCAAGATTATACTCAGCTTCGCGATAGCTGCCGGAGCGTCTTTATTAATGTATGCTGCCGTCCGCTTTACGGTTAACCATCTTATGGGCTTAATAGATATGACGTTTAAGCTCAATCTGCTTATCAGTGTAAGTGTTGGCATGCTGGTAGGGGCTTTGCTGTATGCCGTAATTGTCTACTGGTTTAAACTGGAAGAGAGCGAATTAATAATCAATATGGTGAGAAAGCGTCTTCCTGGCAGGGCATGATACTATTATTGATCCCCTTCCTCCTCTGGCATTTCGTCTACATCAGGTATATACGGTTCTCCCGCATCAATGGTCACCACAGTGAAAAATATTATTAAACCGGCTACGGTAAAATATAAAGCAATATTTCCGGGAGTGCCCGTGAGGCTGCTGCCGATAAACCACAGCCCGCTGCCGATAAACAAGAGCAAGAGCCTGCCGGGTTGGTTCTTGATTCGCATCCAGGTTCTCCCCAGGTAAAGAGCAAGGAGTATAAAAGGCAAAAGCACAGAAAAAATCTCCCACATTAATTATTCCATCCTTTCTGAATAAAAAACCCAAATAATTGCCAAAGATAATGCGGCGTTTGTCAATAATTTATACTACCACTTTATTCAGATATAATGAAGGCTTTAAAACCCTAATTTGATTTTGCCCCTTTATCTGGCAAATAATTACTAAAAATGTCTATTGTGAAGTAGATTACCTAAAAAAGCAAATACCGGAACCTTTGTTTTTTAAAGCTCATACTATGCAATAGACCAAAGTCTATTACGGTATAAAGGAGTGAGTAGCTTGGCTATTATTCGTATCTGCGCAGAAGAGGTCTCGTCCCTCAATGAAAACTTTGCCCAGAGCCTGACCTGCACTTGTCCCAATTTTACGCCGGTGGGGCCGGGAACCCATGCTAACGCCGCTGTTTATGATGTAGCGATCGACCTGACCTGTTCGCCGCCCCAGCTTTGTTTTTCCTATGATGTACAGCTGGAATACCAGTACTTAAACAACGGTTTTACTTTTTTGGATTTTTGCCTCATAACCAATAAATACTCCTGCCTGACCTTACCGGATGGCCTTACCTTATGCGTTTGCGGATTGTCGCCCACATTTTCCTACGTTCCTACGGCGTCGGTTACCGGAGCCACGCCGACATCGGTCGCCGGAGACCTGAACATTGATTTCAGCGTGAGCGACCTCTGTGTACCAACCTCCTTCTGCATCAGCACCACCGATTGCCCTGTCTAAAGGTAAAAGGGAGGTAGGATCTGCGCCTCCCTTTACTCTTCCCACTGCACCAGATTAGGCGCAGGATCAAGAATAGAATGATACTGCCTGATATTTCCGTATTTGCCGTCTCCGTCAAGCTGTATATAACGCTGGTACTTATTCTGGCGATCCCTTTCCGTTGACCAGCCCAGATGGATCAGGCGCAAATCGCTTAAACCCACGGGCAATGCATTGATATTGACCGGAAACCGTCCGCAGTGTAAAGGAGTTTCCAGCCATTGATAAATGAACCCGGGCTGGTAGCGCATCAAGTAGGGCTTATAATGCAGGTGCCCCCGCCATAAATTGTCTTCGCGGTAATGGGTGGAATTCCAGAAATCAAAGGTACGGAAGCCGTAAACATCTATATCCGGCTGCTGGAGCAGCTGATTTATTTCTGCTACCACCCTTTCTTCAAGCATTTCATCGGCATCCAGGATGAGAATCCAGTCGGGGTCTTGTTCCAGGAGCAGTTTCCATAGCTGTTGGCGCAGTTGCACTTCGTTATGAAAGCCGGGCTCCCGGTTAGAATGAAGCAGCAGAGGCAAATCCTGTAAACAGTTGCGGCAAACGGCGACGGTGTCGTCACTGCTGGCGTCATCCAGAATAACAGCTTCATCGACATAGCGGGCTGCATGCTGTAATACCCGGGGTAAAAAACGATCAGCCTCATTGTGTACCAGCATTCCCAGAGTCAGCTTGGCCGGAGACGCTTTTACCCTGCGGGTCAGACCCTGGTAGATCTTATGCTTATAGCCGGGTTGGCGCTGGCTGGGCCCAGGCTCTTCATACCGGAGATCGTCAATCTTCCAATTGCCGTCATATTTACAGGCTATTTTCAGATCGCTCGCTTCCTGAAAGCGGATTCCCCG
>DHCD01000082.1:8865-21054 GCA_002398105.1 Syntrophomonas sp. UBA4911
CCAGGTCAGGAGAAGACAATTCAACTTTTTGAATGCTTTTATGGGTTGGCCAGCCCTGGACGGCGTGAATTTTTTCTAAAGCGCTCCAGCCCCGAGGGGTAAAGATGAAACTATAATTTTCTTTAAGCTGGGGGCGGCGAAAATCAAATGACAGGCAATCTTCCAGAGTTGAATGCAGGGGACCTTGAGCCCAGGCTTGCCAATAGCGATATTTTATCTGGGACTGAGACTGCAGAAATGGATATACCCCCAAGAGATCCCGACTACGATATATATGGTAGCAGGGAAAGCAGGTATCTGCCCAAAGTTCGAAGCCCAGAGCGGCAGCACGTACGCACAGGTGACGATCTTCGCCCCATAACGACAGGTTATAGATTTCATCATAATTGACTCCAGCCTGCAGGCTGCGGCGGCTGAAAAGGGTGCAGGCGCCCAAGCCTCCAACCCGATATGTTCCCGGCTGACGCAGCATCGTTAAAAAATCTTGGGTCCGCTGCATGATCTCCTCCGGGGAAAGCTGCTCCCCCCGTTGGGCGGAATAGAGGGTATAGCTGTCTTTAAGCCAGACATTGGGCAGTTCCATGCTGTCTGCCTGAAACTGGGTCCAGAAAATTTCGGAAATAATATCTTTATTGCTGGCCATTAAGTGGAGAAGGGTATCCGCGTGCAGCAGCAGATCGGAGTCGACCAGCAGAAGATAATCGTATCCTCCGGTTCTGCATTCCTGCATGATCAAATTTTTATTGTAGGCTACGCGCCAGATCAACTGTTCATTCCAGCGGTGAGTAATGTAATCTTTTAAATAGGGAATGGTTTTGTGACTGCCGGACAGACAGTTTACCCGGGAAGCAAGCGGCCGGAAAGTCCGTAATAATTGAGATGATTCCGATTCATCGTTGTCATCCACAAAGCAATAGTCCACCTGGCATCCGTCCTGACGCAGGTCCCGCAGCGAATCCAGAAAATATTGGAGAGTAGGCGGATCTTGCCGAATTGTACTGCCTATAAGTACCCGCTTCATATCAATTTCTCCTCTCGGCATAGTTTTAACAGGCAGGAAGTCGGTGCAATTTTGGACGCAAGCTGACCGGCAAAAATCCGGAGCAGTTTTTCACTGCCTTCAAGCAGTAAGGGCAAATTCTCTTTTTTCTTACCGCCTGCTTGCACCGCTGTCTGGAGGTAATGCCAACACTGGTGATAACGGTTCATTTGCGCATAGTTGAGGGCGATGGTAAAAAGATTATGGACATTCCAAAGTTGGCTTTGCTGCATCCACTTTTCCAAAGAAAAAAAGGCTTTATCTTTAAGCAGCAATATTTGGCCTATAACCAGACTGAAAGCACCGGGATAAAGAGCGGCCCGGGTGAGATAATCCAATGCCCGGTCAGGCTGCTGCCGGGCAGCGTAAATGGCGGCCAGGGACGCCATAGCCTGGTAAGTCCCGGTACCGGAAGCGCAAACATATTTGGCCCAAGGCTCAACGGAGATTTTTATACAGTACAGCAGAAGTTTCTCGGCCTCGGTTTCATTCCCGGCGGCATATTGGGCCAGGGCCAGAAGGTAGTGAAGATCCAAATAATCGGAATATAATTCCCGGGCCGGTTCCAGCAGCCTGATTACGCTGTCATAGCGGGAAAGGCCCATTAAGGCCAGGGCATAATGATAATAGAAGGTGGGCGGGAGGTTGGCGGCCCCCAGCAGCAATGCTTTCTGCATGGCCTCGACGGCCTGGGTATAATCATGGGCATAAAAATGCACCCGGCCTCTGGCATACCAGCTGCCGGCAGGATCACGACGGCTCAGCTCAATGGCCTTTTGCCAGTTCTGCTGTTGCTTATTGGTGCTATAAGCGGCAGAAATAAGAAAGTGGCGGTGCTTTATGGGAGTATTTAAAACCGGGAATGGCTTGGCGGTTAAATCTGAGGCCAAGGAGGCTCGACGGAACAATCTGACTTCTCCCCGTACTTCCGATTCAGCTTCGGAGTCAGTAAGGGGGGTGAAGATGGGAAGAAGATAAGCCTGATTTTCTGCTTTGAGGGCGGAAATAAGCTGCTGGCAGCTTTCCCGGGATAGAGATTCGTCTGCTTTTAACAGGAGTATCCATTCTCCGCCGGCGTGATCCAGCACTTGCTGATAGAGCCGAGTACGGTTATCCGGCCAGGGCCCGGAAAAAACCCTGGCTCCAAATTGTTCGGCAATCTCACCGCTGGCATCAGTGGACTCCATATCCAGGTACAGCAGCTCATTGCCCAGTTCATTGACTGACTTAATGGTAGCGGGCAGAACCTCGGCCTCATCCTTGCCATAGAGGCAAACGCTCAGAACAGGATGATCTGCTTCCAGACATTCCCGCTCCACCTGCTGCAGCAAGGCTTCCGCACTAAGACCAAAGAGGTTTTCTTCGCTGGGATACCATGAAGGAGAAGCAGGCAGAGCCTGGTACCTCTTCAGAATCCGGGCCGCCTGGCTGAAACGGCCCATGTTCAGATAGCAGATTGCTTCCAGCATAAGCAGATCGTTAAAGTCGGGATAAATGGTCTGGTAATAAGATAATTGCCGGACCGCTTCCATATATTTGCGCAACTCCATGAGGGCAATTATGGTCTTTTTGATCAGAATAGGGGCAAATCCCTGCCGCGGCGGGGTTTGCCGGACCGAATACTCAAAGCAGGCGAGGGCCTTTTCTCTTTGTCCGGCTCTCAGGTACTCGCTGCCCAGATTGTAGTAGTAAAAACCGTTTTTATGCTCTTCCGGATAAGACTGCAGTATTTTCAGGTTGCGCCGGGTTTTGGCTGCAATGTCGGCTTCATTGCTATTATAGCCGTGGTGCAGGATTTCAATCCCACTTGAACCGATGCTTTCCGGCTGGGAATGTTCAATGATAGAGGCGATTATTTGTTCATGGATGCGTCCCTGAAAACGGTAACTGTTACGGTTGCGGAACAGGCGAATGGCTGGAAGCTTTAAACGGCTGTTGGTTCCGGTGGTATTGATCACCTGGACCCAAAAGGCTTCGTATTCAGCTTGCCTTATAGTCTTGAGCAGTATTTCTCCGCTGCCTGGCGCCAGTTCCTCATCACCGTCCATAAAGAATATCCAATCGCCTTGCGCCAGTTCCAGCGATTGATTACGGGCTTTGCTGAAATCATCGTCCCAGGCACAATGCGCTACCCGGGCTCCCCACCGGTGGGCCAGAGCAACGGTTTGATCGCTGGAACCGGTATCGACCAGCACGATTTCATCCACATAGTCTTTTATACTGGAAAGGCAGCGCGAGATCTGGTGCCCCTCATTGCGGGTAATCATGCATAGACTCAGGGTCATTTTAACTGCACTCCCATCTGAACAATTCTTCACCGGGGCTGATTGCAGGATTGGCACAATAAGCACTTCTTTTTTCCACGCTGCCCAGGCGTATTATCTGCTGCAGAGACTGGGGGGGATGGTCTTCAGCTTCCAGCAGCAACATTCGGAGACTGGCGGCCCATTCTGATAAAGCCTGGGCCAGGATCCCCTCATCCTTTTGCGTCTGAGCAATCTGCCAGAAGCGAAAAAAAGCCTGGGGATGGTCGCCTTCCGCCTGACAGGCCCGGGCCCAAACCAAAAGATCTTCTTTTTCCGGATTTATCACCCGTTCCAACAGGTGCCGGGTCAGAGGATAAAGCTTATGAGCAAAAGCAGTCCGGCCCAAAAGGCGGTAGGCCGCTTCTCTATTATTGGCGCCGAGCGCCTCGGCAATGGCCAGAGCCAAGTCCAGGTCATGCAGCTGGAGCACAGCAACTGCGGTCTCCAGTAATTCCTCCCGAAAATTATCATTGGGGTCATTTCTGTCCTCTGAGAATATAAGCCGGTTAATAAAGCGGCAAGCCTGAACCATAGGGTCTTCGGGTAAACCGGCCTTATCCAGCAGAGGGGCAGCGTTGCGGCGAGGCTCTTGCTGCCAGTAAAAAAGGCAGATCTGCTTAATTAAAGCGGCTGAATCAAGCCGCTGCTGATCAGCCGATAATATTTCTTCAGCCTCTTCCCATTCCTTGGGCAGGCGCTGCCGGCATTGCCATTTCAGGCTTGCTGTCTCGGGACTGTCCGGGAGGTTATGCAAAAGTTTGAGACACTCCGGGTAAAAAGCATGAGCATACAGAATTGAGGCTATATTTTCAGTTTCCAGGTCAGTCTCGTCAAGCAGGTAGCGGGTAAATATCTCCCCCCCGGACGGAATCTGCCGCAACAAACGGCCATAGCGGTTAAGCAGGGAATCAGCCTTAATAGCTCCTAGCGCCAGACGCGTGTATTGGACAGCGTTAGCCAGGTCATGCCGATGTTCGTTGATTGCGGCCAGGTTGGCAAAGGCCAGATGGCGGTTTGCCCCTACGCTGCCGGCATAATCAGATGTTTCGTTAAAATCGGTGTAGCGCTGAAACGCAAGGGCGGACTGCTTTAGCAGCCCGGCGTCATAATAGCTCAGGCCTTGTAGAAAATAAAGGGCGGTATAGTCAGGAAACACGGCCAGACCTTCACGGATTATTTCCATGGCCTGGTATATATTACCCTGATCCCGCCAGCAGATGGCATAATCACGGTACAGCGAAGGAATTTTCTCTATACCCTGACGGGCCTGTTCAAAAAAACGGCAGGCCTCTTGCAGTTGTCCGGAGTGATACCGACTCAGTCCTAGCCTATACCAATAATCGGATTGGTCTGATTCGTTAATCGGGTTATGACTACATGATGTAGAAGTTTTTTCTGCAGGGTCAATTCTGGGTTTATATTCCATTATTTATCCTTCCTCCTCTACCCATACTATGCAACGTTGACTCGAAGAGTTATAATCATTGGGCATTATGGGGAAATTCATCAAGGTTCTTTAATTGAAGAGAGAATGCCAATCGGGTATAATTTAAAGCATGATTTTTTGGCATTAGACGTCTAAAAGAAGGAGTATATCTTGCAGAACAGAATACGAAATTTCAGCATTATCGCCCATATAGACCACGGTAAATCCACCCTGGCAGATCGCTTGCTGCAGTTCACCGGTGCTCTAAGCGACCGGGAAATGCGGGAGCAGTTTCTGGACAAAATGGATCTGGAGCGCGAAAAGGGTATAACCATAAAACTACAGCCGGTGCGCCTTAATTACCGGAGCCGTGACGGCCAGGATTATATACTGAATCTTATTGATACCCCGGGACATGTGGACTTTACCTACGAAGTGTCCAGAAGCCTGGCTTCCTGCGAGGGCGCCTTGCTGGTGGTTGACGCTTCCCAGGGAATAGAAGCCCAGACTCTGGCCAATGTATATATGGCCATGGATCTTAATCTGGAGATTGTAGGACTGGTCAACAAGATAGATCTTCCGGGAGCCGAGCCCGACCGGGTCAAGCAGGAGATGGAAGACGTACTGGGTCTGGAAAAAGAGGGCATCCTACCTATATCGGCCAAACTGGGTACGGGGATTGAAGAGGTCCTGGAAGCCATAGTGAAGCAGGTGCCGCCTCCCAAGGGAGATGAAAACGGGCCCCTGCAAGCTTTGATATTTGACTCCTACTTTGATTCCTACAAAGGAGCCATCTCCTATATTCGGGTTGTAAACGGCAGTGTCCGTCAGGGCGATATCATCCGCATGATGTCAAGCGGTAAAGAATTCGAGATATATGAAATCGGAGTGCTGTCGCCTTACATGACGGAAGTTGAAACTCTAAGCGCTGGTGAAGTAGGTTATCTGACCGCCGGGATCAAAAATGTCAAGGATACCCGGGTGGGTGATACCATCACTCTGGCTTCCCAACCGGCGGATACAGCTCTGCCTGGTTACCAGGAAGTCAAGCCTATGGTATATTGCGGGCTTTATCCCCTGGAAAACAATGATTTCGAGAGGCTGCGCGACGCTCTCGACCGGTTAAAATTAAATGATGCTTCTCTCTTTTATGAACCGGAAACCTCCGATGCCCTTGGCTTTGGCTTCCGCTGCGGTTTCCTGGGCCTTTTGCATCTGGAAATAATCAGAGAAAGATTGGAGCGGGAATATGATCTCAGCCTGCTGGCTACCGCTCCCAGTGTGGTATATAAAATCGTCTTAACCGACGGCAGTGAAATATTGGTGCAAAATCCTGCCCACTGGCCTCCGGCACAAAGAACCGAGCGCATCATGGAGCCCTTCGTAAAAGCTTCCATCATGGTTCCCAATGAATATGTAGGGACTATTATGGAATTGTGCCAGGATAAACGGGGCAGCTTCATAACCATGGAATACCTCACTTCGCAGCGGGTAATGATCAGTTACAAACTTCCCCTGTCGGAGATACTGTATGACTTTTTTGACGCCCTGAAATCCCGTACCCGGGGCTATGCTTCCCTGGATTATGAAATCAGCGGCTACGAGGTATCCAATCTGGTCAAAATGGATATCATGCTCAACGGGGAAATAGTGGATGCCCTGAGTTTCATTACCCACCAGGATCGAGCCTATTACCGGGGGCGGGCTACTACGGAAAAACTGCGTAAAATCATACCCCGGCAGATGTATGAAGTAGCTATACAGGCAGCTGTCGGAAGCAAAATAATAGCCCGGGAGACGGTCAAGGCCATGCGCAAGGATGTTCTGGCCAAGTGCTATGGCGGCGATATCACCCGCAAGAAAAAGCTTCTGGAAAAGCAAAAAGAGGGTAAAAAGAAGATGAAGCAGATCGGCCGGGTGGAAGTACCGAAAGATGCCTTCATGAGTGTGATGAATATAGAGGATGAATAGGGTTATTCATGGCGAAAAGTTATAGCGTGGTTGGATGCATAAATATTCCGTTGCTCGAGACTTTGCATGGGCATCACCAGCTGCTTGTCTCGCGTCTGAAGGGGGACGTTCCAATTCGCGTCCGTGCTCAGTGTCACTCTCCCCCCATCCGTGGGGCTCGCCCCCTTCCGCCGCTCGTCTTCGCAGGGTGATGCAGCCATGCTCCGTCGACGGCTCCTTCATATTTATGCATCCAAACCAAGTTTTTGCAGTGGAACCATAGCGCCGCAAACTGCAGATTATATTATCGGTAGCATGAAGAGGGAGATATGGCAATTAAGAATGCAAAATTAAAAATTAAAGATTGTAACGGTATGGGGATGTATATACATATCCCCTTTTGTATTAAAAAGTGCCGTTACTGTGACTTTTACTCTCTTCCCGGGAAAAATGAATCCGATTTGGACAATTATGTCCGGGCGCTGTTAAAGGAAATTAGAATCCGGGGCGAGCAGATGCCGGCGGTGCAGTTGGAAAGCATCTATCTGGGAGGGGGGACTCCGAGTATGCTGGACGGGCGCCAGCTGGGTTCGATTATAAGAGCCTGCGGCGATAATTTTACTATTATCCCCGGGGCTGAGATAAGTATGGAAGCTAATCCGGCTACCCTGGATAAAGCCAAGCTGGCAGCAATGGAAGCAGCGGGCATAAACCGTCTGTCCCTCGGGGTGCAAAGCTTTTTTGACGATGAATTGGCCTTAATGGGAAGGGTACATGATGCAGCCGCGGTAAGAGAAACGGTGGAGCTGATTCATAGCCGGGGCTGGGAAAACTTTAACCTGGACCTTATTTACGGGCTGCCGGGCCAGTCACTGAAAAGGTGGTGGCAGAATCTCAAGCAGGCCCTGGACTGCAAGCCTTGTCACCTGTCGCTTTACCTGCTGCAGCTGGAGGAACACACTCCGATGGGAAAAGATGCGGCCCAGGGCAGGCTGCAGATGTTGGATGAGGATGAAGAATGGCGTATGTATAACCTGGCTATGGAGTACCTGGCCGAAAGAGGATTTGTTCACTATGAAATATCCAACTTCTGCCGTCCGGGCTGGGAATGCCGCCATAATCTGGTCTACTGGCAGGGAAGAGAATATCTGGGTTTGGGGGCGGGAGCCGTGAGCTTTGTTGCCGGCAGCCGCTATATGAACCAGCCTGACTTTAAGGGCTATACCGGTGCTTTAATATCGGGTGAGCAATGGCCGATAAAAGAACTGGAGCGTATGGAGGGACGGGAATTAATGATTGACGCCCTCATACTGGGGTTGAGGCTATGTGAAGGCATTGATTTGGCCCATTTTCAGCAACGCTTCGGGGTAGATATTTCCAGCGAGTATAAAGGAATAATTGTGCAATATATGAATAGAGGATTATTGAATATAGAAAACGGACGTCTTAGCTTTACTAAAGCGGGTTATTTTCTTTCTAATCAGGTTCTAAGCCAATTTATGGACTGATTCAGAGGCTTGACAAAGGATAATACAGGTGCTATTTTTTAGTAAACACTGATTAGCACTCAATAGAAGAGAGTGCTAACAGGCAGGTGAGAAAAATGATACTGGATGAAAGAAAAAAACTGATTCTTGAATCCATCATCAGGGATTATGTAGAGACGGCGGAACCAGTCGGCTCCCGGGCGGTGGTTAAAAAGCATGGACTTAAAATCAGCGCGGCTACCGTACGTAACGAGATGTCTGATCTGGAGGAAATGGGGTATCTGGAACAGCCCCATACTTCGGCGGGCCGTATCCCATCCCAGAAAGGGTTCCGCTACTATGTGGACTGCATGATGGAAAAAGAAACTCTGGATGAGAAAGAGACCGAGTTCTTGCTGCACCTGCTTGACGACAGTTTTCAGGAACTGAATGAACTGATACAGAAAATCGGTCATTATCTGGCTCGAATTACCAACTATGCTTCCTTTGTTATTGTTCCCTCAATTAATTTGAGTAAGTTCAAATACCTGCAGCTGATACCGATTGAGGAAGGGAAGGCTCTGCTGCTGCTGGTAACCGATCTGGGAGTGGTAATGCACCGCCAGATCGAAGTACCCGGGTCGATTAAGGCTGCGGAATTGGATTTGATTGGGCGGGTGCTCAATCAGATTCTGGCCGGAAAAAAACTGGCGGAAGTACAGCGCGGTGATCTGCAGGCATTAAGGGAAGAACTTAAGCAACGCAGGCGGGTAATCGACCGCGCTCTGGAAGCTATAGAAAGCCTGCTGGCAAATTCCAATGAGGAAAGAGTTATGATAAGCGGAGCCCTTAATATCCTGAATGAGCCTGAGTTTAAAGATGTGGATAAATTGAGAAGAATACTGGCTTTCCTGGAAGAAGAGAGTATGCTTAAAAATCTGCTCCCTGATAATATCGGCAATAAGGTCGATATCCGGATAGGGAAAGAAAACCAGTCCCAAGCCATTCAGGAATTGAGCCTGGTGTTTTCCGGGTACCAGACTCAGGGAGAAAAAGGCTGGATGGGATTGATGGGGCCAATACGGATGGAGTACTGGAAAGCGGCCGGTAGTCTGGATTCAGTTCGGGAAATTATAGAAGAAATTATCAAAAAACGCTTTTAGATGGTGCCGAGGCATCACTTTCCTTGGCGGCTTTTGCCTCTTTCGGGGAAAGCTTAGCTAAAACTTTTAAGTAGGAGGCCTTTATGCCGGATAAGCTGCTTGCTGATGGTCAGGAAAAAGATGATAAATTTCAGACCCTTCTGAACAATACCAATGTCGCCCGGATAATATCTTCGACCGTGGAGGGAACCATAGGTCCGCGGGGGCTGGATATAATGATGGTTGACCGTTTTGGCGACGTGGTGGTAACCAATGATGGCGTCACTATATTGCGATACATGGATGTCAGCCATCCGGTGGCCCATATGATTATAAATGCCGCCCGGGCCCAGCAGGCGGAAGCGGGGGATGGCACCACCACTGCTACTATAATTGCCAGCGCCCTGGTGGCTGAGGGCGCGGCCCAGGTTTTAAAGGGAGTACCGGTTACCCGGGTAATAGAAGGAATCAACCGCGGTATAGAAACCGCCCGACAAAAAATTGCAGCCAGCAGCCTGGAGATAGAATGCCTTGACGATCAGAGGCTGGTTGACATTGCCGTTATCGCCGGTCGGGGTCAGCAGGATTTGGCCGGACTGGTAGTGGAGGGAGCCAGGCTGGTGGGAAGGGATAAACTGCTGGATCCTGATTTTAAGTTGGCGGATGCGGTTATTGCCCGGGAAGGAACTCAGAACCAGGTTTTCCGAGGGGTACTGATCAATAAGCAGACTCTGAATAAAGAAATGCCATCCAGCCTGGAACAGGCAATTGTCCTGGCTATAGACGACGCCTTGCAGCCGGAGGATCTGAATCGGGAAGCCATGAAGACCGAAGCCGGTTTCCAGTATTATCTGCAGGCCCGACAGCAGTATGAAGACAATTTAAACCGGTTGCTGGAGCTGGGGGTAAATCTCATAGCAGTCGACCGGAGTATAGACGCGATAGCGGAGGAGATATTTACTGAAGCAGGGATAATGGTTATACAGAGAGTTTCCTCCCGGGAAATGGATAGGTTGTGCCAGCACACGGGAGCTAAAAAAATAAAGGCCAATGCCTTGAATCGCCCGGCCCAGGTGCTGAAAAAATATCTGGGTTATGCGGAGCGGGTCAAGGTGGATGAGAAGCTTAAGCATACCTGCATCTACGGCGGTAAGGCTCAAAATCTGGCCACCTTGATAGTCGGCGCCTCTACCGGAGAGGTGGTGGATGAGCGGGAACGTATGGCCAAAGACGCAGCCGCTTCCTTGCAGGCCGCCTTGCAGGGCGGCATCGTACCCGGAGGAGGAGCCCTGGAGATATGGCTGGCGGGCGAACTGGAAGAACTGGCCCGGGAGGACGGAGATATGAGCTCTTACGGAGTGTTGGCGGTACGCGAGGCCTTGATCAAACCATTTACCTGTATGGTCAGTAATTCCGGCTTTAATCCCCTGGAAAAACTGGGGAATATTATTGCGGCCCAGAAAAAGAAGGGGAAAAACAGCATATCCTTTGATGCGGACAGCGGAGAGCTGATAGATGTTATGGAACACGGAATTTTTGATCCTACCCCGGTAAAGCTGCATGCCTTAAAAACGGCCGGGGAAGTGGCGACTTCCATATTACGCATAAATACGGTTATTAAAATGAAGAATGATGAAGCTGACCCTGATAATATAGATATGATGGAATAGAGGTGATTTTAATCCATGGAAAGCAAGGACATGGAAAACCAGGAACAGGTCAAAGCAGAAATAAATGAACAGGAAGGCAGTACCATACCAGGTAAAGCTAAAGAAGCCGACGAAATCACTGCTTTAAGCCAGGAACTGGCCAGGCAGCAGGAGGAAAGTAAAAAATACTATGACCTTTATCTCAGATCCCTGGCCGAAATGGATAACTTTAAAAAGCGCAGCGCCCGGGACAAGGAAGAGTACAGTAAATATGCCGCCCTGCCGCTGATTAAAAAACTGCTGCCGGTTATAGACGACCTGGAAAGGGCCCTGACCCAATTTAACAGCAGCCAAGATCTGGAGGCTCTGAGCAAAGGGGTGGAGATGATTTCCAGGAATCTGCAGGAGCTTATGAAGAGTGAAGGGGTAGAGCGGGTGGAGGCCATGGGAAAACCGTTTGACCCTGAATACCATCAGCCCCTGCTGGTGGAGGAAAGTGGCGAGCATCCTGAAAATACAATTATTGAGGAGCTGCAAACAGGGTATACTCTTCATGGCCGGGTTATAAGGCCCAGCCTGGTGAAGGTTAGCAAATAATAGAACCTGACTTTTCTATATTAATCTGGAGGTGTTTTTATAATGAGTAAGGTTGTCGGGATTGACCTGGGTACCACCAACTCATGTATTGCTGTCATGGAAGGCAGCGAAGCAGCTGTTATCGCCAATGCCGAAGGCGAACGCACCACTCCTTCGGTAGTCGGCTTTTCCAAAGCGAATGAGAGATTGGTGGGACGCATTGCCAGGCGGCAGGCCATAACCAATCCTGAAAGGACCGTAGTATCCATAAAGAGGAAGATGGGTACTGATTATAAAGTGGATATTGACGGCAAGAAATATACTCCCCAGGAAATATCCGCTATGATTCTGCAAAAACTGAAAACGGATGCGGAAGCTTATTTGGGCGAGAAAATAACCCAGGCGGTAATAACCGTTCCGGCTTATTTTACTGATTCCCAGCGTCAGGCTACCAAGGATGCCGGTAAAATCGCGGGCCTGGAAGTTTTAAGAATTATAAATGAGCCTACGGCAGCTGCTCTGGCTTATGGCCTGGACAAAGACGACACCCAGACCATCCTGGTTTTTGACCTGGGTGGAGGTACCTTTGATGTCTCCATACTGGAAATAGGCGACGGAGTATTTGAGGTTAAAGC
>DHCD01000082.1:21301-22017 GCA_002398105.1 Syntrophomonas sp. UBA4911
AAAGAAAAAGGATTTGACTTACGCAACGACAAAATGGCGATGCACCGTCTGAAAGAGGCGGCAGAGAAAGCCAAGCACGAACTTTCCGGAGTAATGACCACCGATATCAATATTCCGTACATTACAGCTACTCAGGAGGGGCCTCTGCACCTGGAGAAAACCTTGACCCGGGCCAAATTCAATGAAATGACCGCCGATCTGGTGGAAAAAACTATGGGCCCAACCCGTCAGGCTCTCAAAGATTCGGGTCTAAAGGCCAGTCAGATTGATAAGGTCATCCTGGTGGGAGGTTCTACCAGAATACCGGCGGTACAGGATGCGATTAAGAATTTTATCGGTAAAGAGCCCTTTAAAGGCATCAATCCGGATGAAGTTGTCGCCATCGGCGCGGCCATCCAGGCCGGGGTGCTGTCCGGAGAAGTCAGCGATGTAGTTCTTCTGGATGTAACCCCGCTGTCGCTGGGTATTGAAACCCTGGGCGGAGTTTTTACCCGGATTATTGATCGCAATACCACCATACCTACGGCTAAGAGCCAGGTGTTTACCACTGCCGCCGACAACCAGACTTCGGTTGATATCCATGTGATGCAGGGAGAAAGAAAGATGGCCCAGCATAACGTAACCCTGGGCCGTTTCCAGTTGACCGGCATTCCACCGGCGCCACGGGGAGTTCCGCAGGTAGAGGTCAAGTTTGATATTGATGTTAACGGTATTGT
>DHCD01000082.1:22319-25371 GCA_002398105.1 Syntrophomonas sp. UBA4911
GACGAAAAGCGCCTGAAGGAAATCGAAGCTCGAAATAATGCGGATAGCATGATTTACCAGGCTGATAAGGTCCTGAAAGAAAATGCCGACAAGATTGATGAGGAAGCCAAGGGAAAAATTGAGGCGGCCAAAGAGGAGTTGACCCAGGCCCTGCAGGGGGATGACATTGCCGCTATTGAAGCCAAAACTCAGGCTCTGACCGAAGCCGTTTATGCTTTTACGGCCAAAATGTATGAAAACGTAAATCAGCAGCAACAGCAACAGCAACAGCAGCAAGAACCGGGTTCGGATGAGGTGTTTGACGCCGATTACAATATCCCGGACGATGACAAATAAGGCGGAACTCTTGCCAGACAAGCAGCTGATGCCGTATAATTTTATAGCTTAGGGAAACAGGATGATTAACCTGCAGGTCTCAGCACCTGGACTTGGGAGGAGGATATTACCCGGAAGCTTCTATTGTTTCCGGGTTACCCTGTTTTTCAGGAAGGTGGGGAATAATGGCCACAAAGAGAGATTTATATGAGGTTTTGGGATTATCCCAAAACGCCGCTCCGGAAGAAATAAAAAAGGCTTACCGGAAGATGGCCCGCACATACCATCCCGATGTTAATCGTGATGACCCTGATGCGGCGGAGAAATTTAAAGAAATAAATGACGCCTATGAAATACTGAGCGATTCCGAAAAGCGGGCGGCCTATGACCGCTTCGGCCATGACGCTTTTGACCCGACCCGCAATAATGGCGGCTTTGGCGGAGGTTTCGGCGGCTTTGGCGATTTTGGCGACATGGGGGGCATCAATGATATTTTCGACCTTTTCTTTGGCGGCGCCGGTACCGCCGGGAGGCGTGCCCGTACCGGCCCCCAGCGTGGCGCGGACAGGGAAATTCGTCTGGAAATAAACTTTGAAGATGCAATCTTCGGCTTGGAAAAAGAGATTGAAATAGCCCGGGTGGAGAAATGTGATAAGTGCAACGGCAACGGGGCCGAGCCTGGTTCCAGTATAAAAACTTGTCCTGATTGCCACGGCAGCGGTCAGGTCCGTAATGTACAGAGTACTCCTTTCGGACGTTTTGAGACGGTCAGACCCTGCGGCCGGTGCCACGGCGAAGGAAAGGTTATCGAGAAGCCTTGCTCCGCATGTCGGGGTACGGGTCAGGTCAGAAAGAATAGAAAAATTGAGGTGCGAATTCCCGCCGGGGTTGACAACGGCTCCCGCATGAGAATCCAGAATGAAGGTGAGCAGGGAGTTCGGGGGGGCCCGCCCGGGGATCTTTATATCACCATAATGGTAAGGCCTCATCAACGCCTGCAAAGGGAGGGCTATAACCTTATTACTACCCAAACCATTGATTTTGTCCAGGCTGCTTTGGGGGCTCAGGTGGAAATACCCCTCCTGGGCGGTGCCAGTCATATTCTTAATATTCCTGAAGGTACGCAGCCGGGTGATATTATAACCGTTAAGGGGAAGGGTATTCCCCACCTGCACAGTCATCGCCAGGGAGATCTAAAGGTGAAAATAGAAGTGAGCATTCCCAAACGCTTAAACAAGCGGCAGCGGGAATTATTAATGGCTTTCAATGATGATGGCGACGAAGATAAATCAGGGAAAAAAGGATTGTTTGAAAAATTTAAAGATGCCATGGGATAGAGGTAGCGGTATGAAGTGGAAGGAAATAAGCGTACTAACCGAAGGAATATGTGTGGAAGCGATAGCAGGTATATTTCATCGCCTGGGTTCAGGTGGAGTCGTAATTGAAGACCCCCAGGCAGCCAGAAAATATATTAACACCGAGACCTGGAGTCCGCAGTCGGTATCGCCGGATTTCCTGGATCATGAATTTATAGTGGTAAAAGCCTATTTCCACGATGACAAAGAAATCATGGATGAGTTTTATAATTGCCTGGAAGCAGTAAAAAGTAACTTTGACCATCCCCAGCTAAAGGTTTTTATAGATGAGGTAAAAAATGAGGACTGGGAACAGTCCTGGAAGAAATACTATCATACCTTCAAAGTGGGGGAGAAATTGGTCATAAAGCCCTCCTGGGAAGAATACCAGCCCCGGGATGATGAGGTTGTAATTGAGATAGACCCGGGTATGGCCTTTGGGACCGGCATTCATGCCTCCACCCGTTTCTGTCTGCGCTTTATTGACCAGTATGTTAAAGGCGGCGAATATATAATTGATGCCGGCTGCGGTTCCGGTATCCTCTCCATTGGCGCTGCTAAGCTCGGGGCCCGCTCTATTTTTGCCATGGATGTAGACGATGTGGCGGTTAAAGTAGCCCGGGAGAACATTGCCCTTAATAAACTGGAGAATATTATTGAAGTTGAAGAAGGAGACATAATAGAGACTTTAGCGGATAAAAAAGCTGATATAGTACTGGCTAATATAACGGCCGAAGTGGTGACCGATCTGATTCCGGAAGCCGCCCAAGTCCTGCCCCGAGGAGGGTATTTCTTCGGCTCCGGTATAGTGGACAGCCGCTGGCCCGGAGTGGAGAAACAACTGGAGAAAAACGGCTTTATAATCGAACAGGTACTCAGTGATGTAGATTGGGTAGGCGTTGCCGCCCGCAAAGCATAGAAGCAAGAAACTGACAGGGGGGTTGGCGAGGAACGGTTCTCTGGTCGGGTTAACCTGGCCAGAGAACCGTCCTTCGCCAACCCCGCTCTTGTTAATAGGAGATCGTGACTGCGATGCGCCGCTTTTTTATAGCCCCGGAAGATATAAAGGATGACACTGTCTTCATAGGCCTGGAAGAAGCCCGGCATATAAGGACAGTGCTGCGTCTTGGCAACGGTGATAAGGTGGTATTTTTTGATGGGACCGGCCAGGAATATCAAGTCCGGTTGGAAGTACAGGCAAACGGCATTCTAAGAGGGCAGGTTATTCACCGGAGCTTGAGGGACAGTGAGCCGGCCCTTAGACTCTACCTGGCTCAGGGTATAGCCAAAGGCGAAAAAATGGGCACTATAATCCAGAAGGCGGTGGAAATAGGGATAGATTGCGTATATCCCATCAGCTGTGAACGCAGCGTAGTACGTCT